>NZ_CP163424.1:2070000-2436427 GCF_041429795.1 Algimonas porphyrae | reverse complement strand
GGCGGTACCGGTTCAGGCAAGACGACACTGCTCAATTGTCTGACTGGTTTCATCCATCCGGATGAGCGCATCATCACGTGCGAAGACGCCGCCGAATTGCAGCTGCAACAGCCGCACGTCGTCCGTCTGGAGACGCGCCCGCCCAATTTGGAAGGCAAGGGCAAGGTCACCATGGCCGATCTGGTCAAGAACTGTCTGCGGATGCGTCCCGAACGGATCATCGTTGGCGAGGTGCGTGGCCCTGAAGCGTTCGACCTGTTGCAAGCCATGAATACGGGTCATGACGGCTCGATGGGGACGCTGCACGCCAACAGCCCGCGCGAAGCGCTGTCGCGGCTCGAATCCATGATCACTATGGGCGGCTTCTCGCTGCCCGCCAGAACGATCCGTGAAATGATCGTCGGTTCCGTCGACGTGGTCGTTCAGGCGACCCGCCTACGTGACGGCTCACGTCGCATCACTCACATTACCGAGGTGATCGGCATGGAAGGCGACGTGATCGTGACGCAGGACCTGCTGAAGTATGAAATGGACGGCGAGGACGCGGACGGCAACATTATCGGTCAGCATCGCTCAACCGGGATCGCCCGTCCGGCCTTCTGGGACCGTGCCCGGTACTTCAATCTGGAAAAAGACCTCGCCATGGCGCTCGATGAGGCTGGCGGCTGATGGAGCAGACGCTCATACTGGCTCTGGCCGGCGCCGGCATTGTCGGCATTATCGGCTATATGCTGATCAGCGGGAGTGGCGGGTCGGCCAAGTCTGCACGCGTGGGCACCTATACGGGCAAAAAGTCCATCGCCGCCAGTCTACGCGGCGGCCAGACGAAAGTCGACGAAAGCGGTAATCGCCGCAAACAGATCGAGGAATCGCTGAAGAAACTGGAGGACACGCAAAAGTCCAAAAAGAAAGCGGCCAAGTCTATCAATGCCAAACTGCTTCAGGCCGATGTGTCCATGTCGCGGTCGACTTTTCTGACCATCTCGCTGGCGATCGCGCTGGTCGTTGCCGTTCTGGGGCTCATTCTGGGCTTCCCGATCCTGTTGCTGGCAGCCGCCAGTTTCGTGGCCGGTTTTGGTCTGCCGCGGATGGTGCTGAACATGAAGATCAAGCGTCGGCAGAAAAAGTTCGTGGCCCATTTTGCGGACGGTATGGACATCATCGTGCGCGGTGTGCGGACCGGACTGCCCTTAGGCGACTGCCTGAAGATCATCGCCCATGAAAGCCCGGATCCAATGGGCGCGGAATTCAGGCGTGTTGTCGAAGCCGAGGCTGTTGGTGTGCCGATCGAAATCTGTCTGGAGCAGATGTTCGAACGTCTGCCAATCGCGGAAGTCAATTTCTTTGCCACAGTCCTGAATATTCAGAAGACGACAGGCGGTAATCTGGGGGAATCTTTGGCCAACCTGTCCAACGTCTTGCGCTCGCGAAAAATTCTGGCGGAGAAGATCAAGGCTCTGTCCGCAGAAGCGAAGATGAGCGCGATTATCATCGGCGCACTGCCGATCGTGGTGATGGGCCTCGTTTCCATCATGTCGCCGGATTATATGACGCAACTTTTCACAACGGATCGCGGTCAGCAGAATCTGATGATCGGTGCGGTCATGATGGGAATGGGTATCTTCATCATGCGCAAAATGATCGACTTCAAATATTAGGGTGGCGCGATGACGGACGGCACTCTTCAGCTTCTGACCAATGCGGGTTACTTCGTAATCGCACTGTTGCTTGCGGTAACAGTTTATATGATCGTCGTGCCTCTGTTTGAGGGTGATAAGCTGAAGAAGCGCATGGCCTCCGTTTCGGCTCAGCGCGACACATTGCGCGGCGCGCGCATGGATCAGTTGAACGGAGAGCGCAGTCTTCGCACGAATGACAAGGGTCTGGCGCGGAAGCTGGTCGACAGGTTCAGTCTTGAACGCCTGCTGGAAGCCACGGATCTGCGGGACAAAATGGCTCAGGCCGGGCTTCGCGGGCAGGGGCCGATCTATAAATTCTATTTCTTCCGGATGATCCTGCCTATCGCGCTTGGCTGTTTCGGGCTGGTTTTTCTCATCATTCTCAACACGCCGGGCTGGGCGATGGCGCAACGGGCGGCCGCGACGCTGGGGCTGGTCGTGTTCGGCTACTACCTGCCAGGCATCTATGTGAAAAACATGGCCAAGAAACGACTGGCCTCGATCATGGCAGTCTTTCCAGATGCGCTGGATCTACTTCTGATCTGCGTGGAATCGGGCATGTCAGTCGAACTAGCTTTCGCCCGT
This sequence comes from Algimonas porphyrae, assembly GCF_041429795.1. Classification (NCBI taxonomy): domain Bacteria; kingdom Pseudomonadati; phylum Pseudomonadota; class Alphaproteobacteria; order Maricaulales; family Robiginitomaculaceae; genus Algimonas; species Algimonas porphyrae. The sequence continues at coordinate 2,434,163 of NZ_CP163424.1, read as the reverse complement.
GTCGCCGATGAACTGGCGGAAAACTCGGTAGAGTTGGCCGAGGAGTTTCACCTGACCACGGCAGAGCTTTCCTACCTGTCCTCGCGGCGGGCCGCCTTTGAAAACCTCGCGCGGCGCAATGATCACCTCGGCATTCGCTCCGTGGCGACCGCGCTCATTCAGGCTGAGCGGTACGGGACCCCGCTGGGCGAAAGCCTGCGAACAATGGCCAATGAGAACCGGCAGATGCGGATGATGGCCGCCGAGAAGAAGGCAGCCGCTTTGCCGGCCAAGCTGACGGTCCCGATGATCGTGTTCTTCCTGCCCGTGCTGTTTATCGTGATCCTGACTCCGGCGGCCATGCGCCTAGCCGGAGCGCTTTCATAGATCATACCGAGCGCGACCAAGAAAAAAGCCCGGCTTGTCGAGCCGGGCTTTTTTCTTGCGTGTCAGGTGGCCTCAGCGCCGCTGACGGGCCGGCGTGCGCCGTGTCGTTTGCGCCTCCGGGGCGGGATAACCGCCGCTCTGCACGGGCGCGGTCGCTGGGGGTTGCTGATAAGCATAGGGCTGTGTGGTCTGTAGGCTCGGCCCGACGACATGCGGCGCATTCATGGAACCGTCCATTTCGGCCACGCCAGCCTGTCTGGACTGCTGAATTTGCGACAGAATAGCCGCCTGTTCCTGTGTCATGGGTGCGCCCGTATAGAGCGGTTGCGGCGACGCGGCTGCAGACCCGTTGCCCTGCCTCTGACGGGCGGCAGCGCGGGCTGCATCGGCAGCAGAGGTAAACTGTCGTCCGTCTGGTGCTGTCGTCGTGAGCCGCGGCCCAGCCATTGAATTCATCTGACGCGCAGGATTGGCCCGTCTTGGCGCATACTGTCCCGGCACCGAGGCGGTGCCTGCCGATGGCTGGCGCGGCGTGAAGGCCGGAACGGGCTCGGGCGGCAGCTTGCGGTCTCCGCGCGTCAATCGCGACAGGCGCGTCTGCCGCTCGGCGTCTTCTGTCCGACCCTGTAATTGCAGCACCATAGCCAGGTTCTGTCTGACCCCGGCTCCCGCACCCGGTGTTTCAGTCGCGCGGCGTAGCCATGTTTCGGCCATGGTGAGATCACCGGCGAGGGCGTAGCTGAGCCCGAGGTTGGACAAGACGTTCGGGTCGTTCGGCGTGATTTGCAGTGCACGCTGATAGTGCTGACGCGCTGCATCATATTCTTCCATCTGATCGAGTGCCGCGCCTTTGAGTGACCAGAGGCGACCATAGGCTGGCGCTATCCGCAGGGCATCATCGATGACGGGAATGGCGTCCAGAGCGCGCTCTTCAGCGATCAGGGCCGCTGAATGCTCCGCTAGAAGATAGGGATTACGCGGGTGAATGGCGCGCGAGGTCTGCGTGATTTCGGCGGCCCGACCCGGATTACCCAGTCGCCGCACGGCGGATGCGAGCTTGATCGTGGCTTCCAGATCAGAGGGGTTTAGCTCATATTCATGCGACCAGAACGCGGCTTGGGCGAATAGTTCCTGGGTCTCGATATTGTCCCGCATTTCGCGCGTGGCCGGCATGAAGCGCTCGACGGCGATCTCGTCACGCATCGAGGCTTCCTGATCGGTCATTCCAGGGGCGACGGCGCATGCCGACAGGATCATCGCGCTTCCAAGAAGAAGCGCTGAGGCGCGGCGTAAACGGGATCGAGAATGCGGCATAGGAGCCTCGGGCAGATTGGCGGGCAGGGCCGCTCGGCCAAATGCCGATTGCGTCCCTGCGCGATTTTGTTAACAATCGTAAAGAGCTAGAGTTAATGGGACCTTTACAGGGCCGCTCTGGACATGAAGAGCATTTCACCATGACATACAGCCTTAATCTGACCCCGATCATCGACGTGCCTAATGGCGAACCTGTCGTGCCGATCCACGCCGTTCGACCTGATGACTGGGCAATACTGTCCGAAGACTTGCCGTCAGCCCAAGTCGGCTTTGCCAAAGCCAACCGGTTTGCGGGAGAGACGGGACAGACGGTCAATCTTCCCGCAGAGGACGGACAGATCGCGGCAGTGCTGCTGGGCTGTGGTGAGATTGAAAGCGACATGGACGCGGAAATGCGCGCCGGACAGCTCGCAACGGCGCTGCCGGCGGGCTTCTACCGATTGGCCTCGCTACCCGAAGATTGGTCCGAACGGCTTGCAACCATCGGCTGGGGGATCGGCGGATACCGCTTCTCCCGCTATCTGAAAGATACGCCGGACCCGGCCATGCTTGTGCTGGGTGAGAATGTGGATGCGGCATCCATCATGGATTCGGTCAGGGCCACGGCGCTCGGGCGGGACCTCATCAATACGCCTGCTGGCGATATGGGCCCCGTGGCCTTGCAGCAGGCCGCCGAAGACCTGGCCCATGCGTATGACGCCGATGTGAGCGTCGTCGTCGGTGATGATCTTCTGGAACAGAATTATCCGATGATCCACGCCGTCGGTCGAGCCGCGCATGAAGCGCCGCGTCTGGTTGAAATCGAATGGGGCGATCCGGATCATCCGCGTCTGGCGGTGATCGGCAAAGGCATCACCTTCGATACGGGCGGCGTAAATATGAAGAGCGCGTCGGGCGCCCGCCTGATGAAGAAGGATATGGGCGGGGCGGCGCATGCCTTGGCGCTGTCTTCCATGATCATGGCGGCAAAACTGCCCGTTCGCCTGCATTGTTTGTTGGCGATCGCCGAAAACGCCGTCAGCGCCAATGCCTACCGACCGGGCGATGTCCTGACTTCGCGCGCAGGTCTGACCGTTGAAATTGACAATACGGACGCGGAAGGCCGCCTGGTTCTGGGCGACGCCCTGACGAAGGCGAGCGAAGATGATCCCGTCTTGATGATCGATTTCGCCACGCTGACAGGCGCGGCGCGGGTTGCGCTCGGCCCGCAGCTGCCACCGTTCTTCACAAATCGTCCGCACCTTCATGATGCGGTCGCGCGTCATGCCATGGCCGAACTCGACCCGGTCTGGCCGATGCCGTTATGGCAGCCCTATAATGCCATGCTGCGCTCTCCGATCGCCGATATGAAGAATGCGGGCGGGTCCTTTGCCGGATCCGTCACGGCGGGATTGTTTCTGGAACGGTTTGTGGCGGACATGCCGTGGATGCATTTCGACGTTTACGGCTGGAATCCTGCGTCCCGCCCCGGCCATCCGAAAGGGGCGGATGTCTATGCTGTCAGGGCACTGTTTTCCTGGCTGGCCTCAGGCGGTCTGAACACGCCGATGGGCGGGGCTGACGCTTAGGCTCAGCAAGCCGCGCAGGAACAGGGCGAGGCCGACACTGATCGACACGGTCGCGAGGACGAGCGTGGGCACTGATATGTCCGGATGCTGTGACAAAAGCCACTGCGCGACGGGCCAGATGCCGAGATAGGTCGGGAGTGTCAGGTTCGGCCATCTTCTCAGGCCGGCAAGGGGGCTAAGCAGTAGCGCCATGGCCAGCGCGCACCAGCCAAGCGAGGCCAGCACTTCGATCATATGGGTCCAGGTCAGGCCGACATAATGCAATGTCGCCAGGCCCAGACAGGTGGCACTGATCGCCAGCCAGCCGCGCCAGCTTTTGAGACGGACATGGTTCACCGATCGCATGACCGCGCCGAACAAAAACGCATAACCCAAGCGGAGGCCCGGCACGAGCGGGTCGAAGGCCGTCGACTCTGTGCGCAACGACCAGCTGCCGATGGCGATGTGGGCGGCAATGCACAGGGCCAGAAGCCCGATCAGCGTGCGTGTCCGCATCCCGGTGGCATAGATCAGGATGAGCCCGGCAAAGGCGACCACGCCCCAGCGCAGGGTCCAGATCGTGCCCTGCAACAGACAGGCATAGAGCGCGTCGTCGAGCGCGCCGGGTAAGGGTCCCCCTGGATCGACAAGCGTGACGGTTTTGAAAAAATAGAGTGCCAGCTGGAGCGCTCCCTGCGCAGCCGGGGAATCGTGATTGCAAAGCAGCGGATACAGCACGACCGAAACGATCAGCGTGTAGAGGATAACCCAGGGGAGATTGCGTAAGGCTCGCGACCGGATGAAGGCTGCCACGCCGCGTCCGGAGGAGAGGCTTCGCCAGGCCAGCCAGCCCGACAGGAAGAACAGAACCTGGATACCGTACCAGCTTGGATCGTGCCCCAGAACATGTAGCCACTCTTTCGATTGCGGGCCGACCGCCATCGTCGATGCATAGCCGATCCCGATCATCACAACGGTGAGAAAGCGGACCGCGTTGAGGCGCGACAGGATCGCGGCGTCAGCCGGATTGTTGTCCCTCTGAGGGGGCGAAAAACGGCTTGCTATCTGTCTCGGGGCAAACATGGATGAAGGCTAGAGCCGAGTTGTTAAAAAAGTTGTCAGGATTTTGAATCACTTGACTGATTCTTATCGTGGCAAGCCCCTCTTGTTCTTGACCGATGAATCAAGACCGTGCGAGTCTGCCTTATAAGGAAGTGATTCAGTGACCTTGGGAGGGGTGTTCATGGCGGCGAAGAAGGACTTGGCTGCGGACACCGCGAACGGCCCTGACCGCGCTTCACAATCCCCTGAACCTTCCGCTTTTGTCGACGATGCGCCGCAGGATGCAGCCATATCGCGATCACACCCTCGGGTCAAAGCATCGCGCCTGTCATCGACTGTCGCGCTGGCCTTGTGGAAAGATGTGACGGTTGGCTCCGTTGCGGGCGACATGCCGGACCTGTCGGCGCGTCAAACGGCCGTTCTGATGTGCGTCTATCTGGAAGAAGGGCCGCATACGGTCCGGTCTCTGGCCGCGCGTCTCAATGTGACCAAGGCGGTCATTTCGCGCGCGATCGACCGGCTGAAATCCTATGATTATATCGTCAGGGCTGATGATCCGCGCGATCGTCGTTCGATCGTTCTGCGCCGGACACCGGAAGGCATCAACTATCTGCGGGCGTTCGCCGAATTGATACAGGGCGAGTTGCCAGACGGTTTGGGCAACCGCCGCGCTTCGCGGCGCTAGGCCTGGATGGCACGCGACCCCAGGGTCAGCTTGCCGCGCGGTAGCGCCGCGAAAATCGCCCGCCATCGTGTGGCATTCGCCTATGCGCCGATATTGTCGGAGCCTGACCACAGAGCGCGGCAACTCTCCGAACTGGTCCATGGTCAGGACTTCGATATCCACGCGGAACAAGGCGGCTGGGTTCTGGGGCGGGCCCGTTCGCTGATTCCAGGGCAGCGCAGACATGGTTATGTCGGTTGGGTCGACAGCCAGGCGCTGGTCGAGGCATCATCGCGCAGAACGCACCGCGTCAGCACGCTTAGTGCGCCCCTGTTCAGTCGCCCGGACCTGAAATCCCATATCGTCATGTCCTTGCCCATGGGATCCTGTGTTACGGTTACGGCGCAGCGCGATGGCTATCTGCAGCTGGGGTCCGGGGCCTATCTCAGTCTCCATCATGTGCGTCCTCTGAATGATCCGGAGACGGGCTGGGTCACAGTTGCGCGACGTTATCTCGGCCAGCCCTATGTTTGGGGCGGCAACGGCGCACGCGGGGTGGACTGTTCGGGTCTGGTGCAGATGAGTTTTGCGGTCTGCGGGATTGATGCGCCCCGCGATGCCGACATGCAGGAGAGAGCATTAGGCCACGTGGTCGACGCTCCGGAACAGGCCGGGGATTTGCTATTCTGGCCCGGCCATGTCGGCATTCTGACGACGAAAACGCGCCTCCTGCATGCCAACGCCCATCATATGGGTGTCGTGGAGGAGCCGCTGGGGCCGGCGCTGAAAAGAATGGCGCGCGCAGATGTTCACCTGCGCACTGTGAAGCGTCTCTAATCGACGTCTTCAAGCTCTTCGGGGCTGAGAACTTCCGCGTCTTCAACCGCATCGACGACAGGCTGATCGCCTCCTTCCGCGATATTATTGTCATCCATTTCCGATGGATCCGTTGTCGGATCGGTAATGACGGACTGATCGGGAAGCGTTGCAGCCTCTTCAGCTTCGACGCTCAGCGCAACTTCGACCGCTGCAGGTTCGGGACGGGGCATCGGATTGTCGGATGCCAGACGCAGATATTCGATGACGGCGGCGCGGTCGCTTTCCTTCCGGATACCCGCGAAGTTCATTTTGGTGCCAGACATATAGCTCTTCGGGCGCTCCAGGAACGCGTCCAGGCTCTCATAGCTCCATGTGTAGCCGGCATTGCCCATAGCGTCCGAATAGTTGAAGCCTTCATGCACACCGACCTGTGCGCCAACCACGCCCCACAGGCCCGGCCCCGTTCCATTTGCGCCGCCCTTTTCAAGAACATGGCAGGATGTGCAGTTGCGGAAGACACGTGCGCCGCGATCGGCATCCATCGCCGCGACCCATTCGGGCTGCGGGAAGGGGAGTTCGACCTCTTCTTCTTCGCCTGACGTTTCCAGCTCGCCAACAATATAGGCCGGAACCTTCGGTGCGTCATGATGCATGAAGATTTCCGGCAACATGCGGATCCCCATGAAGACGAGTGCAGCTGCAAGAATGGCAGCGAAAATCTTGTTATTGCCAAGCGGATCCATGACTGTCGGATTCCCTGTTTTGTCCCTGGCCCACGACAATGCCGTCTGCGGGCTCCGTATGGGTGGTCTAATACGGATTTAGGCACTCATCGCAATTGGAAAAGGCCTTGCGGCACAGGGTCGCAACCGCTCTATTCACAGTTTCGCTGTATCAGAGGGCCGTTCGCATGACTGCACGCATTGTTTATCAAGGAGAGGCCGGGGCTTATTCGCATCTCGCCTGCCGGGAGCATTTCCCGGATATGGAGCCTTGGGCGTGTCAGAGTTTCAGCGAAGCCTTTGCTAGGGTGCGGAGCGGTGAGGCTGATCTGGCCATGATCCCTGTCGAGAACACGGTGGCCGGTCGCGTCAGCGATATCTATCATCTGCTGCCCGAGGGCGGTCTATCCATCATCGCGGAGCGCTATCAGCCGATCCATCATCAACTGCTTGCTCTGCCGGGGGTCAGCCTGAGCGACATCACGACCGCGCGGTCTCACCCCATGGCGCTTGGACAGGTCAGGGATCGGCTGACGGGACTGGGCATTGCCGCGATTGCGGATGTTGATACGGCTGCTGCTGCCCGCAAGGTCGCCGAACGCGGCGATCGACAGATCGCCGCAGTGGCGAGCCGAGTTGCCGCCGAAGTGTATGGCCTGCAGATACTGGCCGAGGATATCGAAGATTTCGGGCTCGAATACGACGCGCTTTATCGTTTTGTCGCGAACGCCGCATATTCCGGATATGGATGGTGGACCGGTTGTATCGTCCTTCGTTTTCCGCACCCGATCCGTGCCGAGCGCGCTCTACAAGGCGCTTGGTGGATTTGCGTCGAATGGGCTCAATCTGACGAAACTGGAAAGCTACATGATTGGCGGCGGTTTCACGGCGGCACAATTCTATGTCGACGTGGAAGGGCACCCTGACAGTGACGCCATGCGCCATGCGCTGGAAGAACTGGACTTTTTTACAGAAGATGTTCGCCATCTCGGGACATATCCGGCTGACGGCATTCGGGCGCAATCGTGAAACGGCCCGACTTGCCGCACGTCGCAAAGCCGGGCAGACAAGATCCATGAAAGCCTTTCCGATTGCTGTGATTGCTGCCCTGTTCTGCTGGCTGACTCCCATGACGGCGGCGGCGCAAAAGTCGGAAATCTATACCTCGTGGCGCAATAATCTGGCGGTCGATGGGTATGATGTCGTCAGTTTTCACGCCGGCAAGCCGGTGAAAGGTCGCGAACGCTATGTGACGGTCTATAAGGACGCCGACTGGCGGTTCGACACGCAGGCCAATATGGATCTGTTTCTGATGAACCCGGATGCATTCGTGCCGCAATATGGCGGGTATTGCGCATGGGCTGTGGCCAAGCAAAAGCTCGCCCCCGGCAAAGCGGATTATTGGCATGTCGAAGACGGCAAGCTCTATCTCAACTATTCCAAGCGTGTGAAGAAGCGCTGGGACGCGCTTCGCGATGAGTTTATCGAACAGAGCGACCGCCATTGGCCCGCCCTTCTGAACGAGTGATTCGATTCAGCCTGACGCGCTGCCGAGCCAGGCTTTCAGCAGTTGATGCGCGATCGTGGTTCGCGGCGGTCGCATGAAGGCCTCCCCCGTCTTGCTGAATACGGCAGAAACATCGGCGCGGCTGAACCAGCGGGCGTCTTCCAATTCCTTCTTGTCGATCGTGACACGTTTGTCGCGCGCCTGGCTGACAAGGCCGATCATCAGTTGTGAGGGAAACGGCCAGGGTTGGCAGAACAGATAGCGGTGGCCGGACAGGACCGCGCCGACTTCCTCAAGACCTTCGCGACTGGCTGCTTCCTCGATCGTTTCCCCGGGCGAGACGAAACCCGCCAGTGCGGAGTAAAAGCCCGGCGGCCATCCATGACCGCGACCGAGAAGAACGCTGTCCTCATGCTCGATCAGGAAAATCACGACGGGATTGACGCGGGGGAAATGTTCCGTCTCGCACGCCCCGCAGACGCGTTTCGCGCCGCCTTCGGAAGAAACTGTTGCCTGTCCGCATTGGGCGCAAAACGGATGCGTCCGGTGCCAGTCGAAGATGGAGCGCGCCCGCCCGGCCAGTGCCAGAGCATCGGCGGCTAGCCTGTGTCCCTGCAGGCGGAGATCGATCAGCGCGTCCGGAGGCAGCAGGCTGTCATCCCTGAGCGAAGCGGCAAAGACCGGGTCGCCGTCGCCTTCAAACCCGAGAAAGATCAGGCCGGGATCATAGAGCGGCAAGGCTGCCACCTGCGCTGGTGCGGCGCGTAAGAGCTGCGGTCCGTCGCTCGCAACCTGACCTTTATGCAGTAGGATTGTGCTTGCCCGACTCTCCGCCTGCAGTTCGGCAAGCTTTGCCTCAGAGCGATGCAGTTCCGCAAAATCGACCTGCGATCCGGCAAACGGGATGGGGCAGTCGGGCATGAAGTCATTGTCCATGACAGCGCCGTAATGGGTTGCGCAACGTCTGGCAATTAATTGAATTTAATCCAATGATAACAAACTGTTGTAACTGCGCCACACGCATAATGTAACATCATGTGAGGGGGTGGAACTTTCGTGGGCGGGGGCCATTTAGCGCTCAAGTGCACCCCCGCACATCACACAAATATGGAGCGTACTGAGATGAAGTTCGCAAAAATTACGGCTGCTGCAGCAGCAATCGCCATGATCGGCGGAACCGCAATGGCCCAGGACGGTCAGGCCTATGTCGGCGTCGGCGTCGATGCCGTAGAGTTCGACAGCTACAACCTCTCCGGTAAGGCGGGCTATAATTTCAACGAGTTTTTCGGTGTTGAAGCCCAGGGCGGTTTCGGGATCATCGATCAGGAAGAAACCATTGCCGGCGTCAATGCCGAGGCTGGTGTCGATTACTACCTGTCCGGTTTCCTGACGGGCCGTATTCCGGCTTCCGAGCAATTCGAGCTGATCGGGCGCGTCGGTTATTATTTCGGTGAGGTTGAGGGGTCCGTCGGAAACATCAGCATCTCGGAAGATATTGACGGCTTCGCCGCAGGTGTCGGTGCGCAGTTCAACTTCGGTGCCGGCAATCTGAACGGTATCCGGGCGGAATATACCTATCTGGACGTCAATACGGGCACGGCCAATCTGGATGCAGATGGCGACCTCTGGTCTCTCTCGTTCATCCGCAAATTCTAAAGCGTCGCGACTGACGATTTCGGGCCCGCCTTCCTTCGGGGATGGCGGGCTTTTTTGTGCGCATCGATCTTGTCAGCATAAAAGCATCTCGCCATAAATGCGATCGGAAGATCGGCCCGGACGTGGGCTGTCGCCAACCCGGTCAGGTCGGGAACGAAGCAGCCGTAACGATTCGCTCGCGGGTCGGATCCCGGTCTTCCACTCTTGCCGTGTTACCCGCCTCTGGCGGGTAATTTTGTTTCCGAGACATATAAAATAGCGGCAAGCCGTGAGCGTATGCGAACTGAGCAGCGCTAGATGCTTCCAACTCATCCCTGACTGCGTCGCTCGATCTGCATCATGAGTGGCTTTTCCGGGCGTATGGTGACGCGCGCGATGGGCCAGGGGTGATCGCCAATCAAGGTAAGGCGGAACTGCCGCGCGATCAGTGCCGTCAGAACGATGGCTTCCAGCTGCGCGAAGCGCGCGCCGATACAGATATGGGGACCGAGTCCGAAGGGCAGATATTGAAACCGTCCAATACGATCCCGCACGTCCGGCAGAAACCGTTCCGGCACGAACGCATCCGGCTGATCCCAGAGGGCCCGGTGGCGATGCAAAGCCCAGAGGCTGCCGAAGACGACCGACCCTGTGGGCAGATCATGCTCCCCCAGCGTCTCCGGCTGCTTCAATTCGCGCGATAGAAACGGCGCAGGCGGGTAGAGGCGCATGGCTTCTTCGAAACAGGCATAGGTGAAGGGCAGGGCGGCTGCCCATTCGATCGCAGGGCGGGTAATATCCAGCGCGTCGCATTCCGTTTCCAGGCGTGTGCGTGCCGCATCGTCCTGGGACAGCAGATAGAACAGAAAGGTCAGCGCGCGGCTGGTCGTTTCGTGACCGGCCGCGATGAAGGTGATCATCTGATCTTCGATCTGTTCCATTGTGAAGGGCCTGTCGTCATCGCCCTTGATGCTCAAAATCAGGCTGAGCAGATCATCCGGCACTGCCGCTCCGTCTGCGATGCGCGTCAATCGGCTTTCTGCCAGCTCGCGAACCTGCCGGCGCATCCGTTTGACGATGCCCATCCGTCCAATTCGAGTCGGGCGAGGTATCCATTCCGGCAATCGTGTGAAATCAAGCGGGTCCGGGCGTCCCATACTGGAGAGAAAACGGTCGATTTCGCGCAGATTGGCGGTGCGACCGCCATCCAGCTCGCCGGAAAACATCACGTCGCTGAGAACCTGATAGGTCAGATCGACCATGGCCGCTCCGAAATCGATCGTGTCGGTCTCGAGCAGCCGCGCAATATGTGGCCCGGCGGAGTTACGGATGCCGTCTGCATAGCCATTCACATGGCGCGGGGTGAAAAGCGGCGCGAGTGCGCGGCGGTCCTGTCGCCAGCGTTCGCCTTCGGCTGTCAGCAGACCCTCCCGCAAGGCCGGCTTCAGAATGGCATTGCGTATTTTCGAATGGCGCAGACTGCCGGACTTCTCGACAAAGGCTTCGCGGACTGTTTCCGGTCGGGTCGGCGTGAAGAAGATCGCGCCCATTCCGGTGGCAATTTCATCGAATTCCGTGAGGGCCATATGCGTGACGCCATGCAAGGGGTTGCGGCTGGACTCGCGCATATAGCGTAGCCAGTCGATCCAGTCCCAGTCGGACACCGCTGTCTCGATCGGAACGATGGTTGGCGGAACGAACCGACCGTTTTCCCAGAGAGGTTCGGGTCTGAAACGATAGTCGTGCCGGGCGGTCGCCATGTTGGTCTCTTGCGCTGTGGCCTGCTTGTGCGCAACCGACATCCTGCGCTTTCCAACACTGTCCGCCCTGCCTATACGCATAGGGATGTCTGACAGCGCGACAAACCAGACCTATCAGGTTCTTGCCCGGAAATACCGTCCCTCGACCTTCGAGGATATGATCGGGCAGGATGCGATGGTCACGACGCTGAAAAATGCGTTCGAGACGGGTCGCATCGCCCATGCCTTCATGCTGACCGGCGTGCGCGGCATCGGCAAGACGACGACAGCGCGCCTGCTGGCGCGCGCTCTGAACTATCAGACGGATGCAATCGACAGCCCGTCCGTGGATCTGGCCACGCCGGGCCGCCACTGCGAAGCCATCATGGCGTCGACCCATATGGACGTGCTGGAAATGGACGCGGCTTCGCGCACCGGCGTGGACAATATGCGCGAGCTGCTGGACGGGGTGCGCTATGCGCCTGCGGATGCGCGCTACAAGGTCTATATCATCGACGAGGTCCACATGCTCAGCGCGGGCGCGTTCAACGCCCTGCTGAAGACGCTGGAAGAGCCGCCGGACCATGCCAAGTTCATCTTCGCCACGACCGAAATCCGCAAAGTGCCGATTACGGTGCTGTCGCGCTGCCAGCGGTTCGACTTACGCCGCGTCGAGGGCGATGTCCTCGCCCAGCATCTGAAAGGGATTGCCGGGCAGGAGGGCATCGCCGTGTCAGACGACGGATTGTCGTTGATCGCGCGCGCTGCCGAGGGCTCGGTCCGTGACGGGCTGTCCCTGCTCGACCAGGCGATCGTGCAAAGCGGGCTGTCCGGCGATGAAGTCACCGCGGAACAGGTCCGGACCATGCTCGGCTTGGCCGACCGGGTTCGGCTGATCGATCTGTTCGAGCATGCGATGAGCGGCGATGCGAAAGCGGCGCTGAACGCCATGCGGGCGCAATATGATGACGGGGCGGCCCCGGATGTCGTGATGGGGGACCTGCTGGATATCTGTCATGAAGTGTCCCGAGCGCAGACGCTGGGCAGTGATGCCGCTTTCGATTTCGCGCCGGATCAAGTGGAACGGTTACGTCATCTCGGCGAGCGTTTCAGCACGGGCCAGCTGACCCGGGCCTGGCAGATCCTGATGGGATCCCATGCGGAGGTCCGGCAGGCCCCCGTGCCGCTGGCCGCAGCCGAAATGGCATTGTTAAAGCTGTCTCTGGCAGGGCAGATGCCGCCACCCGAACTGGCCGCGCAGATCATCCGCGAAGCGCAGAAGATGGAGAGCGAGGGCGGCGCGGGATTGCCGACGCTCACACCGCCGTCGGACGCACCGACCGCGCCGCTCAATGATGATCCGGCCCCGGCGTCAACTCAGCCATCCGCATCGGGTTCGACGACGCAAACGGCTCAGGCCGTCGCAATGACGCCACCCAAACCCGTAACGCCGGCTGCGCCAACCATGCGGCTGGACAGTTTCAAGACTTATGTCGAGCAGATTGACGATCTGCGTCTGCGGTCGGATCTGGAACGTTATGTCAGCGTCGTCAGCTTTACGGAGGGGCAGGCGGAAATCCATATTACCGAGCCACGCCATAATGCGCTGGTCGGGCGGATGGTGCGATCGCTGCAGGAACTGACGGGTCAGCAATGGCTGGTCAGCCCGGTCGATCAACCCGGTGAGCCACCGCTGGCAGACCAGCGCCGCTCCGCCAAGGCGGCGCAGATGCAGGCGGACCGCGCGCATCCCGCTTTCGATCATCCGCTGCTAAAAGGTGCCAAGCTGCTTGAGATCAGGGACCGGGCTCCCAATGTGATCGCTGCAGACTTCAAGAGCGGAGAAAACGAATGAAAGACCTGATGGGCCTGATGAAACAGGCAAAGGAAATGCAGGCCAAGATGGAGGCCGCACAGGCCCAAGTCGCCGATACGGAAGCGACCGGTCGCGCTGGTGGTGGCTTGGTCAGTGTCACGCTGGTCGGGGGCGGCAATATGAAAGCGCTGACGCTTGATCCGTCATTGCTGGGCGGGGCCGAAGACAGGGAAATGCTCGAGGACCTGATCATTGCGGCTTATCAGGATGCGAAAGTGAAACTGGATCAGGCTGCGGCAGATACGATGAAATCCGCCATGGGCGACATTCCGTTACCCCCCGGCATGAAGATGCCGTTTTAATCTCGCAAGGGTGACTGCGCTAGTTCGGACGAATTAGGTTTTTGGTTTAACTATCAGAATTTGTTTGATATTTACAATCTTATCAAGGCGTTTTGTCTGATTTAGAGCCCCACGCCTTCGTTCTTCCATCCGCAAACCAGCTTGCGCAAGCGGTCCGAATCCTTGCAACGGCAACCCACCGGATCGGGCAGTTTCGCCGACCCGTCTATCTGAGGTTCCGTCATGGCTGGTCCGTCTGTCTCTCCGGAAATCGACCGCCTGATCACGCTTCTGGCGCGGCTGCCTGGACTGGGGCCGCGCTCGGCGCGGCGGGCGGCGCTGCACCTTCTGAAAGCACCCGACCGGTTAATGACGCCGCTTGCCGCCGCCATGACGCAGGCGGCGGAACGAATCTCGACCTGCTCAGTGTGCGCAAATGTTGACTCGTCCAATCCCTGTCATATCTGCACGGCGCCGGGGCGCGACAGGCGCTCCATTTGCGTGGTTCAGGATGTGTCGGATCTCTGGGCCATGGAACGGGCCGGGGCCTATCGGGGAACCTATCATGTGCTGGGCGGAACGCTGTCGGCACTGGACGGCATCCGGCCCGAAGACCTGAATATCGCGTCGCTGATCGGGCGAGCGAGTGGGGGCGCCGTCGATGAAGTCATTCTGGCCATGAATGCGACCGTCGATGGGCAGACCACCGCGCACTACATCACCGAACATCTCGAAGCGACGGGCGTCACGGTCAGTCGTCTGGCGCATGGCGTCCCGATCGGCGGGGAGCTCGACTATCTCGACGACGGGACGATCAACGCCGCGATGAAGAGCCGGAGAGAGCTCTAAGACTTACGGTCATTGTCACGATCATGATCAGGCGGAATAGGTTAGGTCAAAGGGGGGAGGCACCGTGACCGAAACTGACACGCGACCTGAAAATTGGACTGATGACCGCATGTATACCGGGCTCGGTTGGCGCTCTATCATGACGCGACCGTCCGTCCTGTTTCTCATTCTGGTCAACATTGTTCCGCTCGTCGGGGCGATCCTGTTTGGCTGGGATGTCGGTTTTCTGATGCTGCTCTACTGGCTGGAGACGATCGTCATCGGCGTCTTCAATATCCCCAAACTGCTGACGAGTGCAGGCGGGCGGTCCGGCACGCGGTTATGGGTCAGTCTGGTGGGCAATCTGTTTTTGACGGCCTTCTTCTGCGTCCATTACGGTATGTTCAATTTTGGTCATTACATGTTCCTGCAAGGCTTCTTCGATTTCCCGCCAATCGGTCGCGATCTGCTGATCGCCTTGGCCGGTCTGACGTTCAGCCATGCTTTTTCCCTGGTAGTCAACTGGTTCGGCAAGGCGGAATATAGGACGGCCCTAGTCAACGAGCAGATGTTCAAGCCCTATATCCGCGTCGTGGTGATGCATGTGACCATTATTTTTGGCGGGATTTTTGCAGCGCTCGGCGGAGGAACTCGTGACCTTGACGCTGCTGATCGTTCTGAAGACGGGCGCGGATATTGCTGCGCATGCCATCACCCATGGCTGGATCAGCCCGAAATATCTCCGGCGTGGCGAGAGTTAGATTTCTTCGAGAATGCTTGTGCCGCGGTCGCCGACACCGAGCCCGGATGTCCATTGCCACTGCTCATGAAGTCTGATCTTCCCGGAGGGCAGAATTTCGGGCCGACTTTCGCATAGTCCGGACCGTAAAAGCCCGGATTTGGTTATGTGGTGATAGAGAAAATAGAGCGAGCCATCCGCACGGACCGACCCGACCAGCGACCCGTAGTCAATGTCTCCGCCGCTATAGCTGCCCATCAGCACAGACCCGCGCTGATCATACCGAAACAGCGTATCGCCGCCGACATCCCCATCCCCTTTGGTCACGATCGCGCGGAACAGTCGGTCTGCATAGTGGATCACGAGCTCAGACCCGCTTGCTGCGGCGGATCGACCGGCAGGGTTTCGATATCATCGTCCAGATCCAGAGCCTCGATGCGGTCAGCGCGGCGCGTAATTTTTTCAGTGCTGATGCGGGCCTGACGCATCATTTCCAGACCGCCATCATAATGGGATTGCAGTTTCGCGATCCTTGCGTCCAGTCGCTGCACGTCGGTGGCGATTTTGCCGACTTCGTCCAGAATGACCGTGGCCTGTTCACGCATGGCCGCGTCACGCAAGACCGCGTTCATCGTATGCAGCGTGGCCATGAAAGTGGTGGGCGAGACGATCATCACACGGTCGGTAAAGCCACGTTCGACAACCTTCGGAAAACGCGCATGCAGTTCGGCATAAATGGCCTCGCTCGGCAGGAACATCAGCGCGATCTCGTGGGTTTCGCCCGGCAACAGATATTTGTCCGCAATATCGCGGATGTGGCGCTTGCAGTCATCGGCAAATAGTCGACGCGCCTTGATCACGTCCTCGCCTTCTTCACTCTGCATCAGTCGCTGCCAGGCTTCGAGCGGGAACTTGCTGTCGACGGCGACATCCAGATGATCGCCGGGAAGGTGGATCAGCGCGTCGACGCGGGCCGCATTGGAGAGCGTCTGCTGAAAGGAATATGTGCGCGGCGGCAAAAACTGTTCAATCAGGGACTGCATCTGCTTTTCACCAAAGGCGCCGCGCGCCTGCTTGTTGGACAGGATGGATTGCAAGCCGGAGACTTCACCCGCCAGTTCCTTGATATTGGCCTGCGCCCGGTCGATGACTTCCAGACGCGTATCGAGGCGTTTGAGCTGTTCAGCAGATTTTTCGGTCTGTTCGGTGATCGACTGTCCGACCCGCTCCGACATGGCGGCGAGGCGGTCATCAAGTCGCTTCTGGAACAGATCGCCGCGCTGCGCTTGCTCATCGGACAGCTGGGCCAGACGCCCCTGCAGCTCCGCCTGCTGACCGCGCATGGCCATCAGTTCTGCATGCGTCTGACCGTCATTGCGGCGCAGGAATGAGCCCAGCCACAGTCCGAGCAACAAGAGCGCGACAGCGCCGACCAGTTCGACGACGGTCAGGGCAATATCGCCAGCGACAATAACAGGTTCCATCTTTGTTCCCCTGCCACAGCCGGGGAATGGAAGAAAGGGTGGATCGGCTAGCGGCCCGCGCTGAGATAAGTCCAGGACCGGAGGAGGGATTCCACGGGTCCGCGTTCGAAACGCGTTCGCCACAGGCTGGAAAAGCTGAGCGTGACAAGGCCAGTGGCGAAGCCGATGGCAACGCAGCCTGCCGCGCCGACCGTGCCGAACAGTCCCAGCCCGTAACCGCTGAAGATGACGGACAGGATCAGCGACTGCATCAGATAGGCGGTCAGCGTTGACGTACCTGCGCGGGCCATGAATTCTTTCAAAGGCGTCATCGCGCCCATGGACCATTTTGCGATCCAGCCGAGATAGCCCAGCGTCGAGAAGGGAGATCCGAGAAAAATGATGAATGTCCCTAACAGACCTCGGCCCGTGATCGCGCCCTGGCTCGTCACCAGAAGCCAGGCACCGATCATGCTGATAATCAGTCCGATCGGGAAATAGATACGACGCGCCTTGGACCAGAGCGGAGCATCGGGATTCTGAAGCACACCGGATTTCACGCCGGCCAGCCCGAAGAGGAAGAAGGCGATAACGCCGACCCCCTGAAGAGGGATGATGAAGAGTGCATATTGAATATATTCTGTCAGCCGTTGGGCTATGACCTCGGCGAAGGAGCCATTGGCATAAACAGACGCTGACGCCTCCATTTCAGCGCGCATTTCTGACATGACGACTTCCGTCGACGCCGGATCGAAGGCTTCCATGGCCCCGAACGCGCCTGCCATCAGACCAATAATTACGGCTTGCAGGATCAGGAAGGCATAGCCCCACCGCCTCAGCGCCTTGACCGACAGATTGCGGAACAGAAACAGCAGGCAGCCAATGACGGCATAGACGATCAGAATATCACCGACGAAAGCAAAGGCGACATGCGCGATGCCGATCAGTAGCAGGCCGAGCATGCGCCGGAAATAGCGGGGCGCAAAGGCGACGCCGCGACGCTGCGCCGACATCATTTGATAGGCCAGGCCTGCGCCGAACATGGCGGAGAACAACGTGTATGACTTCATCAAGAACAGCGAGTCGACCGTGAAGATGGCTGCCTTGTCGAGTGCGCTGTAATCGCCGCCATAGCTGTAGGTGTCAGGTCCGGGCCAGGCGAAGAAAGCGACATTGACCATGACGATCCCGAACAGGGCGAAGGCTCGCACCAGATCCGGAAAGATATGTCGCCCCATGGCGTCGTTCTGTTCGAGATAAGTCACGCGTCGTTCCCCTTTTCGTCTCCCTTATGTCGTCGGGATAATGTCACAAGTGAGAAACTGGCAACAAAAAACCCTGCCTAAAGGGCAGGGTCTTTGCGTCGATGTGTGGCGACGTGGGAGAGGGGGGCGCTTTAGGCGCTCATTTTGTCTTTGGCAGGATCTCGCAGCACATAGCCACGGCCCCAGACGGTCTCGATATAGTGTTCGCCTTGCGTAGCAGCGGCGAGTTTCTTGCGCAGCTTGCAGATAAAGACGTCGATGATCTTCAGTTCCGGCTCGTCCATGCCGCCATAGAGATGGTTGAGGAACATTTCCTTGGTGAGCGTCGTGCCTTTACGCAGGGAGAGCAGCTCCAGCATCTGGTATTCCTTGCCGGTCAGGTGGACGCGGTGATCGCCGACTTCGACGGTCTTGGCGTCGAGGTTCACCTTGATGTCGCCGGTCGTGATGATGGACTGGCTGTGACCTTTGGAGCGACGGACGACAGCATGGATGCGCGCCACCAGCTCGTCCTTATGGAACGGCTTCGTCATATAGTCGTCGGCACCAGTGCCGAGGCCACGGACCTTGGTTTCGATATCATTCGTGCCGGAGAGAATGAAAATGGGCGTCTGGACCTTTGCCAGGCGCAGCGTCTTGAGCACTTCGAAGCCCGGCATGTCCGGCAGGTTCAGGTCCAGCAGGATGATGTCGTAATCGTAGAGTTTGCCGAGATCGACCCCCTCTTCGCCGAGATCGGTTGTGTAAACATTGAAGCCTTCGGACTTGAGCATCAATTCGATACCCTGTGCCGTGGCCATATCGTCTTCGATAAGAAGAACTCGCATTTCCAACCCCTCCCAAAGGCGATTCGTCTAACCCGCTCCCACTGGAGCATGGTTAATGGAGCTTCAGCGCTAAGGGAATCCCGTAAACCAACCGTTAACGCCGTTAACGCCGTTTCATGTTCAGTAAGTTGACCCGATTGCGTTACGACTTTTGCGCGAGGCGCTCGATCGTCCAGCATCCCGCAAAAATCATGGTTGAAATGGCTTAACCCCGTTTCTTCACCGGGTCGAAAGCCTGCCTTGATATGTCAGCTTTCAATCAAGCCCGAACATACGGGCAATTCAGGTGTTTGGAGAGACAATATGGCACAGCTATCGGACAAACAGGTTCAACGAACGCGGTTCCGGATCGCGGAACTGCAAAAACGGATCGGCGTTCTGGAAGCGACACGCGAAGATCTGGAACGTCAGATGCGCAAACTCTCGGACAGTGTCCCGGAAGACGAAGTCGATGCCAACGAGCAGCGCGACGGCTATGTCGCCTATGGCAGCTACGCGCAGTCGGTCATCGCCCGGAAAGGCAATCTGCGGCGCTCGCTTGACGATATCATCGATCAGACGTCCAATCTCTCGGGCGATCTTCGCCAGGAACTGGATGCGCTGGATAGCTTCGAACGCGTCCGTGCGCGCCGTATGGCGCAACAGGCCGAACGGGAGCAGCGCCGCGCCAGCTAGGGCATGACGACTGTGACGCTCACGCCATGGCCTGTTCAGGCAGAAGCGACATGAGCGGAATTGTCAGACAATAGCTCAGGCCCTGCGCCGTAATCTCCTGCCGGGCCGTGCCTTTCAGCGTTGCGGGAACGAGGCGCGTCAGTAGCTTCGTTCCAAACCCCTCGCGCGTGCTGTTTTTCAGACGCTTGATGGCCTCGCCTGAAAGGTCCTCGTGCCAGCAAAATTCCAATACCTCTTCATCTGTCACTGACCAGTTGATCCTGACCTGCGTGCTGTCCGAGTTCGGCAGATTATATTTCTGCGCATTGGTCGCGAGTTCATGGATGGCCAGATTAATCTGCTGCGCGGCGTCCGAACTGACCCGGACCGGGGTCCCCTCAATGTGGATGCGGTCGGCAAAGACGAGCAGGGCCGGCTCCAATTGCTGTCTGATCACATCTTCGAGTTTTCCCGTCGTCTGATCGCCGCTCCCGAGCACTGTGGAGTTTGCAGTCGCCAGTGCCTGCAAACGGCCAAGCAGAACATCGATGAACTCTTCGGTTCGCTCCGTTCCGCGGGCGCTCTGCTGTGTCAGGGACGACACGATGGCAAGAAGATTGCTGCTTCTGTGAACCGCCTCGCGGGCGAGAATTTCGGCTCTGCTCTTGCTCTCCATCAGCTCCGCAGTGCGTTCCTCGACCTTGATTTCCAGCTGGTCTCTAACCTCACGCAGAGAGGCCAGCGTGTTCTCATGGGCTGTGACTTCGGCTCGAAGCTGATCATTGGCGGTCTTGAAGTCATTGAGCGACGGCAAGGCGATCAGGGTCGGGCTGAGACGGAACAGGACGATGGCTGTAGTCATGGACACAATCCCCGTCGCCAATTTGACGAAACCGACGATCGGATAGATCGGATACCATAGCGTCACGATAGATAGGACATGCGTCACGCCGCAAAGTAATATGAACGACGCAAACAGAAGTACGAGACCCCGATGCGGTACTTCGCTGCGCCCCCGCAAAACGCGGAGCAAGGCCAGCGGAATCGCGAAATAGGATAGAAAGATGAGCGTGTCGGATCCGGCCCAGAGCAGGACCAGCCACGGCTTCCACAGCAAGCACATACCGTGCGGCATGTACTGCCAGATATCTTCGAAAATCCCCATATCCCTATCCCTTGCGCCCCGGCTGACGGATTGATGCAGGGGTGCGCTGCCGGGGGTATGGGAGTTTGCAGAGGAGCGCTAGGGACGAAGCGTAATTTACCCGTTTGGGTTAGCTTATGTTTATGCGTGGGCTACTCGATCGCTTCGAACGCGTAACCGGCGCTGCGGACCGTCCGAATCGGATCGGGCTTGCCGGATTTTTTGAGAGCCTTGCGTAAGCGACCGATATGAACATCGACGGTGCGCGCTTCGACATAGACGTCACGACCCCAGACGGCATCGAGCAATTGCTCGCGTGAAAAGACCCGGCCGGGGTGACGCGCGAAATGATCGAGCAGGCGGAATTCCGTCGGGCCCAGATGGATCAGTTCGCCATCGCGTTTCACGCGAAAGGCCTGACTGTCGACTTCGATATCGCCGACCCGGATCACGTCTTCGAGCAGGCTCGGCTTGGCGCGCCGCATCAGGGCGCGCGTGCGCGCAAACAGTTCGGGCATGGAAAACGGCTTGATCATGTAATCGTCGGCCCCAAAATCCAGGCCAGTGATCCGGTCCGTTTCGTCGCTGCGGGCTGTCAGCATGATGACGGGCGTTTTGGACGTTTCCTTGCGGCGACGGAGACGGCGGCAAACTTCGACTCCGGAGAGTTTCGGCAGCATCCAGTCGAGAATGATCAGGTCGGGCGTGCGCTCAGAGGCAAGCAGCAGTGCTTCCTCACCGTCGGATGCCAGCGAGGTCTCGAAGCCTTCCTTGCCGAAATTATATTCCAGCAGCGTGGCCAGCGCGTCTTCGTCTTCGACAATCAGAACATAGGGTTTCATGATGACAATCCTTCGTCATTCGACGCCATTTATGACCGATCCGGCCTTTGCAGGACGGCCTGAACGGCATCATCGTCGATCAGTTGCGTGCCGCGCCCGGTAAAATAGATCACTTCGCAGAGATTGGACGTATGATCGCCGATCCGTTCGAGGTTCTTGGCCGCGAAGAGCATGGCCGTCGCCCCGTTGATCATGCCGGGATCAGCCGTCATGGATGTCAGCAGGTCACGCAGGATGGCATTATACATGTCGTCAATGTCGGTGTCGGCCATCCAGACCTGCATGGCCGTGCGCATGTCATCGCGCAGCAGAGCGTCGAGCGCGGCCGAGAGCTGCGCCTTGACCTGGCGCCCCATCATGGCAACGCTATCTGCCTGGTCCAGTCGTGCGTGATCGTTCAGATTGATAGCGCGTTTCGCAATGCCTTCGGCCAGGTCGCCGATCCGCTCCAGATCCGTGGCGACGCGGATCGCCCCGATGGTACGCCGCAGATCGGTCGCCATGGGATTTCTGAGCGCCAGGATACGCATCGCATCGGCGTCGATCTTGGCTTGCATCGCATTAGCCCGGTGATCACGCTCGATAACGGACCGGGCGATCGTTTCGTCCCGCATTTTCAACGCCTGAACGGAGTCCGCGACCATACTTTCGGACAGGCTGCCAAGGTCGGACAGGCTAGCGGTCAGCTCGTTGAGGTCGCTGTCATATCCGCTGACAATGTGATCGGCCAAGCTGTTCATGCGAACGGTTTCCGGACAGGGCGTTTGTAGGAAAACGAAGAACCCTGATTCTTCGAAGATTAGCCTATGGAATCACTGTGTGACAAGTTCGCGACGGAAAAGTGACGCCTCGATTATGATCGCACATCGATCCGACGGGGTCGGGTGAAAACTCTAGCCGGAGGTTGATGCGATGTTGGCATCGCTCATCTGGGGTGGCTCGGAAACATCGCTGCTTTTCGTGTAGATGATACAGAATTCCGTGCCGGTTCCGGGTTCACTGCGAACATAGAGGCCGGCGCGATGACGACGGGCAATATGCTTGACGATTGCCAGCCCCAGCCCGGTTCCCTTTTCCTTGGATGAAAGATCACCGGCGACGCGGTAGAACCGCTCGCCGATGCGCGGCAGATGCTCGCGCGAAAAACCGGGACCTGTGTCGGAAATGGTGATCGTGTAGATCGGCAGAGGACTGGTCGGCGCGGGGTTGATTTCACGCGTCATGGCACTGTCCGGCAAGCGCCCGTCGGCAAAAGGAATGCCGGGTTTCCACTGATCGAACGCGCTGAGCGTGATGTGAACCGTGCTGCCATCTGGCGAGAGCTTGGTCGCGTTCTCGATCAGGTTGAGGCAGAGCTGGATGGTTTCGTCCTGATGCCCCGGGGCGATGGCGCGTTTCTTCTTCTTGTATTTCAGCTTCACATTGCGTGCTTCGGCCAAAGGCGCGACCGACTCGATGGCCGCGCGGATCGACAGGTCCAGATCGGCGGTCTCTGTCGGTGCGATATGTTCCGACTGCTCGATCCGGCGCAGGGAAAGCAGGTCGTTGATCAGACGCTGCATGCGCTGTGCCTGCTGCTCCATGATGGCGAGAAAACGCTGCTGCGCTTCCGGATCGTCCCGTGCGTGACCACGCAACGTTTCGATATAGCCTAGCATGGATGCCAGCGGTGTCTTCAATTCGTGGCTGGCATTGGCCAGGAAATCGGCCCGGCGCTGGCCGCCGAGGACCAGCTCCGTTACATCGTTCATCACCACCAGAACGATCATCCGGCCAGATCCGTCGTCCGCCGGGGTCACGGCTGAAAACAACAGCGAAATATAGCTCTCCGTCGGAACCTCACGGTGCACCATCAGCGGCTCCGGTGTATAGCCCGCCAGTGCCGTTGCCAGCCGGTCGGTAATGCCCGAATCGCGGACATAGACACTCAAGGGCCGACCGGGAAGATCGATCCCGACCAGCGATTGAGCCATCGGATTGGCGTGCAGAACGCGACCATCTCTGTCCAACACGGCAATGGCCTGCGGCAGGGCGTCCGTCAGCATGGCGGCAAAGCGCGTTCCGGACAGGAAATCCGTTTGGCCAGCGGGTTCTGCAATGCGCTGCGTTCGGAAGGCGCGGCTGAGCTTCAGAAAGATCAGAGTCGCGACCCAAAATCCCCCTAAAGCCAGCAGTCCGTAGGCCAGCGGGATGCGCGACAGGGCCGACAATCCGGCGATCGCGACAAAGGCCAGCGCCGACAGGACGATGATGTCGGTTCCGCGCATAGCGTCCTGCGACGTGTGCTGTGTCGGCTGCGAGTCCACACACTCTTCTGGACCAGCAGAAGGCGCGGGTCCAGTGATCGAACCGCAAACTCATTGTTTGGAAAGCGTGCCGCCTAGGAAATTGCGGCGCTTCCTTAACTTGTCGCAACATCCTCCATTCCGGCTCGCATGCAGTTCTCGACTGGATTAAGGCTGCTAAACACAACGCCCAATAGAATTATCGTTTTTCGATAATGTTTCATTGACTTTCGAAAATTTATCTGATCTTTTCATGAATGACGAAAGACAGCCGGGATGGAGCCGATGAGGCAGACTCACACAGGGATGGCGAAACAAACGCAGGCCACGCATCAACGTGCGGGCTGGGGCATGGGGTCTCGGCGGCTGCTCGGTCTTGCCGCTGCGACCATCGCTCTGAGCGGGTGCGCCAGCATCATTGATCCTGTCGATCCGACGGTTGTCGATCTGGAAGCTTCCATACCCGTTCGAACGGACTGGGCTGGCACGGCGCCGGACGGTCTCCCAACGACCAACTGGGTGGACAGTTTCGAGGACGAAAATCTCTCGCAACTCGTCGCACAGGCTCGTCAGGATAACCCGTCGCTCCTTCGTACCCTCGCGCAGCTCGATCAGGTGATCGCCGGGAAGCGCGTTACGCGCTCCGGACTCTATCCGAGCCTGAGCGCCAGTTCGACCATTCGGCGTAGTGAAGGTGGTGTCGGTTTCAATGCGGGTTCGACCAGTTACGATATCGGTCTGAATTCGCGCTGGGAAGTGGATGTCGTCAACCGCATTCGCGACCAGATAGCCGCCGACGGCGAGGGTGTCGAAGCGGCTGCTGCCGATGTTGCGGCGCTGGAACTGTCCGTGACCAGCCGGCTTGCGACCGGATGGTTCGACGCCATTGAGGCGGGGTTGCTCGTCGATCTGTCGGCAGAAGATATTCGCACGCAGGAACGCTCCCTGCGCCTGACGCAGCGGCGATTCGAAAGCGGTCTGACCGGATCTTCCGATGTCAGGCTCGCCCGTTCGGCCATTGCCAGTTCGCAAGCGCTGAGACAGTCTCGCCTGCAATTGCGCGACAGCACGCTACGCTCGGTCCAGACGCTGGCGCGGCAATATCCTGACGCCAATATCGAATTACCGGACGATCTTCCGGCCTTGCCACCACTGACGGGGATCGGGACACCGGCAGACATGCTGGCCCGGAGACCTGACATCATTGCGGTTGAAAACCGCATTGCCGCGGCAGGGCTGGACGTCGATGCGGCGCGGAAGGCACTCTATCCCAGCCTGGTCATTTCGGGCGGTGTCGGCGATCAGGCCCTCAACAGTTTCGGCGATATTTTCGATCTCAAGGCAATTGCCTTCAGCCTGAGTGAGTCCCTGACGGCTCCGATCTTCCAGGGCGGGCAGCTGCGCGCGCAGGTGGATGCGCAAAGAGCCGCGCTGGACGCACAGATACAAACTTATGCCGAGACCGTACTGACAGCTTATCTTGAAGTCGAAAATGCGCTGGATGCCGAGCAGCGCCTGGCTGCACGCGAAGCTGCATTGCAAGTGTCCCGGGATGAGGCCGTCGTCGCGGAAGAGCGGCTCGAGCTGCGCTACACGGAAGGTCTCGCCACAATTCTACAACTGCTGGACGCTCAGACCCGTAGACTGAATGCAGAAGGTCAGCTTATTACCGCGCGCGGCGAGCGTCTTGCCAACCGCGTCCGCTTACATGTCGCCTTGGGTGGATCAGGCTATCTTGCGCCTGACGGATTGCAGAACGTACCGCCCGTCGAATTTTTGGGGATTGAATTGCCATGAGTCCAACCATGATAGGGTCGCCGGATCGTCGAAACGATGCCTCCGATAGCGGCAAGTCAGACGGTAACCCGACACGGGGGCTCACACGGGCCCCCTTGGTCATTGTTCCGATCGGGCTCATTCTCGGTCTTGCTGCGGTGATGTTCGGTGCGCGTGCCGCCGGTGAGGGTGGCCGTCCGGGACCGGAATTGTTCCTGTTCCTTCTGTTCCTCATTCTCGGTGTGATTTCGATCGTCCTGGCGGTCCGGCTCAGTCGCCCGAAAGTGCGACGCGGATATAGTCGCCGCATTCAATCCATCCTGTTGCCCATTCTGGTTTTGCTGATGTTCCCATTGGCGTCGATCGCGATCATCAAGGCCAACGTCGAACCGGAAGAACAGCGTCGTCCGTTTACGCCGCTGGCTGTCATGGCGGATTCGGCCAAGCGCCAGACCGTCCAGCTGACGGTCGAAACGCAAGGCGAGTCGCGCCCGCAGACGGAAATTAATCTGGTGCCGCAAGTCGGTGGCAAGATCGTCTATGTTTCACCCAATTTCATCGAAGGCGGCATCTTCCGCCGCGGCGAAACACTCATCCGGATCGACCCGAGCGATTATGAAGTGGCGGTTGTGCGCGCACAAGCGAATGTAGCGCAGGCCGAACAGGTTCTGACACGCGAGGTCGCGGAAGGTGACATTGCGCGGGCTGATTATGAAGATCTGGGCCGTGGCGAACCGAGTCCGCTGGCCTTGCGTGTTCCGCAGCGCCAGCAGGCCGAAGCCTCGCTGCAAGCCGCCAAGGCTGATCTCGACAATGCGCGGCTACAGCTGACGCGCACATCCGTGACGGCACCTTTCGACGGACGCGTGCGGACCAAATCCTCCGACATCGGTCAGTTCGTATCGCCAGGTTCGACATTGGGCCGGATATTCTCGACGGATATTGTCGAGGTGAGATTGCCGTTCACGGATGCCGATTTGGCCAAGATCGATCTGCCGATCGCTTATGTAGCCCAGAACCGCGCATCGGCACCTCTTGTGGAGCTGACGGCTGTGATCGGCGGCGTCGAGCAGGTCTGGGAAGCCCGGATCATGCGGACCGAGGCTACATTCGATACCCAATCACGTGCGCTCTTCGCGATTGCGGAAGTGTTCGACCCTTACGGCACGGGAGCTTCGCAGAACGGTGTGCCGATTGCCCCGGGATTGTTCGTCAACGCATCGATCGACGGTCGCGTCCTCGAAAATGCGATCGTCATTCCGCGCGACGGCTTACGCGTCGATGACGAAATCTACACGGTCAACAATAAGGGCCGTGCCGAAATCCGGACCGTGACCGTGCTCGATGCGTCGCCGGAACGCGCCGTGCTCTCATCGGGCGTGGAGGCGGGCGAACTGGTCGTCCTTTCCCCCATGGAGCGGTCGCGTGTTTCGATTCCTCTCAAGGTTCTGGATGTGAACGACCCGTCGGTCGTTCTGGTCGAGCCTGAAGAGCCAGAGTGGATGAAGCGCCAGCGCCAGCGCGAGGGCTACAAGGCGAAACCGAATGCAGATGCCGACGATGAAGATGGCAGTACGGATTCGGACGGTACCAGCGAATAGGACGGACCGCGTCGTACCGGACGCGATCTGCCAACATTACAGAAGCGTGATTTGTTGATAATCGATATTGCGCTACAAGAGAGGCCTCCCGCCTCGTCCAAGGAAAAGGCAGATTGAGCCTATGCGCCGTATAATCACCTATTTCGTCCGTAATCCTGTCGCGGCGAACCTCTTAATGTTCCTGATGGTTGTCGGGGGCATTTTCGGCTATCTCAATCTGCAGCGCGAATTCATTCCGCAGACGACGATCAACGGTATGTCGGTCAGCGTCTCCTGGCCTGGGGCATCGCCGCGCGACGTCGAACAGCAGCTCGTGGTGCGGATCGAAGAGGCCGTCGACGGCCTGGACGGTATCGACTATATTGAAGGCAATGCGCGCGAAGGCTCCGCCAACGTCAATATCCGAACCAAGATCGGCATCGATTATGAAAAGATGCTGGACCAGGTCAAAGCCCGCGTCGACGGCATTCAGAATCTGCCGCCCGATGCGTTCCGTCCGCAGGTTTTCCGCTGGGATGCCCGCGCCGATATCATGTATCTGGCGCTTTACGGGGATATGGACCGGCTGACCCTGCAGCGCGAAGCCACGCAGCTACGACAGGAGCTTTCCAAACTTCCCGGCCTGCAGCTGACATCCCAGATTTCCAAGCAGGATGAACAGGTCACGATCGAAATCAGCGAGGAAGCGCTGCGGCGTTACGGTCTGACCTTCAGTCAGGTCGCGCAATCCATCAGCGGCGCATCCGTCAACCTGTCTGCCGGAACGGTCGAAACGACTGCCGGGAATCTGCAACTCCGGGCGCGTAATCTGGCCAACTCAGCAGATGAGTTCGAAGACATCATTGTCCGGCAGACGGCTCAGGGTGGCACGGTTCGTGTCGGTGATATTGCCAATGTCATTGACGGGTTTGCCGAAGATGATTTCGACGCCCGCTTCAACGGCCAGACGACTGCGATTTTTCAGGTCGTCTCTCCGGATAAGATGAACATTACGGAGTCCGGCGAAGCGATCCGTCAATTCGAACAGGATGTGCGCGACAGCCTTCCGCCTGATCTGAATTTCCGGATCTGGTTCGATGGCTCGACCATGTTTGACAGCCGGATGTCGCTGATAGGTGGCAATGCGCTGACCGGGCTCATTCTCGTTCTTATCATTCTGGCGCTTTTCCTGCGTCCGATGGTGGCCCTGTGGGTGACGATCGGCATTGGCGCCGCTTTCATGGGCGCGATCGCGATTGCGCCGACGCTCGGCATTACGCTGAACATGATTTCGCTGTTCGCCTTCCTGCTGGTGATCGGAATCGTCGTCGATGACGCTATTGTGGTGGGGGAATCCATCCATTTGCACAATGAGAACGGCATTGAAGGCGAACGCGCCGCGATCGGCGGGGCCTATATGGTGGCCAAGCCGGTTTTCTTCGCCGTCGTCACGACGATCATCATGTTCCTGCCATTCCTGTTCATGAGTGGCCCGATCCAGGCGATTTTCAGTCAGATCAGCCTCGTCGTTGTGGCCGTACTGGTGTTCTCCCTGATCGAAGCCTTCTTCATTCTGCCGGCTCACCTGCGTCATATGAAGCATGTGGAGCCCAGTTCGAATGCGCTGCTGCGTTTGCAGAACAAAATCGCGGAAAGCCTGGTCTCATTCGCCAAGAACCATTTTCGGCCTTTCGTCGCCATGCTGATCCGCTGGCGTTATGCCACGCTGGCCTTCTTCCTTGGTATGCTCGGCATGGCGTTTGCCCTGCTGATTTCCGGAATCGCCCCGACCGCTTTTATTCCCGAGGTCGAAGGCGACATGATTTCCGTAAATGCGCGCTTCCCTGAAGGCACGTCCTTCCAGCGTGTCAGTCAGGCGCGCGGGCAGGTCGATGCCGGTATTGCGCGGCTGAATGAAAATGCGATGGCCGATTTCGGCATCGAAGGTCCGATCATCGACAAGCCGGGCACGATTGCCGAAGGCCGCAGCATCGAAGGCTATCTGGGTCTCGCTGCGACGGATGAGCGGCGTCGGATTTCGTCAAAGGATATTGCGGACAAGCTGGAGGAATATGTCGGGCCCATCCCAGATGCGTTCCGGGTGCAATATGGCTTCACGGAAGGTGGCTCGGGGCAGGGCGGCGGTCTGTTCTACGGCGTTGCCGCTTCGAATGAAGACGATCTGCGCGCCGCCGTGCTCGACATCAAGAACCAGCTCGAAACCTATCCCGACATTAATAATGCGTGGGACGGTCTTGAAAGTTCGGCCAGCGAAATCCGCTTCACCTTGAAGCCGGGAGCTGAAACACTCGGCATCACACTGGCTGATGTCACGCGTCAGGTTCGCGAGGCCTTCTATGGCCGCGAGGTTCAGCGTCTGCCGCGAAACGGCGAAGATGTCCGTGTCATGGTGCGCTATCCTGAAGCGGCGCGCGAAAGCATCGACAGTCTGAACCAGCTGCGCATTCGTGCCGCCAACGGGGTCGAAGTGCCGCTCTATTCCGTGGCCGAAGCCGAGATCGCCGAAGGTGTCGGACGGATCAACCGCCGGGATCGCAAGCGCGTGGAATATACGGGCGCGCGCGTGCGCGGCGAGCAATCGCGCTCGACGGAAATCCGCGCCGACATGGATGAGAACTTCTTCCCGCAATGGGAAGTGCGCCATCCGCGCGCCAGCCGCATCACGGTCGGCGAGGATGAGATCCAGCAGAACTTCATGCGCGAACTCAACATCAGTCTCATCGCGATCGTTCTGGCGACCTATATTCTGTTGGCCATCGCTTTCCGGTCTTACGCGCAACCGTTCCTGATCCTGATTGCGCTGCCCTTTGCCTGGGTCGGCATGATCTTCGGTAATCTGGTGACGGGGGTGCCGTTCGGCATGTTCTCGATCTTCGGGTTCCTCGCTGCCACGGGGGTGGCGATGAACGACAACCTGGTTCTGATCGATTACGTCAATCGATTACGCGCCAAGGGCGTCGGCGCCTATCAGGCCATGCTGGATGCGTGTGTCGCGCGTTTCAGGCCCATTCTTCTGACATCGGTTACGACCTTTGTCGGTCTGGTGCCGATCCTGTTCGAAACCAGTCCTCAGGCCGAATTCCTGAAGCCGATGGTCGTCGCGCTGGCGTTTGGCGTCCTGTTCGACTTCTTCCTGACGCTGATGCTGGTGCCGGCCATGTACGGAATCGGCGTGGATATTAGCCGTTTCTTCAAAGGACTGTGGACGGGCGAGGCGCAACAGCCATTCGGCTCGACCTATAATCCCGAAATGGCCATGGCGTTGGATGATTTCGAAATTGCGGCCGATACCGGACCAGCGACACCAACTCCCGAACCGCAACCTGCCGAATAGGCACCCACTTCCTGATTGCAAGGACCTGACCATGAATTGATATCTGACAACGGGCGCAAGCCTGCTGGCCCTGGCGCTCATCGCTTGTAGTGACAATAGCGCGACCGACGCGACGGTCGGTGACACGGCGGCCGTCGAGGCAACCGAGGCGACGCAGATCGCGATGGCTGATCCGCAACTTGGAACCTTCGGTGTTTCTCTGGAGAACATGGACACAGCCGTCGATCCGGGTGATAATTTCTTCGAGTATGTCAATGGAACCTGGCTGGCAGAAACCGAAATTCCGGCTGACCGGTCCCGTTATGGCTCGTTCAATGTTCTGAGCGACCGGGCCGAAGAGCGGGTTCGTGGCATTATCGAAGCCGCAGCCAGTGCAGACAATCCCACAGCAGATGAGAAGCGCATCGCCGATTTCTACAATGCCTATATGGATCTGGATGCGATCGAAGCGGCAGGGCTCGCCCCGATATCCGAAGATCTGGCCAGAATCCGGGCCGCGGATGATCTCAACTCGATCGTCGATCTGATGAGTGATCCGGCGCTCGGCCTGCGCGCCCCTGTCAATCCCTACATCTATATTGATGCCAAGGAGAACGACACGCACAGCATCTATCTCAGCCAGTCCGGTCTTGGCCTCCCGAACCGCGATAGCTATTTCGATGAGGGCGACCGCGCTGATGCGATCCGCGCCGGCTATGTCGACTTCATGACGACCATGCTGACCGAAGCCGGCGTCGACAATCCGCGCGCGCGGGCCGAAGCCGTGATGGCCTATGAAACGGCCATGGCCGAAGGTCACTGGACACCGGTCCAGCGCCGTGATCGCGACGCGACCTATAACAAGATGACCATGGACGAGCTGGCCGAGATGGCTCCGGGTATTCCGTGGGCGCGTATGTTCGACAATCTGGGCCTGTCCGGAGAAACCGATCTGATCGTGCGCGAGAAATCCGCAATCGATGCGTCCGCTGACGTGT
The DNA here is from genome assembly GCF_041429795.1 of Algimonas porphyrae. NCBI lineage: Bacteria > Pseudomonadati > Pseudomonadota > Alphaproteobacteria > Maricaulales > Robiginitomaculaceae > Algimonas > Algimonas porphyrae. The sequence continues at coordinate 2,402,896 of NZ_CP163424.1, read as the reverse complement.
TTGCGGAGACGCCTGTCGACGTGCTGAAGGATTATCTGACGGTTTCGCTGCTCTCCTCCAACGCCGCCTATCTCCCGGCGCGCATCGATGATGCCTCATTCAATTTCTATGGCCGGATCCTGCGCGGTCAGGAAGAACAACGCCCCCGCTGGAAGCGGGGCGTCTCAGCCGTCAATGGTACGCTCGGCTTCGTTGTCGGCAAAGTCTATGTCGACAAGTATTTCCCGCCCGAGTCCAAGCAGCAGATGGACGAGCTGGTCGAGAACCTTCGAGCCGCCTTCAAGGACGGGATCGACAATCTCGAATGGATGGGCGCCGAAACGAAGGAAGAAGCGCAGTATAAGCTCGCGAAGTTCAATCCCAAGATCGGCTACCCGGATGTATGGGAAACCTATGCCGGTCTCGAAGTCGATCGTGATGATCTCTACGGCACGATCAAGAGCACGCGCGAATGGGGCTGGGAAGATCAGCTCGGCGATCTCGGCGGACCGATCGACCGCGACGAATGGGGCATGACTCCGCAGCGCGTAAACGCCTATTACAACTCCGTCCTGAATGAGATCGTCTTCCCGGCGGCTATTCTCGACGCGCCTTTCTTCGATCCCAACGCCGATCCGGCGGTCAATTATGGCGGTATCGGCGCTGTGATCGGCCACGAAATGGGCCACGGCTTCGATGATCAGGGCCGCAAGTCCGATGGCGACGGCGTACAGCGTGACTGGTGGACGGCCGAGGATGCGGCGCGCTTTGAAGAACGGGCCGCCCGGCTGGCAGATCAATATAGCGCGTTCGAGCCGCTGCCCGGCGAATTCCTCGATGGGCGTCTCGGCCTGGGCGAGAATATCGGCGATCTGACGGGCGTTGTCCTCGCTTATGATGCCTATAAGCGGTCATTGAACGGCGAAGAGGCCCCGGTGATCGATGGCTTCACGGGTGATCAGCGTTTCTTCATGGCCTGGGCGCAGGTCTGGGCCATCAAATGGCGTGATGAGGCCCTGTCGCAGCAGATCAAAAACGGCCCGCACAGCCCGGGCGAGTTCCGCGCCAATGGCATTGTCCGCAATGTCGACGCTTGGTATGAGGCCTTTAATGTCGGCCCTGATGACGCCATGTATCTGGCTCCTGAAGATCGGGTCCGCATCTGGGATGCCGCCAACGTCGACGGCTAATCAGGTCGAAAGCCAGACTGAACGAGGCGAGGATTTCGGTCCTCGCCTTTTTCTTGTCTGGTGAACCATGTCTTGCTGACGGGCTGCTTAGAGGTCGCGCAGACATTCGGTCAGGCGCGATATGTCCGCGTCTGAGGTGTAGCCATGTACGGAAAAGCGGAAGCCGCTATCCCTCACATCATAGCGGATACTCGCCGCATCCAGACGCGCCGACAGTGCGTCCCGGTCATGCGGGTTCACGACACAGGTCGCGCCGCGCTGGTTGCGGTCCTTGGGTGAGACGAGCTCGTCGTCCGGGACCGAGGCGGATAGCCTGTCCAGATGGTCCTGGATGCGGGCATGGATCGCTTGCAGATCGAGCGATGCCCACAGGCTCAGCGCCGCATTGGCGCAGATGAAGGGGGCAGGCGAGGGTGTGCCGCCAAAGAACCGCATCGCGTTGTCGGCATAGCGGAAGCGGGTAATATCCATTTCGAAGGGATTGTCGTGACTGAACCAGCCAACATCGACGGGCCGGCAGTCGGCTAGTCGCTCCGGGGCGACATAGAGGAAGCATGCCCCCGGACCCCCGCACAGAAATTTGACGCTAGTGCCGGTCACGAAGTCGGCCTGCCAGTCATTGACCGGGGTCGGAACGGCGATCACCGACTGCGCGACATCGACAATGGATAGCGCTCCTGCCTGTCTGGCCCTGTCGCAGATGGCCTGGACGGGCAGCACATGGGAACTGTTGGAAAGCGCGTGCGTCACATGCACGAACGCGACATCATCCGTGATGCTGTCGGCCCAGACCGCCGGATTGGTCACGTCGCCGTCGATAAACCGCATCTCATATCCGGCGCGTTCAGCCTGGGCGACGACAAAGCCGATCGTTGGAAAATCCTGCCGCGTCAGCAGGATGACTTTGCGGGAAGGGTCTTTGCGTCGAACCTCATCGGACAGGCTGTGAAGAATTTTCGTCAGGGCGCTGGATATATTGGTCTGCGGACAGATTGTCGCCGCGTCGACGCCCAGCCGTTCACCGATATGGGCGCGAAACCGGTCCAGAATAGTCATCCAATCCGACCAGTTGGTGCCGATCCGCCACGGTGTCAGATAGTCCTGTTCAATGCGGGCTTCGGTCAGACGCGGCAGACATCCGACGCTGTGCGACATGAAGTATGTGTCCGGAACGAAAAACCGCTCACGCATGATCAGAATCGTCGGTCTCAGACGGGGACAGCTTGTCACGCTTATGGCCGTAAGTCCCGCCCCAGCGATCCGTCATCTCGGCGCGGACCTGCCAGAGTTCCGGGAACATCTTCTGTTTCATGCCTTCCCGCAAGATTTCGACGGGGCGACCCTTGAGCGAATTGGCGGCGACACCGATGGAGCGGTAGATGAGCTGCATATGCGTGTGGCGGAACTTCTGAAATAGTTCGTCGAATTCGGCCAGCGCTTCTGCGATCATATAGGCGTCGTCATGCGTATATCCGCTATCGTAAACATGTTCGACAGACCGTTTCCCGCCGTCCAGATAGACATCGACATAGGTGGCCCAGAGCTCTTTCGGCATTTTCAGCAGCACGCGAAAGCCGGGGCTTTCCTGGCCGCTGCCATTGCCGAGAAGCAGTCGGATTTCCTGATAATCCTTGGGTGACATGGTTTCGAGCAGGCTGAGCTGCTGGGACATCATCTCCTGACAGATATGAACGCGCCGGAAGAGCGTCAGAGCCTTGAACGTATTGCGGGCGCGCATTTCATCATCAATATCGAGGAGCGTGTTCGCCATGAGCTTCATCCACAGCTCTTCGATCTGGTGAACGATCATGAACTGCAGCTCGTCCGGATTGCAGAGCGCGTCCGGTTCCTTCTGGCACGCCAGCAGCTGTTCCGTATTCAGGTAGATTTCATAGTCGAGCTGGCCATTGCCGCGCATCATGCTCTGGTAAGTAGGTCTGTCCATTGTCTGTGTCCTGTGGGTTCGATTGATCGGCGAGTATCGGCTGACACGCCGGATCAGGCGTGACCCGTCAGCCAGCACCGCAGCACATGTTCCGCCAGTTCGATCCTGTCTCTGGACATAGGCACAGGGTGGCCGGGAAGTTCAGCGCTGTAAAGAGGGACGTGGATGGAATGCGTTTGCCTGTCTTCTGGCTTTGAGGCAGGGTCATGGCAGGAGACGGGATGATATTATGCTGGAACTGATCGATATCGGCCAGACCTATGGCAAGAAACCCGTATTGCAGGGGGTCTCCCGGCAGTTCGGTCAGGGTGTCACGGTGATTACGGGGCCCAGCGGAGCTGGCAAGTCGACCCTTCTCAGGCTCTGCGCGACGGTCGAAAAGCCATCATCCGGACAGCGCCTGTGGCAGGGGGATCCTGTAAAGTCCCGTGTGAAGCGGTTCCGCGCGGCGCTGGGTTATGCCCCGCAACGGATCGATTTTCCCGACGATCTGTCGGGGCTAGATTTCATGTTGCATGTGGCCGCGCTCAAGGGTCTTCCGCTCGGCGCTGCCAAAGCGCAAGCCAACACCTTGCTCGACAGGCTAGGGCTGGCGCGCGATGCGTCTGGCCGGATTGCGACCTATTCGGGTGGCATGCGCCGCAGACTGGGTCTGGCGCAGGCCTTTCTCGGGGATCCGCAGATCCTCATTCTGGACGAACCGACAGCGGAACTCGACACGGTTACGGGCGGTCATGTGAACGATCTGATATTCGAGACGGCGGTCCGGGCCGTCGTGTTGATGACGACGCATCTGCAGGACAGTCTGGCTGGCCGGACATTCGATATTTTCGATATCCAGCCGATCGCCGCATGAGCGACTATGTCAGTCATGTTGCGCTGCATGCCCGGCAGCAGCTCACCCGCCATCTGCGGTCGCCTGCCATCTGGTTACTCGCCATCGCCGGACCGATTGCGGCTCGCTATCTCGTGCCCGAACCCGGGGCCGGCTATTCGCTGCTGGCAGTGAATGATGCGATCCTGCGACCGACGGCGTCGGTCATTGGCTTGCAGCTCGGCGTCATCACGGCGGTCATGCTGACCCCGCTGGTCTACATCTTTCTGAAAGCAGGGCCGACCCGCAAACAGCCGCGTCAGGTGACGGATGTGGTGCCGCGGTCGCGCTCTGCACTCTCGCTGGGACAGTGGATCGGCGATACGGCGGCGCTCTGGATCCTGTTGTTCATTCTGGCGCTCTCGGGCGTCTTCCTGTCCTTTTTCCGCCTGCCTCTGTCAGACGTTGCGCCGTTCGAAACCTTGATCGCGGCGTTTCTGATCGCGGGACCGACGTTGGCGACAATCGCGGCCATCAGGACATTTTTTGCCATGCGGCCATGGCTCCGTCGGGCCTGGGGTGATGTGCTGTTCGTCGTCTTCTGGATGGCGGCACTGAGCTTTTCCGCCATGTTCTTCATGGATGGTAGCGGCGCATCGCCCTTTGTCGATATATTCGGCTTCGCCTCGCCAATGCTGGACGGAACATCCGAACCCGTCAGAGAGATGTATATTGGCGGTGCGCCGGACATGGATCGTCTGATGGATTTCGATGCGATGGCCGGTGTTTCCAACCCGGCTTTTCTAGGGTCGCGACTATTCTGGTTTGCGGCGTCTGCGTTTCTGGCCTGGTCTGCAGGATGGCTGTTCAAGCCCGGCAAGATGAAAGTCTCGCGCCGCAAACAGCCTGTCCGGTCCGGTCCGGCGACGTTCGCCACGGACCCGGTTGCCCCAGTGGCCGCGACCGCAATGGGCCTCGTGTCGCGCATTCGGGTTTATGCCGAAGACATTTTCCGACCGAAGCTGCTGTTGCCTGTTATCGCGGCTGTCGCACTAGCTGGTCTCGTCTTCCCATTACGCGGCATGGTCGGGCCGGCCCTGGCTCTGATCCTGATTTTCCCACTGACGCGTTATGGCGCGCGCTGGCGTCCACAGTCGGTCGAGCAATGGCTTGGCACCATGCCCGTTCCGCTGACCCGTCAGTTCATTGACAGGCTTGTCGTGGCCTGTGCGGCCTGTCTGATCCTGCTGATCCCGTCCATGATCTCACTGCCAGTGGGGGAATGGCGGGATGTCGCGGCGATCGGTGTCGGTCTACCGCTGATCGCCGTCGGTCTCGGTCATGTCACGCGCGGTCCTGTTGCTGCGCGGCTGATCCTGCTGATCCTCTGGTACGGCTACCTCAATCTGGGCCCATCGCCCTTCTAGCGGCGACTATGCCGAGGCATCGGCCTTCCTGTCTTGGGTCTGGGACGCCCAGTCTTCGCGGATCATGTCGGCGGCTTTCTCGCCGATCATGATCGCCGGGGCGTTGGTGTTGCCCGAGACGATTTGCGGCATGATCGACGCATCGGCGACACGCAGGCCCGTCAGACCGCGAACGCGCAAGCGCGGGTCCACGACAGCCATCGGATCAGTGGCCGTGTCGCCCATCTTGCAGGTACCGACCGGATGGTAGACCGTATCGGCGCGCTCGCGAATATCGGCGATCAATTCGTCGTCATCGTCGCTATCGGCGGCATAGAGCGATTTCAGATTGGCCTTATCGAAGGCAGGCGCGCGCAGAATGCGTTGCAGCATTTTCACGCCCCGGAGCAGCGTATCGAGATCGCGCTCATCATCGAGAAACGCCGGGTCGATCAGTGGGGCATCCGCCGCATCTGCGCTGGCCAGCGTGACCGAGCCGCGACTTTTCGGCCGCAGGACACAGACATGGCAGCTATAGCCGTGACCGAGATGCATTTTGCGCCCATGGTCGTCGACGATGGCCCGGACCATGTGCAGCTGTATGTCGGGGGCAGGTTCGGACCGGTCCGTATAGAGAAATCCGCCCGATTCCGCATAGTTGGTCGTGAACATGCCCTCGCGCCGGGTGCGGTACTTCCACATTTCGCCGACCATCCGCACCATGCCGGGCAGTGAGAGGCCCAACAGATCCTTCATGCGCGATTTGAAACAGAGCGTGACGTCGATATGGTCCTGCAGATTTTCGCCGACCCCGGCCACGTCAGCCACCTGATCGATGCCGTGGGGCTCGAGATGTTTCTTCGCGCCGATGCCCGACAGAAGCAGAATTTGTGGGCTGCCAAAGGCGCCGGCCGAGAGAATGACTTCACGGTCGCAAAGGGCGTCGACCGTTCCCTTGCGGCCCTTGGTGATCCGGTACCTCACGCCCGTGGCGCGTCCGTTGTCGGTCAGGACTTTTTCCGTCAGGGCGTGCTGAACCACGGTCAGGTTGGGGCGGTCCATGACAGGATCGAGAAAGGCGCGAGCCGTGCTCCAGCGTTCGCCGTCTTTCTGTGTGACTTCGTAAAAGCCGAGGCCTTCCTGGGTTTCGCCGTTAAAGTCATTATTCATCGGCCACTGCAGTGATCGTCCCGCTTCCAGGAAAACGTCATTGATCTCCGATGGCGTGCGGATCGGTGCGACGTTCAGTTCACCGCCCTGCCCATGATAGGTATCCGCCCCGGCTTCACGATGTTCGGATTTCCTGAAATAGGGCAGCACATCGTCATAGGCCCAGCCGTCCGCGCCCATCGCGGCCCAGTTGTCGTAATCATATTGCGCGCCCCGAATATAGATCATGGCGTTGGCGCCTGAACTGCCGCCCAGCATCTTGCCGCGCGGTTGAAAACCCTGCCGGTCATTCAGGGCCTTTTGCGGAACCGTTTCAAAGTCCCAGTTGCGGGCCTTCATCACAATGTTCATGACCATGCCGCCCGGGATACGCACCGTCCAATGTTCGTGCGATCCGCCTGCTTCCAGCAGCAGGACCGACACGTCCGGATCAGCGCTCAGGCGATTGGCGATGGTGGCGCCCGCACTGCCCGCCCCGACGATGATGTAGTCGTAGCGCCGGGACGTCACTCTTTCACGCCAGCCTGTTTGCGCGCCATGGTGGCCAGCTTATTCGCCTTCTCGCCATAGGGCGGCGCCAATCCGGCCAGCAGTTTCTTCTTGATCATGTGCCGTATGCCGCCTGTGGACTGATGAAACACACCCTTCATGTGGCTGAAGGCATCGAAACCATATTCGCCATGGTAGCGACCGATGCCGGACGGCCCGATCCCGCCAAAGGGCAGTTCGCTCTGCACGAAATGCCACATCGTCTCATTCGTCGCGACACCGCCCGCATGTGTTTCCAGCAACACGCGGTCCTGCGTCGCCTTGTCCTTGCTGAAATGATAGAGCGCCAGCGGGCGCGGGTGATCCTTTACAAAGGCGATCTGGTCATCCGTCGTCTCTGAGGCGACGATCGGTAACAGCGGGCCGAAAATCTCTTCCTGCCTGATTTTCATGTCCGGCGTCGTATTGGTGACGACGGTGAGTGGAATACGGCGTTCCTTGGCGAGTTGTTGCTTGTCGTCGCTACCGGCAACGCGCACGGTGGCGCCCTTGCTTTCCGCATCGTCCAGCAGGTCCTGCAGGCGCGCATAATGGGAGTCCGCAATGATCGAGCTATAATCCGCATTGCCGGCAAATTTCGGGAACATGGTTTCCGTCTGCTGGATTAGGGCTGCGGAAAAGGCATCGATCCTGGACTGCGGCATCAGCACATAGTCCGGCGCGATACAGGTCTGCCCCGCATTCAAGGTCTTCCCCGTGGCAATACTCGCCACGGTCATATCCATATCGGCATCATCCGAAATCAGCACGGGCGATTTTCCGCCCAGTTCCAGCGTCACTGGCACGAGGTTCTCGCCGGCGGCGCGCGCGACATGCCGCCCGACGCTGGTCGATCCCGTAAATAGCAGATGGTCGAAGGTGAGGCTGGAAAAGGCTTTTGCAACATCAGCGCCGCCGGTCGCTACGAATACAATCTCAGGATCGTAGACCTCACCCATCATGCGTTTGAACAGTTCCGCGTAGCGCGGCGTATATTCGCTCAGTTTGACCATGACGCTGTTACCGGCCGTAAAGGCGGCTGCCATGGGCGGTGCGGTCAGGTTGATCGGATAATTCCAGGGCGATATGATCCCGATTACGCCGAGCGGTTGCGGAATGATTTCAGCGGACGCGCCCATCTGGGTGATTTCGACCGATTTTTTCCGGCGACGCATCCACTTTTCGCCATGCTTCAGCATATAGGCGATCTCATTATAGGTCGGAATTAAATCGGCGAACAGGGTTTCGTTGAAAGACCGATGACCGAAATCGTCGCGGATCGCCGCTTTCAGCTCGTCCTCATGAGCGTACAGGACATCTCTGAGGGTTTCCAGTCGGGCCTTGCGCACGGACCAGGCGGGATAGGGTTCGCGCTTGAAGGCATCCTTTTGCAGCTGCAGTGCGGTCTCGAGGTCAGCTTCCGTCAGTGCGTCAGACTGTGACGATGGCATGTCCGGATTGATGCGAACCACAGGCGGCCCCTTTATCGATTGTCTTATTTATCAATGACTCAATAGCGGAAGGCCCGACAGGTCGCAAACGCCGATGCTTGCAGGCGGGCATTCATCTTTGAGGGCGGTGGGTGCCCGCCACGGCGGGCTGCCAATCAGGCAGACAATCAGGCAGACCGGCTGCTGCGGAAATGTTGGCCAAAGGCATGCGTCATGGCCCGTGTCCGGCCTGCCAACTCCGTTTCGCAGGCGGCGATCTGGCTATAGCGACGGCGAGCCTTTCCCAGCGCATCGCCCGTTCGCGATCGCAGGTCGCGTTCGGCGCGATCATACAAGGCCGCCATCCACCCCGCGGCGGAGGGAACCGTGACGACCCCGGAGGTGACGTGTCGCGGGTGAGAGGCATAGTGACGCTTATAGCCGTCGGTCCCGGATCCCAGATCGATCACGGAATAACCCAGCGCATCGGAGGCGTCGATCAATCCTTCGAGCAACTGAATGCCGGGCGCGAAAGCCATCAGTTCCGGGTCGTAACCGACGATCCAGCTATGAAAGACGGAACCGTCGGTCAGCCCCAGATCGGCGGCAGCCATGCGGTCCCCGAAGTAAAGCACATGCAGATCGGCGCGCAGCGGCGCGGCAGGACCCGCCTCCCATAGACTCCGCAACAGACCTGACGTCCCCGGATTGGCCAGCACGTCGAATTTTCCGGTTTCAGCGAATTTCTCGCGCTTCCAGCGCATGAGCGACTGATAGGCATCGACGTCACGGCTCTGGGTGACGATACGGCGCGGGCCGACTTCCTCTTCGGACTTTCGGGTCCGGCGACGTGTCGACTTCAGATGACGGCGATAGCTGCCATCCCGGCTTTCGCGCCACGCGTCTGCACCAGTGATTTCCATCCGTGCGGTTTCAATCGCCAAATCCGCCGGATCCGACCGGTCAGTTGGCATGGCGGAATAGTGAAATGCCCCGACTTTCTGGCCCTGCAACAGGCGTGTAATATCGAGCCGTGTGTCCGTCCCGGCGATCACGGTCTGATAATCGGACAGGGGCGCGCCGGACGGTCGGGCAAACCGCCCGCCCTGCCAGGGCAGGACCGCAACGAGCTGTCCGTTCTGACGCGCCGTCGTGATTTGAACCCCACCCTGATGGGCGTCGACGGCCCCGTGATAATCGGGATGATGGTAGGGACTCTCCAGGTCGGGATTGGCGGCGCGTAGGGCGATCCAGTCGCGCCGGTCCTGATCCGAAAGGGCCGAAAGAGGACGTGTATCGATATGCAGAGCATCAGCCATCCTGATGCGCCTAGAGCGAAGCGTTGAAAATCTCCTTAAAGCATACGCACTTGCGGCTTTTGACCCCGCATATGGTTATCAGACGATTTCCGAGCTTGCAGAGCGGCGCGGGTCTGGCGAAGAGAAGCGGATGAGTAGACGCGCCCGAAAGGACCATTCCGAACACGATCATCAGGCCGAACACGATGATCGGGCCGGACACGATCATATGGGCCACGATCATTCAGGTCATCATCATGGCGGGCATTCGCACGCGCCGCGCGTCAATGCGCGAAACCGTCATCGGGTCGGGCTGGCGGCTGTTCTGACAGGTCTGTTCGTGATCGTGGAAGTCATTGGCGGCCTCATATCCGGCTCCCTCGCTCTGATTGCCGATGCTGGCCATATGGTGACGGATTTTGCCGCGCTGGCCATGGCCTGGGGCGGCTTCGTTATCGCCCAGCGCCCTGCAACATGGCGACATACGTTCGGATTCGACCGGTTCTCGATTCTGGTCGCTTTCGTCAACGGGCTGACATTGTTTGCCGTGGCGGGGTGGATCGTCTGGGAGGCCGTGCAGCGTCTGAACGCGCCCGGCAGTATCTTGGCCGGTCCGATGCTGTGGGTGGCCATAGCGGGGCTGGTTGTCAATCTGGTTGTGTTCGCCATTCTGCAGGGCGCGGATCGTGACAATCTGAACGTTCGCGGCGCTATGCTGCATGTCCTCGGGGACTTGCTGGGTAGCGCCGCCGCCATCAGCGCGGCCCTGATCATCATGGCGACAGGCTGGGTGGCCGTCGACCCGATCCTGTCCGTCCTGGTGGCGTGTCTGATCTTGCGATCCGCATGGTTTCTGGTTCGCCAGAGTGCGCATATATTGCTGCAAGGGGCGCCTGACGGGATCGACACACGCGCCGTTGCGACCGATCTCGTCGAAACCATCGACGGGTTGATCGCGGTCGAGCATGTTCATGCCTGGAGTGTCACGCCGGAAAGGCACGTCGTTACGCTCGACGCTTATGTCGGTGAGGGGCAGAGGCTCGGCCCTGTCAGCCGCGCGATCAAGGCGCGTCTCGACACGGAATTCGGTATTGATCATGCCACGGTCGACGTGATGCGCCGGACGGGCCTCGATCCCTAATGTCTGCGCGATAGCCAGCGAACGAGTGCGGCAAATCGGCCTGTCTCGTACCGTTCCAGCCGGGCCTTCAGATCATCGATCTCTCTGGTCTCAATCGCCTCCGCCTCTCTCTGGGCCAGGAATGACAGTAAATCCTGCTTTAGCGGATCGAACGGACCGGTCATGACCGGATCGGTAATAGCCTCATGCTGTGTTGATGCAGCTGGCATGACCATAAGGATCAGGTTGGAGTAGAGATAGGGAAACTCAGCGAGTTGCTGCCGATGTTCATCCGTCTCCCAGCAGGCCGATGTCTCGGCCAGAACAACCCGCCCGCCCGCCGCGATGGCGGCCTCGACCAGCTCGTTCAACGCATATTCCCGGAAATGATAGGCTGCGTCCGGGTCTTCGCCGCGGCGATGCATGACGACTTGCGGATTGTCGCGTCGGGCCATGCGGGCCAGCAGGTGGTAGCTGAAGAAATTCGGCGTGGTCAGATAGAGATAGCCGTCGGGCTTGAGCAGCGCGACCAGCTCTTCGATCATCTGTGTCGGGTTGATGACAAGGTGTTCGAGGATTTCGGAGAATACGATATAGTCGAACTGCCCGATCGACGGCGGGAGCGCCTCCATGTTCAGATCGAAATTATGGTGCGCTTCGGCCTGAGCGTCTCTGGTACTGAAATCGGTCCCGGCACCGCCCATGGAAAGCGGTCTGTCGATCGTCGTCAACCGCACGTGCGGGAACAGGCGTTTATACAATGTCGTGAAGGGCGATGTCCCGATTTCGAGGACTTTTGGAGCATCGCGGTCGCCGACATAGCGCGCCAGCGTGTCGAACAGTTCGTAGAAGCGCTGCTCATGATGCTGCAGATAGCCACGTGCTCCCGCATCATGGTTCGCAATGAGGGTCTGGAAGTCTCGGTCGAAATCAGAACGCGGCAGCATGTGGACGCGCTATCAGCTTATCGGCAGGTCGAATAGGGGCCCATATCGACATGGAAGTGATCGCGGTGCGCTGCATTATAGTCCGGCGACAGGGTGACATTGAAGATGCGGCAGGCCTCATGGCGAGCGTCGCGCAGAAATTCGCGGTGATCCTTGTCCTCGCTGTCCCAGTCGCGCAGCAGCTGGATCAGTTGCCCGTCGGCCAGTTCGAAGGCGGCGACGTCCCAGGCGTTGGCGAAGGCGTGTTCGCTCCACCGTCCCGAACCATTGCCGCGCTGCCGGCGGCAGGAATAGGACCCCATATGGTGGATTTTGGCGAGCGGCTGATCGTAGCGATCACGCGCCAGCTGATCGACCTGCCGCACCCATAGATAAGTGGCAACCGAAAGCGGGCACTGCATGTTGGCTTCGCCGGGAGCCAGTATCGCATTCTGCGCGCCGTAGACCAGACGCGCCACATCCCAGCCGCACGGGTCCTGAGCCTCGCGCGGCTCCGAGGGGATGCTCTCAAACGCGGCAATGTCGCGGGCCATGGCCATGCAGACCTCGCTCGGCGCGACGGAGAGGCGCAGCAATTGCCCCTTGGTCGCCATGCCGATGGGCCGTTCCGGATCAAGCGGTCGCCACGGCAGATGTTCGTTCGGAATCAGCCGGTTGGCGGCCAGAAACGCCGCGACCAGCAGCAGGACGGTCAAGGCAAATGAGATCCAGCCCCGCATCGAACCTAACCTTTCATGCAGACGACCTGCGCGACGCGTCGGTCACGGCGCAGGCGGTCGGCTTCCAGTGTGTAACTGTCGGGATCGAGAGGACGATGGGCCACATCCACCGGCGCCATGACCTGTCGCAGGTTTCGCGGCGCGACCGTATAGACTCGTCCCCGGCGTGGGGTTTCGGCGGCGACGACCCCGATCAGCTCGCCGTCGGAATCCAGCACAGGCCCGCCGGACAGTCCGCCCAGCGATCCGAGCAGGCCCTGACTGCGCGCCACTTCCGACCAGACCAGCACGCCTTCATCGGTGCGGTAGCGTCCTCTGACCTGCATCCGGCCGCGCGACAGCAGGCTCGCCACGACCTCCCCGGGACGGCCCTGCGGGTAGCCGATCATATAGGCCAGCTCGCCGATCTGTCGCGGGCTCTGCAGATCGGTCGGCAGTGGTTCGCGCGCCCAGCCCGAGCTCAGCCGCGCCAGATCGGCACCTTCGAAGATTTCGGTGCGTTCGATCCGGAGCATCTGGCGCGCGCTGATCTTTACCCCGATCTCGTCGCAACTATCGACCACGTGCCGGGCCGTCAGCCAGTCTCCGTCGGCAGAACTGGCAAAGGCGGTGCCGATGCCGGACTGGGGCGCATCGATCTGCACCAGAATCCGTTCATCGCGCGGCGATTCCGTCGGCAGCAGCGGGCCCAGTTCCGGCACGACACCGGGCGGCTGCGTCGCAGGCTGTCGCGAATTGGCATAGGCCAGCATGGCCAGCAACAGGGTCAGGTACAGCAACCAGTCCGGTATCGGCAGCTTCATCGCCCCGCCTCAACCTGCAATGGCGAAGGCCAGAATGATGGACCCGGCCAGTTTGAACGCGCCCAGGACGAGCACGGGCGCGGCCACATCCTTCTCGATCAGCTGCGGAATGCCGCGAAAGATCATGTCGGTCAGGCGGAACAGGAACAGCTGCAGGGCGACCGATACGCTGCCCCAGATCACCACATCCAGGATCGAAACCTTGTGGATCAGGCAAGCGGCCAGCGGCAGGGACAGGGCGACGATCAGCGAGGACAGATGAATGGCCGCCGCCATATTCCCCTCTGCCGCCAGCGCGAATTCCTTATGCGGCGTCAGCTTCACATAGAGGACAAGCCCGACCAGAAAAATCGCCGTCACCGCCAGCAGATAGAAGACCAGCCAGGGAAACCCGTTCGCCAGACTGTCGAGTTCAGGTGTCATGCGTCGCTATCCCGTCAACCTAAATATCCCCGCGCCCGCCTCTCGCGGATGGGCGGGACGGAGGCAAGGGGAATCCGCTGTTACGAGATCATGCCAAGGTCAATCCCCAACAAAAAAAGGCAACGCGCTGCGAAGTGAGCACGATGTTCACTTGTTAGCGTCGTGTCGCGACCCGAATGAAGAGAGAGGTACTTCATGTCGGTGACGTTCTACGACTTTGATCATCCCGAAAGCGCGCCTACGCGAGTGTCTTACTTGGGGCGAGTTTAAGCCGTTGGATCATTTCCCATAGGCATCTCTTTTGTGACGTTTGATGCGGCGAAGGATTATCGTTTTTCGTACCCTCTATCGTCAAGCTCCGCTAGAACTTGCTTCGCGTCATTTAGCGTTGTTTCATGCCAATATTTGACGTTAAAGTATACGTTCAGAAGCCCACCAAGTTCTTGTGATCTTTGGTCGGTTGCCAATTCGTTATGAGTAACGGTCATAAGGGTGTCTTTCACCTTTTCATTCTCACTTGTATTGGCCGCATTACGTATCTCCAATATATTGGATATTGATGGCGCCGCCCTAACTCTCATTTCAAACAATTCTCTTCCGGCCCGCCTATGCGCAACCCGCGTGCGTTCAAAGTCGGCGAGATCGGATCGAAGTGATTCAGATCGAATAAATCTCAACTGACCTGAAGATTTCAGTTCTTCATAAGTGGAGGAGCCTCGTAAGGGACCTTTTTGAAAACTAATCGCCTCTAACTCTTCCGGCGTTAAAATTACGCCAAAGGGCGGAGGCGTTTTTTCTGTTCCGAGGATCAGGGTTTCAACAACCGAAATGCTCTCGTTGGTTTGGTCAATCGCCCCCAAACTGGCCGCTTCAATTTGTTCAAAATCAGCCCTGAGGCGTTCCAAAATGAGGGCCTCGCGATCACGATCAACGCGTGCTTCATTCCAATTGGCCACTTGAATACCGATGAACACGCCAAAGACAACAATCGTAAAATCAATAAAAACCGCGAACCAGTTCTCTTTCTCGATATGGGCTTTAATGCGACGGAAGATCATGGCGTCTGCTCCTGATGATCAATATCGAGGAGAAGATCGAGCGCCTCATGTAAGTCTGCGAGCGCCACACTGACACTTCTATTGTCGAGAATGTGATAGGCGTATTGCAGCTCCATATTCGACAGGTCGTTCTTGAACATGACGTTCGATCGCATCGCGTCTTCATCGCAGACTATATATGAGCCATAGATACGAGCTGCTTCGTCAGGCGCCGTTCCCGAATTTTCATCCATAATGAAATCTGAGAGGGATTGTCTGATTTCGAATAAATCAGAATGCTCTAGTGAGGGCTGGGGCATTGTCCGCGACACTCCCTCGCGTGAATCCCGAGCTCGTGACCGGGCAATCAGGTAAGCAGCGAGCGCCGTCTCAAGGCGCTCATTATTAAAGATTGTGATGCGGCCAGAAGACAGTAACTCGATGATAAGGGGCAAATCGTCGGTCGGATTGGTCGTGGGGAGAATCGTAGAGACAGAGGCACATTCGTCTTGGGTCAATGGGTCGCTTTCGGCGTCCCAAAGCCGATTGACGGCATTGTGCAACACTGTGGCATTGACTTCACGCTCGGCAATAAGATCCCTTCTTATATCTTCCAGATCAACGACCTCCTTATGCAGTCGTTCGACATAGGCGGCTTCCAATGCCGTTTCCTTTCGGGCCTCGTTCCACTGCTGCACTTGCAGACCCATGAACACACCGATCACGACAATGCAAAAGTCGATGCCGACGGCAAACCAGTTTTGGTCTTGGACGTGTACTTTTACTCTGCGCAGCAGCAATCTCTCACCCTATGAAACTTAGGTCTTTATCTAGTGACGATACCGGAATGCTAAGTCTTGTCACTGGCGGGCTTTAAGATTGTATAGTGAGAGTCCAGTTTTAGGCGTTTTAAGCCGCTATCTGATGTCTCCATTCACCCCCATCTCTTAATTAGAAGGCCGGTGGCAGGCGCGTCAGGATGACTTTGACGGTGGCGGTCGAGGACTCGCTTCGTGGAATATTTCCGTTTCTGTTCGACTGATCGATGAAATCGCCGTGTTCAAGGAAGCGCCAAAGCGAAGTCGCAAAGCGGTCAGGGGAGCTTTTGTAACGATCGGATAAGGTCCTCATCCAACATCAATCGCGCATGAATTCACGCCATCATTATCAATTGAACTGAGCGCCATTTGGACACTCAGCAATTCCATCCACCCCTCACACAAACCCAATCCCCGCCTTTCCAACCCACCCTATCCTCCTTCCCATCCACTCCGTTCACGAGGCGGTTGCATGACCGTGGTGGGGTGGGGGTCGGAAGGTTCGATCCGGGCGTATGGACAGCCATGCGCCGGGGCTGCCGTGAGGCGGCCGCGTCAAAACCGGATTGGAATGGCGGTCGAGGAGGACATGCACCCTCCGGACCTGTCCGAGCTTTCGTCAACAGGCCGGATCGGCTGTATGATTGAGGAAGGCGGCGCGCGCCTTTGAGGGGCGGACCCGCTGCGGTCCGCCCGGAGACCGTCGCCCGCCTCAGTCATCCGTTCCGATCCGCCCTGTCGGCGGATAAACGCTTTCGATACCGACGCGCAGGCTCCGGTCGAGCCGCGAAACGGTAATGTTTAGTCTATCCGGCAGCTTTGCCGGAGCCTGCGCCTCGTGTCTTTTCAGGACACATTGACGCTTCCGCCGGGCCCGCGATGGCCGGTCGCGCATTTCCGCCTGTCCAGATAGCCGTGATGGCCACCGACCGATCAGCGAAAGCCGGGCCTCTCGCCCAATCAATAGAAGCCGCATTGAAACCAGTGACGCGTTCGCCTAAGCGCATCCCAACGTTACACGCCCATTTGGAGACACTCTATGGCACGCGCCAAAATCGCCCTGATCGGAGCCGGCATGATCGGCGGGACGCTCGCTCACATCGCTGCGCGCGAAGAATTGGGCGATGTCGTCCTGTTCGACATTTTCGAGGGCACGGCCAAAGGCAAGGCGCTGGACCTGTCCGAGGCGACACCGGTCTTCGGCAAGGATAGCCAGCTGCGCGGTACCAATGATTATGCCGATATTGCCGGCGCGGATGTCTGCATCATCACGGCGGGTTTCCCGCGCAAGCCCGGCATGGACCGGTCCGAACTGATCGGGAAAAATCTCGGCGTGATCAAACAGGTCGCCGAAGGCATCAAGGAACATGCGCCCAAGGCGTTCGTGATCTGCATCACCAACCCGCTCGATGCGATGGTCTGGGCGCTGCAGAAATTCTCCGGCCTGCAGCCGCGCAAGGTGGTCGGCATGGCGGGCGTTCTGGACAGTGCGCGCTTCCGCTACTTCCTTGCCGACGAATTTGGCTGCTCGGTCGAGGATGTGCATGCGTCCGTGCTGGGCGGACATGGCGACACGATGGTGCCGCTGGTGCGCTACTCGACCGTGAACGGCGTGCCGCTGCCGGATCTGATCAAGATGAAATGGACCACGCAGGAGCGCATCGACGCGATCGTCGAGCGGACCCGCAAGGGCGGCGGCGAGATCGTCGGCCTGCTCGGCAATGGCTCGGCGTTTTACGCGCCGGCTGAGTCCGCTATCGAAATGGCGACCTCCTATCTGCGTGACAAAAAACGCATCCTGCCCTGCGCCGTGCGGCTCTCCGGACAGATTGCCGGCGTACGCGGCCTCTATGTCGGTGCGCCTGCCATGATCGGCAAGCGCGGGATCGAGAAGGTGATGAATATCCGCCTAAAGAAGGACGAGCGCGATATGTTCATGAACTCCGTCGCCGCCGTCGAAAAGATCATCGCCGACTGCCAGGAGATGGAGCCGTCGCTGCGGGATTAGGGCATGACTTCGATATGAGCTTATTCTCGAAACTGTTCGGCAATAGTAAGACTGAAAAACCGTCTGCGCTATCGAAAACTAGCAAGATGGGCTTCCTAGATACTGGGATCAAATCTTACAATTATGATGTCGTGGGTGAGAGCAACTATCAGTTAGCATTGAAGGACATTGCTGGAGGCTATCGTCGCGAAAGCCAGTATATTGAGTGCGAAGCCGAAATACATCTTGAGCCTGATAATCCATATGACCCGAATGCTGTAAAGGTCGTGATCGAAAATGAGGTTGTCGGATATATTCCAGCGAAAGATGCGACCAGAGTGGGCAATTCTCTCCGCGACTTCGGACTGACGGGAGCTTACGTTGACGGCCAAATTAGAGGAGGGTGGAAAACGAACGACTCCGATGTCGGTCACTTCGGAGTCAAATTGAAATTACCAAAGGTCGGAAGGCTAAATTTTTAATCTGCTATCCATGGCTTTTTGACCCTACCGGATCGCGGGATGCCGCGAGCCAAACCGCAAGTCCTCGTCGATCGTGACGGGGGCCGTATTATTGTTCCGGCGCGCCTTGTAGACCTGCATGTTTTCCATGACGCGCATCACGTAGTTGCGGGTCTCGGAGAAGGGGATTTTCTCGACCCAGTCGATCGGGTCGATCTGACCGGTGCGCGGATCGCCATTGCGCGCGATCCACTGTTTGGCGCGGGTCGGACCGGCATTATAGGCGACAGCCGCCAGGATATAGGAGCCGTCAAAGTCCTCCAGCAGGTCGTGAATATGCAGCGCGCCCATACGTGCGGCATAATCCCGATCTGTGATCAGGCGGTTGCGGTCATAGGGAATGCGGTGCCGCCGGGCCGTCGCACGCGCCGTCGCGTCGATCATCTGCATCATGCCGTAGGCGCGCGCAGATGAAATCGCATTCGCCGCGAACTCGCTCTCCTGGCGGGCGATGGAATAGATGAAGGGAATGTCGAATGAAGGGCCCAGCGCTTCGATCGGCGGGACGATTGGATAGCCGTTTTCACTCAGCAGGCTCTGGAACCGCCCGGCCTGTTTCGCCGCCCGGATGGACGGTCGCATGAACCCGTACTCAGCGCTCAGCTGGCTGAGCAGGGCGAGCGCGTCGAGTGATTCCACCTGATCGTCCAGCGCATAGGCAAAGGTCGAGAAGAAACGTTCTTCGCCGGCTTCGCCCAGCAATCTGAGCGCGCGGACGCGCCGATCCGCGGCAAAGCGCGACCGGGCCTCGGGGGAGATACGCTGCGGCGGCAGATTGATGGTGGCGCTGGCACCTTGCAGCCGTTTGGTCGCCAGCTGCCCATAATAGGTGTTCGGGAACGCTGCTGCCTTGGTGTAGGCGGCATTGTGCTGGCCATTTTGCAACGCTTCATGAGCGCGGCCCTGCCAGTAGAGCGACCGAGCCAGGCTGATCGGTGTGTCGACACCGGACTCCAGCCGCTGGAAGCGGGCGAGGGCGATGTCCGCGCGGCCGAGTTTGGTCAGGGCGATCCAGCCGCCGAGAAACTCGGGTTCGTAAAAGGCCAATCCCTCGGTCGCGCCATTATTATTGGTCAGGCGGTAGGCTTCGGCAAACTTGTTCTCGCTCAGCAGCCAGTAGATCATCAGCCGCTTTTCGATCCACATGCGGCGATGCGCCGTTTCACCGGCGGGTGCGGATTCGATCTGCATATAGACTGGAAGCGCATAGCCATTGTCGCGCTGCTTGCGCCGCCAGCGCCCACGCTCGAACAGAAAGCCAGGATCGGTCAGTCGGTCCTGCGGTACGGCGGCGACGGCCTGACTGACGCCGCGCGACCGGCGAGCAAGCTTCATGCGGGCGTCCATCACGGCGCGGTCCGAGGCGTTCATATGCGGCAGCAAGGCCTGGGCCTTGGAGAAGTGCGACGTGCCCAGCCAGATCAGATGATCGGCCCGGGCAGCGTGATCGGCCTGCGTGAGGTGGGAGCGGTAGCGCTGAAACAACTCCCGCTGCGTGTCCCGTGTCAGGCGCGCATTCCGCCAGGCGTGGCGCAACCACTTGTCGCCATTGGTACGGTCACCGAGGCGGAAGAGGGCAATTGCGAGCGCGGCCCGGCCTTCGCCGGACACGGGTTCGAGGTTTTCGAACCAGCGCACCGTGTCGCGGGCCGAGAGGGGGCGGTCAAGCAGGCGCGCTTCGGCCTTGGCCTGGATCGACACCATGCGCGGCCAGCCTCGCAGATCATGGGTGACGTAGGTCAGCCAGTCCGTCGGCACATTCGGGTCACGGGCCGCGCGGACCCACATCAGAATGTTGCGCGCCGTGTCGTCATTGATGGCGTCTTTGGCTCTGCTCAGCGCGCGCCAGTCGCTACGAGAGGCCGCGGACAAGCCGCGTCGGAGCAATGCGGCATCGCGGTTGGATATATATTCCGACAGGCGCGGAGGCTCGGGCTTGAGGCGGGGCAGCGGGATCGGAGCCAGGCTCTGCGCCGGACTTTGGGCCACGGCGCGATCCATGGCGAGGGGAGAGAGCGCGATCAGAGCTGCCAGCCAGAACGTTTTCACCGCGAAGCTCCCTTATAATTGCGCCAGTTCGGAACCATTCCTGCCACGCTTGCAAGTCAGACACCAATGCGCCTAAAGCGCGCGGCATAAAGGTCCGTTGATTAAGGGCTACAGGTAAGGTGTTTATGGTTAAAGGGTCGATAACAGCCCTCGTTACCCCGTTCACGGATAGCGGTCTGGATGAACAGGCATTTCAGGATCATGTGGAGTGGCAGATCGCCTGCGGAACGCATGGACTCGTGCCCTGCGGGACAACCGGTGAAAGTGCAACGCTGACGCATGATGAGCATAAACGGGTCATTCGGCTGTGCGTCGAAGTGGCGGATGGACGCGTCCCCGTGATCGCAGGCGCTGGATCGAATGAAACCCGTGTTTCGATCGACTATTCCAAAGTCGCCAAGGATTGCGGTGCGGATGCGGCGCTGGTTGTCACACCCTATTATAACAAACCCAGTCAAGAAGGCATCTTCCAGCACTTCAAGGCCATATCCGATGCGGTGGATATTCCGATCGTGGTCTACAATATTCCGGGCCGCAGTGTCGTCGATATCAGCAACGAAACGATGGGCCGGCTGGCCCAGCTGCCGACAGTGCTGGCCTGCAAGGACGCGACAGGCGACATCGCCCGGGTGCAGGGCCTGACGGACCGCTGCGGGGCTGATTTCATTCAGCTGTCCGGCGACGATCCAACGGCGCTTGCCCACTTCGCTCATGGCGGGCAGGGGACGATCAGCGTCGGAGCCAACGTCGCGCCAGAACAATATGCGGCATTTCATGACGCCATGCTGGCGGGAGATTTCGCCCGCGCTCGGACCCTCAATGCAGCGCTCGATCGCTTGCACAAGGATCTGTTCCTCGACCCCAGCCCGGCGCCTGCCAAATATGCGCTGTCGCTTCTGGGTCGGATGAACCCGCGCGTCCGCCTGCCGATCACGCCGTGTTGCGAAGAAACAAAGGCGCGCGTGCGCTCGGCCATGATCCGCGCCGGGATTGCGGTGTAGCGATGGCCGCGAAAAAGAAACCCAGTCTTGGTGAGAACGGTACGCTGATCGCGGAGAACCGCCGTGCGCGGTTCGATTATGCGGTTGAGGACACGATGGAGGCCGGCATCAGCCTGGTCGGGACGGAAGTTAAGTCGCTGCGTCTTGGCAAGGCCAATATCGCGGAAAGCTATGTCGACGTCGACGGGAACGAAGCCTGGCTCGTCAATGCCAATATTCCGATCTATGAACCCGCGGCGCAGTTCAATCACAGCCCGACGCGACAGCGAAAACTCCTGCTCAAGCGCAAGGAGATCGACACGCTGCTCGGTGAAACGCAGCGCAAGGGCCGTACCGTCGTCGCCTTGAAGCTTTATTTCAACACGGACGGACGCGCGAAACTCCTGATCGGTATCGCAACCGGCAAGCAGGCGCATGACAAACGCGACGTGAAGAAGACGCGCGACTGGCAACGCGACAAGGCCCGCATCATGCGCGAGCGGGGCTAGTCCAGCAACGCTTTCGCCCGCGCGAAAATCTCGAAGAACATGGCCTCCGTCAGACGGCCCGTATTCACATTGTAGCGCGAGCAGTGATAGCTTGACAGCACCGTGTAGCCGCCGAGTTGATACTCCGTACCATGCCCGAATTTTTCCCGCGCCACCTTGCCTCCCAGCGCGCGGACCGTGCTGTCATGACCGACTTTACCGAGACAGAGCAGGACTTTCAGGCGTGGTAGCGACTTTATTTGCGCGATCAGATAATCGCGGCAATTATTGACTTCCGCGCCGATCGGCTTGTTCTGCGGCGGGACGCAGCGCACGGCATTGGTGATCATGGCGCGGCGCAGCGCCAGACCGTCATCGATCCGGGCCGCGAACCGGTCATTGGAAAAGCCGTATTTTGCAAGCGCTGGATAGAGCAGGTCCCCCGCCGCATCGCCCGTGAAGGGGCGGCCCGTCTTGTTGGCTCCATTCAAACCGGGGGCCAGACCGACGACGAGCAGTTCGGGATCGGCATCGCCGAAGCTGGGGACGGGTCCATTGAAATGGCCGGGCAGGCGTTCCCGACAATCTTCCAGAAAGTCGAACAGGCGCGGACAGCGCCGGCAGAAATAAGGCGGCTCTGCGGACACGACCGGTTCGGGGCCGCAATCAGTCATAGCCAAAGTCGTCATCGTCGTCGCCATAGTCCGGCCGTTCGCGCTTCGGCCGCCCGACCTCACGTTCCAGATCGTCGATCTCGATGAAATGGTCGGCCTGACGGCGCAGTTCATCGGCCAGCAGTGTTGGCTTGATCGCCAGCGAAGAGACGACGCTGACGCGGACGCCAAGCTTTTGCACCGCTTCGACGGCAGACCGGAAATCGCCGTCGCCGGAGAAGAGCAACATATGATCGACATGCAGGGCGAGTTCGAGCATCTTGACCACGATCTCGACATCCATATCGCCCTTGAAGCGGGTCCGTCCGTCCCGATCTGTAAAGCTCTTCGCTTTCTTCGTGATGATGTGAAATCCGTTATAGTCGAGCCAGTCGAGGAGGGGCCGCAGCGGTGAGAAATCGTCATTTTCACGCAAGGCGGTGAAATAGAACGCCTTGATCATGCGGCCTTTGGCGCTGAAATAGTTGAGCAGGTTCTTGTAATCGATATCGAAGTCCAGAGACTTGGCCGTGGAATAGAAATTCGCCCCATCAATGAAGATGGCGAGTTTTTCGTCCGGGTGAAATGTCATTGAAAAGTCCGCGTCTGAAACGATGAAAAATATGAATCGCGCCTATATCGCTTTCGGAGCGAACTTGTCCAATCCGCGCGAAACATTGATGCGCTGCGTGGAAGCGCTGGCAGAGGCTGGCGTGATCGTGGACCGCCTGTCCAATCTCTGCCAGAGTTGCGCCTGGCCGCCGGGTCAGGACGCACCCGATTATCTCAACGCCGTAATGGCTGTGCAGACCGGTCTGAGCCCAGAGCAGCTCATGCATCTTTTATTGCGTATCGAAACGGCGCTCGGTCGCGTCCGCAGCGTCCAGAATGCGCCGCGCGTGTGCGACCTTGATCTAATCGATTATGCAAGTCGCATAAGCGATGACCCCGATTGCCGCCTTCCGCATCCGCGCATGTCCAACCGTGCATTCGTCCTCCTCCCACTCGCCGAGGTCGCAGACCCGTCGTGGCGTCACCCGCGCAGCGGCGCGACCTTGGCCGCATTGATCGACGCTCTGCCATAACCGCCCGCACGTCACGTCCTGCCGCCCCGCTCAATGCTGGGGCTTATCTCCGTCAGTCTCCCGCGCCGAAGATGTGTTCACGCTCTCACCTTGCGAAGCGACGCTTGATGAGTCCCCGCAATGAATGCCGGGGACGCCGGCATTGACGGGTCGGTCTGCAGGCAGGCGCCCTTCTCCAACCGGAGGCGGTCTCCGGCATCAGACTTGATCTGAACCCTCATCGTCAGGAATGACACGAGGCGCGGGCTCTGCCCCGTGACCGGAGCAAAAGAGAAGGACCGTTTCGTCGCAAGACAGAGCCCGCGCGCGGCGCTTGGTTCGTTTCGCCTGCCGCGCCTGCGACCCATCGCCTGCGGGTTCCGCGGCCTAACCCCCGATGCCGGATCATGGCAGCGGCGGATGCTTGGCTCACGCGCGGTCCGCGAAGGACCAGCCTCAGGGGCGGCAGAGACAAGGAAGGGTGTCAGCGGCAGCATAAACCGCCGACACATCCGCTCTCGGCCCGGTCGCTCCGCCATCACCTGACGGACCTTTCCGGCTTTCACCGGTCGCGGACATGTCCGTCCGCAACCAGAGCCGAAGCCCTCACACCGATCCGCCACACCGAGGGTTATGCCCCACCTCGTGTCCGTGACGGACGAGGGTAAAAGAGCATGGAAATGGGAGGGAGTGGATTAGGTTTGTGGGATTGGCGGTAGGTGACTGAAACGGAAGCCGTACTTAACGGCATAGGCGGGGATTTATTGAGAGCACCCCCTTCTGCATGCTATGAACGGGGACCAGCACTTTACTCCCCCACATCACCGGACTTGATCCGGTGATCCATCTCCCGAACCTGTCGGTCTGTGCTGAGACGCCAGTCATGGATCCCGCACGCTCATGCGGGGTGGCGTTAGCCGTCCTGGCCCAGTTCGACGCCGATGTCTTCGGATGTTGGTTCATCGGGCTTGTCGAGTGCTTCGATTTCCTGCTGATAGATGCGCAGAATGCGGGCAAGATATTCCTGATGCCACGCCCCGCGGGCGTCGGCCTGCTCCGGAGTTGGTTGGAAATTCTCAATATCGGCTTGGCTGATCCCCTTGGCTTCGAGCAGCCGCTCGACCGTGTCGAGCCGTTCGCGCATGACGGCGAGTTCCTGGGCGACCGCCATGGTGATGGCCATGACGCGTTCCACGTCGGGATTGTCGAGGAAATAGGGGCGTTTGCCCTTGGGTTTGGCCCCGGCGAGGGCAAGCGGATCGATGGGTTGGGTCATTCTGCCTCCTGCGTCTCCCCTGCAGGAAGACGTGCGTTAAATCAGGCCGCTTTCTTTTCGCCGCCAACAATGTGCCAGGCGGCTTTGCGGCCATAATCCTCGACATCGTCATTGGCATGTTCGGGGAAGAGTTCCGCGTCGACAACGGCGGCGACACCGCCATGAAGCAGCTCGTCGCGGGAAAAACCTGCATCGACCATCCACTGATCCAGATCGAGCTCATGCATCTTCGTCCAGAACGGCTCATTATTGTAGAACGCATCCCAGTCGCGAATGGCTTGCTCGTAAAGCGGCATGTCGGGCGAATATTGGGGCTGTTCGACATGCATGCAGATGCCGCCTGGTGCGAGTACGCGGTGGCTTTCCTTCATAATCTTCGGCATCGATTTGACGCTGGTTTCGTGCAGGAACATGGTGGATTGCACCCAGTCGAAGTGACCATCGGGATAGCGTGACATGTCTTCGGCATTGGCCTGGACAAAGCGGACATTGTCCACGCCCATCTCCTTTGCGCGGGCGAGCCCATAGCGCAGGGAGGGCGCGCCTGTATCGAGGCACACGACCTCAGCGTCCGGATAGGCTTGCGCGATCGGCAGGACGTTCTGACCGAGCCCACCACCAATGTCGAGAATGCGCTTCGGCGCAAAGTCGGGCCGGTTGGTCTTCATCCATTTGACGACCGCATGGCCGCCACCATCATTAAAACGGCCCAGCCCACCGCCCGTGGTGACGAAGATGCCGCAATCATAATTGGCCGGACCGGTGACGTCGCCGGGAACCAGCTCGTCATGATAGGAACCGGGCATGCAGTGGTGGTCGATCTTGGCCAGATAAGGTGGAATTTCGAGGTCGGGATCGAGTTCGAGGCGCTCATCACCCTCCGTCAGATCTCTGGCTTTGGCATTCATCGCCTCGGCCTGACGCAGCGTCACCCAGCGCCCCGCCTGCTGACGCAGTTCCATCGTGTTGCGGCGCTGCGCAGACCAGTGCTGGAAGAGCGGGTCCTTCAGCAGCTGTTTGCGCACCTGATTGCGATGGTTGGGCACAGGGTTGTTTGGTTCGATGCGCGTTTCATATGCGGTCTTTACGCCCGGAAGGATACGGCTGGCCAAGTGACGGTTGAGATGGGCGAGGAAATTGAAGCGCGCCTTTTCGTCATGCGTCGTCCTGGGGAACATGCCATGTTCGCCGACGAGGCGGTAATCGGGCGGGCCATCATATGTCTTATCGGTCATGAGGCGCGCTCTAGTCGAAACCGAACGGTCGGGAGTTGACAATACTCAACTTTGCCCGCTCACAGGGTCGCCATAAGGTCGCAGACCATCAAGGGAGAGACATATGAGCCAGCGTATCATCGTTCTGTTCAATCTGCAGGCCGGCAAATCGAAAGCCGATTATGAAAACTGGGCGCGGACCAAGGATATTCCGGGCGTGAACGGGCTCGGCTCCGTCGACAATTTCGAGGTATTCCGCGCGGACAGCCTGCTCTTTTCGGACGACAGTTCGCCTTATGACTATATCGAAATTCTTGACATCAACGATATGGACGCGTTCGGACAGGATGCCTCGCAGGCGCACATGCAGGCCATCGCTGCAGAGTTTCAGGGCGAGATCGCCAAGGACCTGGTCTTCATCAATGTGAGCAAGCTCTGATGACCGCTTCCGCAGGAGAAAAAAGACTCGCTGGCAAAACCGCCGTCATCACCGGCTCTGGCCGTCGCGGCGGGCTCGGCGAAGCCATTGCCAGGCGACTGGCCGAAGACGGCGCGAATATCGTGATCTCCGATATTGGACGCCAACGCGACGCGGCCACCGGCGAAGCCCATATCGGGACGACGGACGAGATGGAAAGCATTGCTCAGGAACTGCGCGGTCTCGGCGTCGGAGTCAGTACGCAGACCTGCGACGTGCGCTCGCTTGAAGAAGTCCGCGCGCTCGCAAGACATGCGGCGGCTGAGCATGGCTCGCTCGATATCTGGATCAATAATGCCGGGATCGGCTATATCATGAAGCCGCTGCTGGAGGTCACGGAAGATGACTGGCGCGCCGTGATCGATGTGAACCTGTCCGGCGCCTTCTTCGGCGTGAAGGCGGCGGCGGAACAGATGGTCGAACAGGGCAAAGGCGGACGGATCGTCAATATTGCATCTCAGGCGGCCAAGTCCGGCTTTCCCCATGCGCAGGCCTATACATCGTCCAAACACGGTCTTGTCGGGCTGGTGCGATCCGCGGCGACGGAACTGGGCAGCCACGGCATCACGGTCAATAATGTGTGCCCGAACCACGTCACCACCGGATTGGGTGCCTGGCAGAACGAATATTTTGCAGAAGTCACGGGTGCTGACAGCGTCGAGGACTATCTCAAGGCCATGGCTGCGCGCATTCCCATGGGCCGCCCCGGCCTGCCCGAAGACACGGCCAACGCCGTCGCCTGGCTCTGCACGGACGATGCGAAATACATCACCGCAGAGAGCATGAATGTGTCAGGCGGCGAGGAGCCGCATTAGACATGCGCTTGGCCCGAACGATCGGCAAAACCCTGTTCGTCGTGCTCAGCCTGATCGCGCTGCTGCATGTCTATTGGGGTTTCGGGGGGCTCTGGCCCACAGATAATGTTCGTGAGCTGATCGATCTCGTCATTGGTGATACGCGCTTTGAACAGATGCCGCCGATATGGATGACCCTGATTGTGGCCTGTCTCATAGCCGCCGCCGGGTGGGTTGCTCTTGAAAAATCCGGAGTCACATCCTTTTTTCCGAAGCGTCTGATAAGCCTCGCGACGTGGTGTCTCATCCTGGTGTTTGCTTTGCGCGGTCTGTCTACCTACGCATTCGTTTCCGGATTACGCGAGACCTCGCCGTATGCGTCGCAAGCGTTTCAGAGATATGATGCCATACTATACGCGCCCTTATGCCTGCTGATTGCCGCAGGCTTTCTGTTTCTCGCGACACGAAAGACACGCTGAATGTCTTATGATCTGCCCCCCGATCCTGCGCCTGCCGGCTTCACCTGGCCTGGTGGCAAAACACTCGCTTTCTCGCTGGTCGTCAATGTTGAGGAGGGGGCGGAGCGGTCGATCCTGAAGGGCGACAAGGCACCTGAGCCCGTCGACGAATTGCTGCCGCCGATCAAGGCGCCGATTCGGGTGCATGGCAATGAGAGCAGCTATCAGTATGGCATCAATCGCGGTGCGCCGCGTATTCTGGAGCGGCTGGAGCGCTACGGCATTCCGGCGACCTGGACGATCTGCGCCGAAGCGCTGGAGAAAGCGCCTTGGCTCGGCGCGGCGATCGGTGCGCGCGGCGACGAACCCGCCAATCACGGCTATCGCTGGCTGTTTACCTTCAATATGAGTGAAGATGACGAGCGCGACTTCGTGCGCAAGGGAACCGCGAGCATCGAAGCGACGACAGGCCGCAAACCCGTCGGCTATCTGTCGCGCTATCTGCATACGGATCATCTGCGCCGTACACTCGCGGATGAGGGCTACCTCTATCACATGGACGACTATTCGGACGATTTCCCTCGCTGGGAGACGTATCAAGACGGGACCGATCCGATCGTCGTCCTGCCTTATGCGGTCGACAGCAACGATATGAAATTCTGGCTCGACCCCAGTTTCACGACCGACATGTGGGTGGATTATGCCAAAGCGACATTCGACACATTGCTGGCGGAATCAAAGACGCACGGCGCGCGGATGATGAGCCTGGGGCTGCATCTTCGCATCATCGGGCGGCCAGGCCGGATCGGCGCGCTGGACGCGGTGCTGGACTATATCACGGGTCATGACGAAGTCTGGATCGCCACCCGCGAACAGATCGCGCAAAGCTTCGCCGCTGCAGTCAGCCCGTAATCGGGCGCACGCGCCAGATGGCCAGATAGATGCCGAGTGCCACCAGCGCGATCAGATTGCAGACCATGAACAGCCCCGTCACCGCATTGCTGGCGAGGAAGGGCACGAAGTCGCGCAGGCTGATGGCGATGGCGACGAAGAGCGATGCGTAGATGCCGAAGCCTGACAAAAGGCTCGGGATCTGCCGCGATTTGAAGAACAGCCAGAAGTAGCCCGCCATCGACAGGCTGGAGATGATCAGTCCCATATGAAACGCGGTATAGTTGGTGGCCGCCTGCAGGCTGGTCAGCAAAGTCCGCTGCGACGCATCGGCGAGCGTGGCCAGGCCCTCATTCCCGGCCAGAAGGGCCGCATTCATCGTGAAAACTCCGCCCATCAGCGTCATGAAAGCGGCTGTCACGCCCATGCAGAGGCACCAGAGCGCCAGAACGGGGCTGGTCTGGCGCAGCAGCACAAACAGACCGATCGTGACGAGACTATTGAGCGCAAAGCCCAGAATTGAGAGGTAGGCTGCGACCCGCAACGACGTCTCCGCCTCCATCATGGCGGCTGACGTGGCGACGAAATCCGCCGTGAGGTTGATGTCGATATCTTGCAAGACCGTCAGGGCCATAATGATGCCCAGTGCGATCGTCGCAATCAGGGCGATCCCCGTCAATCTGGCGGTGGGACTGAATCCCGTCTTCACTGTTACATCGGCCATGGTCGTCTCCCTGTTTGTTATCGATAAACAATAAGGAGAGAGCGTCAAGCCCTGATCGTCAAAGCGAGGCGCCGTCGCGCCCCTCGGAAGTGTCACCTATCCGTCAGTCGAAGACGACGGTCCGCTGCCCGTTCATGAAGACGCGGTCTTCCGAATAGGCTTTCACGGCGCGGGCGAGGACACGCTGTTCAATGCTCCGCCCCTTGGCGATCAGACGGTCCGGCGTGTCGGCATGGCTGATCGCTTCGACACCTTGTGCGATGATCGGGCCTTCATCGAGGTCGGGCGTGACGAAATGGGCTGTTGCCCCGATCATTTTCACGCCGCGCCGATGGGCCTGATGATAGGGTCTGGCGCCCTTAAATCCGGGCAAAAAACTATGATGGATATTGATGCAGCGTCCGGCCAGGTCGCGTGCCAAACCGTCGGATAATATCTGCATGTAGCGCGCCAGTACGATCAGTTCCGCACCGCTATCGTCGATGATCTGGCGGATGGCAGCCTCCTGATCCGCTCTCGTCTCCTTCGTAACCGGACAGTGATGAAAGGGCGCGCCGTGCAGATTGCTGATGCGAATCGCATCGCGCGGATGGTTGGAAATGATCCCGACAATGTCGATATCCAACTCGTTCATCCGGGTCCGGTACAGCAGGTCGACAAGACAATGATCGAATTTGGAGACTAGAATAAGCGTCCGCGTCGGTCTGTCCGCGTCGCGAATGTGCCAGTCCATGGTGAAGCTTTCCGCGAGTGAAGTGAAGGCGTTCCGGAATGCGGGCCCGTCGGCAATATCGAAGGCGACCCGCATGAAAAAACGGTCGCTATGCGCATCGTTGAACTGCTGCGCTTCGGTAATATTGCCGCCCTGATCGCGGAGCAGACCGGTAACGGCAGCCACAATGCCGGGACGGTCATCGCAAGAGAGGGCCAGGATCCAGGAGAGCATGATTTGGCGATTACCGTTCCGTGTCGGACTTTGCTAGAGCGCAAATCCCGAACCCCGTCTACCGCTAGGAAGCGCATCATGCTGATCCCCCGATCCCTTCTCTTCGTTCCCGGCAATCGGCCGGAGCGTTTCGAAAAAGCGCTGAATAGTGGCGCAGATCTTGTCTGTATCGATCTTGAGGATGCGGTTGCACCCGACGCCAAAGCCGATGCCCGCGATGCGGTGATCGCGTTTCTGAAGCAATGCCGCGCCGATCACGTCTCACTGCGGATCAATGGGCCCGGAACGGCAGATTGCGCCGCCGACATGGTGGCTATCAGCGGATTGACTTTGCCATTCGTGATGATCCCGAAGGTCGACACGCTGGACGAATTGAACACTATCACCAGCGACGCGCCGCTGATCCCGGTCATCGAATCGGGTCTGGCCATGCTGAATGCCGCCGCCATTCTCTCTGACAGACGGGTCAGAATGGGCCTTTTCGGGGGTGGGGATTATGCTGCCGATCTGGGCGTGCCCATGACGTTCGAAGCCTTTCACTATGCCCGCAGCCATCTGGCGGCCTGCGCCGCCGCGTTCGAAAAACCTATTTTCGATGTGCCCTATCTGGACGTGCACGATGTGGCGGGCGGTGAAGCCGATACACGCCGTGTGGCGGATCTGGGCATTCACTGCCGGGCCGCGATCCACCCCAAGCAAATTGACGCCATCCATGCGGCCTATACGCCAAGCGATGATGACATCGAAAAAGCCCGGAGCCTGCGCGATGCCTATGCCGCCGCCGAAGGCAATGCCGCACTGCACGACGGAAAGCTGATCGAAGCCCCGATCCTGCGGGCGGCAGAGCGGGTTCTGGCACGGGCTGGACTTCTTTAGGCAAAACTGTCCTGTTTGTGCCCCCAGTCACATCATGGCTGGCCATTCCTGCTTGCCACGGTCGAAACGATGATGTGAGGTGAGTGAAAGGGGTACCGGGATGGACGACGAAAAGCCGAACCTGCCAAATGGCAGCGACAGCGATGAGATCGTATTTGCACGTCAGAATGCGCATTATGACGAACAGGCGATCCGTCACGCGTTCGAGACGGGTGAATATCCCTATGACGATAAGCTGTCGCGCAAGGCTTATGAGAGACAGAAGCGCGATCTGCAGACCGAACTGCTGAAGGTTCAGCTCTGGACCAAGCAGACGGGACAGAAGATCGTCCTTTTGTTCGAAGGCCGTGACGCCGCCGGTAAGGGCGGGGCGATCAAACGCTTTACCGAACATCTCAACCCGCGCGCAGCGCGTGTCGTGGCGCTGGAAAAGCCGACGGATGCAGAGCGCGGTCAATGGTATTTTCAGCGCTATATCAAGATGCTGCCGACGGCGGGCGAAATGGTCTTTTTCGATCGCTCCTGGTATAATCGGGCGGGTGTTGAACGCGCGATGGAGTTCTGCACGCCGCGTGAATATCTGGAATTCATGCGCCAGGCCCCTGAACTGGAACGCATGTTGGTGCGGTCTGGTATCACCCTGTTCAAATTCTGGTTTTCAGTGACGCAGGAAGAGCAACGCCGTCGCTTCGAATCGCGCGAGCATGACCCGCTCAAACAATGGAAGCTGTCGCCGATCGACAAGGCCAGTCTTGATAAGTGGGACGACTATACCGACGCCAAGGAAGCCATGTTCTATTATACGGATACGGCCGACGCACCGTGGACCATCATCAAGTCGGACGACAAGAAGCGCGCGCGGCTGAACTGCATGATGCATGTCCTCAACCGGCTCGACTATCCGGGCAAGGATCCTTCCGTCGTCGGCGATCCTGACCCGCTCATTGTCGGCAGTAGTGCTCAGGTCATTCAGGGAAGTCACCGCATCATTGATAGCGTGATGCACCCGAAGCTGCGTGACAAGGGATCCAAATAACCAAGCTTGAGGCCTGTCAAAGCCCGGCCTTGATCTCCGACTAGGCGTCTTCCAAACTGTTACAGGCCCAAGCTGGGCCTCGCTTTACTGGAGACGTGATCATGGTCGGTAGCATCAAGGAAGTCGGTCCGAACCGCTATCGCGAGACCTTCGGTCGCTATTACGAAGACTTCAAGGAAGGCGATATTTACGAACATCGCCCCGGCAAGACCGTCACCGAATATGACAATCACATGTTCACGCTGATGACGATGAACACGCACCCGATGCATTTTGATGCGGAATTCGCCAAGGTCTCGGAATTCAAGCAGAACCTGGTCGTCAGCCCCTACACGCTGGCACTGCTGATCGGCATGTCCGTGACCGATTGCTCGCAGAAGGCCATCGCCAATCTCGGCATGGATGAAGTGAAGTTCACCGCGCCCGTTTTCGCGGGTGACACGATTTACGGCGAGTCCGAAGTGCTGGGTAAGCGCGAAAGCAAGAGCCGCCCGGGTGACGGTATCGTCACCATCGTGACGCGCGGCTATAATCAAAACGGCACCATGGTCTGCACCTTCAAGCGCAACATGCTGATCCCGTCTAAAGGCAATGCGGTCGAGGATAGGGTGGGGAATTACTAACGGCACTCTACACAAAGTGTCATTTGGCAACGTGTTGTCTATTGACATCTAACATGTGGGCCCTCTAAACGTTCATATGGCAACGGAATGTCATATGCCATTTTTTGAGGGTCAATCGATGAAGCTTAAAACTTATTCCAAAGGGCAATCTATCTATGATCGTGCCGCTCACATCTGGCAGGTCCTAGTCCCGTGGGTGATGTGGGAAATGAAAGACGGCAATCTTGATGCAGGTCTAATTAGTTATAGCTCCCTTGCCAAAAGAATGGGTTATGAGCCCGGCGCAGGGCGCACTCTTGCGAGATCGTTGGGCGCTATAGCAATACTCTGTGAAGAATGTCAGCTTCCTGCTCTGAATACCGTCGTGGTCCGAAAGGATACAGGTCAAGCAGGGAGCGGAGTAATTACGTCGCTGAGTGACGACGTGATAGAGGAAGTCAAAAAGGTACTTGGACACGATTGGCGATCTTACAAAGCGCCAAGTCCTAGACAGTTCAGAACAGCCACAGAGATTCACAACGCACGTTATGACTAATTTTTGTCATTCAAAACCCGTTATGTTTTAAGGCACTCAATCCCTTTGCGCTCCATCATGCGGAGGCGTTCCGTCATCCGCTAGGTAGCGTCGAAATCCACATCATGAGTCCGCCACAATGAACGCCATTCCCGATCCGAACGCCTTTACCGCTGAAGAAGAGCAGATGATGCTCGACACCATCGACCGCTGGTGCCGCGAAAAAGTCCGGCCCAAAGTCATGGAGATGGAACATGCGGACGAATATCCGTATCAATTCGTCGAGGACATGAAGGAATTTGGTCTGTTTGGCGCGACGATCTCGCCGGACTATGGCGGTCTCGGCCTGTCGGCGACAACCTATGCCAAGATCGTCATGCGCATCGCGCAGGAATGGATGAGCCTGACGGGCATTTTCAATTCGCACCTGATGATGGCGACCGTGGTGGAGAAGTACGGCACCGACTTCCAGAAGGACTATTGGCTACCCAAATTCACGTCGGGCGAAATCCGGGGCGGCCTCGGCCTGACCGAGCCGAACGCTGGCACGGACCTGCAGGCGATCAAGACGGTGGCGAAGCGTGACGGTGATAATTACGTCGTCAATGGTTCCAAAACCTGGATTTCGAACGGGATCATGGGCGGCGCGGTCGCCCTGATGGTCAAGACCGACCCGGACTCTGATCCGCGCTATAAGGGCATGTCCATGCTGATCGCGCCCAAAGTCGATCCCGACACGGGCGAGACCTATGGCGGCTTCACGACTGGCAACAAGATGGACAAGCTGGCCTATAAGGGCATCGACAGTGGCGAGCTGTTTTTCGACAATTATACGCTCGACGCCAAACGTCACCTGATCGGCGGCGAAGAAGGCAAGGGCTTCTACATGGCGGTCGGCGGGCTGGAACTGGGCCGCATCAACATCTCCGCCCGCGCCGTGGGTATCTCCCGCCGCGCGCTGGAAGAGAGCACCCGCTACGCCCAGGAACGCGAGACTTTCGGCAAGCCGATCGCTGAGCATCAGGCGATCCAGCTCAAGCTCGGCGAAATGGCGACCAAGACCAAGGCGGCTGAGCTGATGTGCCTTCACGCCGCCGAAGCCTATGACCGTGGTGACCGCTGCGACATGGAAGCCGGTATGGCGAAATACTACGCGTCGGAAATGGCGGTGGAGAACAGCCTCGAAGCCATGCGCATCCATGGCGGCTACAGCTACTCCAAGGAGTATCCGGTCGAGCGTCTCTTCCGCGAAGCGCCGCTCATGTGCATCGGCGAAGGCACGAATGAAATGCAGCGCATCATTATTGCCAAGCAGCAGATCGCGCGGAACAAGATTTAGACCGAATGTATTGTGGTCCGCTCCCGCCGACTTGATCGGCGGGCCCATCTCGGATCATCGCGGATAGATAGGTCGGGAGATGGGCTGGCCGATCAAGTCGGCCAGAGCTAATCGATGGTTGACCCACACTCCCTTAGCAGGGGAGCGCCTTCGAAAGATCGTGACATGACTCATCTCCCCCTATCCGGCATCCGCATCATCGCGGTCGAACAGTATGGCGCGGGGCCTTATGGCACGCAGCTGCTGTCCGATCTTGGCGCGGAAGTGATCAAGATCGAAAACCCTGGCACGGGCGGGGATGTGTCGCGCTTCGTCAGCCCGCACCGGATCGGGGACACCGACAGCCAGTTTTTCCAGACCTTCAACCGGAACAAGAAATCGCTCTCGCTCGATTTGAAAGATGCGGACGGGCGCAAGCAATTTGAGAGCTTGGTCAAGACCGCCGACGCTGTCTCGAACAATCTGCGCGGCGATCTGCCGGCCAAGCTCGGCATCGACTATGCCACGCTGTCAGCCATCAATCCGAAGATCGTCTGCGCGCATCTGTCGGCCTATGGCCGGGATAATTCGCGTGAGGCGTGGCCGGGCTACGACTATCTGATGCAGGCGGAAGCGGGCTTCTGTTCCGTGACAGGGGAGCCGGACGGACCGCCCGTACGGTTCGGGCTTAGCATGGTCGATTTCATGACCGGATCCATGATGGCGACGGGGCTGGTCTCCGCTGTGCTGGGCGCGCACCGGACAGGGCAGGGCTGCGATATCGATGTGTCGCTGTTCGACACGGCGCTGCACCAGGTCAGCTATCCCGCGACCTGGTATCTGAATGAGGGCCACGTCGTCACCCGCGAACCGCGCGGCGCGCATCCCGCCATCGTGCCGAGCCAGCTGATGGAAGCGGGCGACGGCTGGATCATGTTCTGTTGTCAGACGCAGAAATTCTGGGAGCGGGTGGCTGAACGGCTGGGCCATCCGGAATGGGTGGAGGATCCGCGCTTCCTCAAAGTCGAGGACCGCCGCGCCAACCGCGCGCTGGTGCAGGACACGATGGAAGCCGTGCTGAAAACCAATACGGTCGCGCACTGGATGGAGCAGTTCGGCGGCTACGTCCCCGCCGCGCCCGTTTATGACATCGCACAGGCGTTCGAAAACCCGTATGTCGCCGAGGTCGAGATGACCTACGAGACAGAGCATCCCGGCATGCCCCCGAAACCCGGTGAAAAAGTCGGCACAATCCGCCTGATGAGCAGCCCTTACAAGGTCAATGGCAACCGCTTGAAAGGCGGTATCGCCCCAGAACTGGGCGCTGACACGCACGATCTGCTCGGTTAAGCTACGGCATGATCGATAACAGCGATGCCGCGCGTCAGCTTGCCGAGATAACCGGCCACGCCTTTGCCGATGACCCGTTCAACAGCTGGGTCTTTGACACCAGAATGGCGATGGAAACCGTCTTCCAAGCGGAAGCCCGCCACATCTATCTGCCCCGTGGCCGGACCGAAATCATCGACAACAAGGCCGCCATGATGTGGCTGCAACCCGGGACATCGAAAGACCTGTCGCTTTTTGCAGGCATGACATTGTTGGGGCGATTGTTGCGGCACGGCGGCACTCGAACAGTTCGACGCGCCTTGCAGGCCGCAAGAGCGCTTCGGGACGCATTTCCGGATGAGCCTGTGACCTATCTCTACACCATCGCCGTCCGCCCCACGGCGCAAGGTGAAGGGTTAGGCGGACATCTCATGCGGCGTTTCGTGGCGGACTGTCACGCCGCCGGGTCCGCGGGTTGGCTCGAAAGCTCGAACCCCGGCAATCATGGTTTTTACCGGAGTTTCGGATTCGAAACTCGGGACGTCATCACGATCGCACCCGGCGCGCCGCCGATGGAATTGATGTGCCGTCCGGCCACGCCATCTGGATCACCCGTATGAAACTCTCCGGCATCCGCGTCCTCGACCTCTCGGCCTTTCTGCCGGGGCCGCATGCCTCCATGATGATGGCGGACCATGGGGCTGAGGTGATCATGGTGGAGCCGGACAATGGTCTTGGCGAACCGACACGGGCGATGGGCGAGCGCTATGATGACGGGACATCCGTCTGGTTCGCCAACATTGCGCGCGGGAAGAAGAGCTACCGCGTCAATCTGAAGGACGAGGCGCAGCATGCGGGTTTCATGGCGCTGGCGAAAACCGCTGACGTCGTGATCGAGGCGTTTCGCCCGGGCGTGGTCAAGCGGTTGGGCGTGGACTATGCGGCGATCAGGGCCGTGAAACCGGACATCGTCTATTGTTCGATCAGCGCATTCGGTCAGGATGGCCGCTACCGCAACAAGCCCGCTCATGATCTGGTCGTCCAGGCTATGGCGGGAACTGCGGATCTGACGCGCAGTATGGACGGCGCACCCGCACTGACCCCGATGCCAAGTGCCGATATGACGGCCTCGCTCTTTGCGTTGTCGGGTATTCTGATGGCGCTCTATCGTCGCGAACAGACGGGGCAGGGCGATTATCTCGATATCGCCATGTACGACTCACTGCTGTCCTGGGTGCCGAATGTGACGGGGGCCGTCTTTGCCGAAGATCGTCAGCCGGAGCGGACAAAGATGCGCAGCTTCGGCGGCAATGCTTTCGTTAACATCTATCGCACACGCTGCGGCGGTCATATCGTCCTGGGTGGTTCTGAACCCAAATTTGTCGCCAATTTCCTGAACGCCGTCGATCGCCCCGACCTGTTGCCGCTGACAAAACGTCCGGTCGGGCAACAACAGGCGCTGATCACCGATCTGCAAGCGCTGTTTCTGAGTCGGACCCAGTCGCAATGGGAGCGCCTGCTCAGCGAGGTCGATTGCTGCTGGTCGACCCTTCGGACGCTGCACACGGCCTTGTCAGAAGACGGCGCGCCCGTTGTAACCGACGAACAGGGTCACAAACATATCGCCAACCCGATCCGCTTCCGCGAAGAACCGGCCCAGATCTCCTTCGATTTGCCGGAATTCGGCGAACATACAAAAGACCTGACCTGATGTCCCGCATCCCCCGCCTGTCACCTGACGACATTCCCGACGACATCAAGCCGCTGATCGCGTCGGGGGAACAGATCATGGGTTTCACCATGAATGACGGAATCGACATGGCGCGCAATCCGGACATCTTGCGCGGCGTTTCACAGATGATCTTCTCCATTTATGGCCCCGGCAAACTGGACGCCGGGTTGAAGCGGCTGGTCGGTTATGTCGCCAGTACGGCGGCGGGATGCCGCTATTGCCAGCAGCATAGCGCGCATGGAGCGGGCAAGGCGGCGGTCGATCCGGACAAGATTAATGCCGCCTGGGCGTATGAGGATTCGCCGCTATTCACCGATGCCGAACGGATCGCACTGAAAGTGGCGCATCTGGGATCGCTCAGCCCGGCGGAGGTGACGGATGGTGATTTCACTGAACTGCGCAGCTATTTCAGCGATGACGAATGTCTCGAAATCGTCGCCGTCATTGCCATGTTCGGCTTTCTCAACCGCTGGAACGCGGTGATGGATACGGATGTGGAGGATGTCCCTGCCGACTATGCCAAGGCCATCGGACTGAAATTGCGCTAAAGCGCCAGCGCGATAGAAGGGTCTATGATGCCGACTCGCCGAACCGTTCTGGCTGCCGCTCCCGCCGTCACCGTCGGGTGCTCGCAGGCAGCAACCTCCGCAAAGCCTGCGCGTCGGCAGACGTTCCTGCTCGTCCACGGAACCTGGCATGGGGGCTGGGTCTGGAAAGAGGTCAGGCAATATCTCAGAGCGCGCGGACACACAGTTTTCACGCCGACCCTGACAGGATGCGGAGAACGCGTGCATCTATCCGCCTCCGATGTCGGGCTGGAGACACATATCACAGACCTGACCAACGTGATCGACTTCGAAGAGCTGTCAGACATCACCATCGTTGCGCATAGTTTCTCGGGAGTTGCGATGACGGGCGCCGTCGACAGGCGGCGCGACCGCATTCGGCATGTGTGTTTTCTCGATGCGCTGGTCCCGCGACTGGGCCGGATGAGCGGGGTGGAACGCGAAGCTGATGGCAGCATCAAGACGTCCTTTCTCGAACGTCAGTCGGGCTTTATCGACGGTTACAAGATGGATTTCTTTGCCGACTATCCGATGAAAATGCTGATGCCGGAGGATCATCCCAAAACGGACTGGGTCGCGCGGCATCTGAGCACTCATCCAGCCAGGGCCTGGACCGATGAACTGACCCTCAGCCATGGCGGTTGGGACGGTCTATCGCGCAGTTTCATCCATTGTGTCGGGCAGGACTTCGCCATGACGAGCGAGCGCATGATCGGCCCTGCGAGAGGTGAGGGATGGCAATTCCTTGAGCTCGACGCGGCGCGCAATGCCATGGTGACTCATCCGGGCGCCGTCGCTTCATATCTGGAAAGGGTCGCCGCATGAGGCCGAATTATACGCTTCCGCGGCTCTATCTCGATCAGCGAATGAGCGGCGAGATCGATCTGGATCGGGCTCAGGCGAACTATTTCGGGACAGTGCTGCGCAAGCAGGTCGGGGACTGTGTGCGGCTGTTCAATGCCCAGGACGGCGAATGGGCGGCGGAGATCGTGGAGAAAGGCCGCAAGACGATGCGTCTGGCGGTCAGGGAACAGCTCCGGGATCCGCTGCGCGTGCCGGATATTCGCCTGCTGTTTGCGCCGCTGCGGAAACACCGCACGACCATCGTGATCGAGAAGGCGACGGAACTCGGCGTGCGGATCTTGCAGCCTGTCGTAACAGAAAGAACGCAGTTTCAGACCTTTAATATGGAGCGCGCCCAGAGTCAGGTGATCGAAGCCGCCGAGCAG
The DNA here is from genome assembly GCF_041429795.1 of Algimonas porphyrae. Taxonomy (NCBI): domain Bacteria; kingdom Pseudomonadati; phylum Pseudomonadota; class Alphaproteobacteria; order Maricaulales; family Robiginitomaculaceae; genus Algimonas; species Algimonas porphyrae. Next base: position 2,363,523 of record NZ_CP163424.1, on the reverse strand, counting down.
ACGGAACGGCTCGACCTGCCGACACTGTTCGAACCGATCGGTCTGGACGAGGCGTTGAAATCATCGCGTCCCCTGATCTTTGCGGATGAAGCCGGCGGGGAATGTGTGGTCGGTGCCGTCAGTAGCATCGGCCTGCCAGTCGATGTGCTAATCGGGCCAGAAGGCGGCTTCACCCATGACGAGCGAGAGCGGATCCGCGCGCTGGACAGGACCGTTCCCGTGACCCTCGGGCCCCGCATATTACGGGCCGACACGGCGGCGATTGGTCTCCTCATGCTGATACAGTCCACAATCGGCGATTGCCGGATCACGGCGTGATTTCATTCAGGCGTGAATATGCTGTGACGGGAATGTCGGGTTTCATACATTTGCGCATACTGATAAGCCTGTCAGTATGAGCGACACATTTGACATGGTGATTATCGGTGCGGGCCTGTCCGGCATCGGTTCGGCCTGTCGTTATGTGACAGAATTTCCCGACGGCCAGTTCGCCGTCCTCGAATCGCGCGAGGCGATCGGCGGAACCTGGGACCTGTTTCGCTACCCCGGGATTCGGTCCGATTCCGACATGCTCACGCTCGGCTATGACTTCCGGCCCTGGCCTGGCGTGAAGACGCTGGCCGGTGGCCCAGCCATCAAGGCCTATGTCGAAGATACGGCGCGCGCATACGGTATCGATGATCATATCCAGTTTCATAGCCGGGTTATCGCTGCAGATTTCGACACGTCGACCGATCTGTGGACCTTGACGATCAATGACACGTGTGACGGAAGCCAGCGGACAATCCGGACGCGTTTTGTGCTCTCCTGTGCTGGCTATTACCGCTACGATAAGGGGCATGATCCGCATTTTGACGGGCGCGAAGATTTCGCGGGCGACATCGTCCATCCGCAATTCTGGCCGGAAGATTATGACTATGCGGACAAACGCATCGCGGTGATCGGCTCCGGCGCCACGGCCGTGACGCTGGTGCCCGAACTCGCCAAGACGGCCCGGCATGTCGTGCAGGTTCAGCGGACCCCGACCTATGTGGCATCATTGCCGTCCGAAGATCCGGTCATGAAAATCACGGACAGGATTTTGTCGAAAAAGTTGTCATACCGCATCAACCGTTGGAAGAATGTGAAACTGGCCGGGTCCATCTATCGTCGCGCCAAGAAAAATCCCGCCAAGACACGCCGCAACATTCGCAAGCGGGCCATCAAGGCCTTAGGCAAAGAGTATCCGGTCGATATCCATTTCAACCCGCCTTACGAGCCTTGGGATCAGCGTCTCTGCGTCGTGCCAGAAGGGGATATGTTCAAGGCGATCAATCGCGGCGAGGCCTCGATCGTGACGGGGCAGATTGACCGCTTCGTTGATGCCGGCATTCTTATGCAGGATGGTACCCTGGTCGAGGCCGATATCATCGTGACAGCAACCGGGCTGGAGATGAATTTCGGACGGAATTATCCGATTGCCATTGACGGCAACGTCTATGATCAGAGCGAACATTTTCTGTTCAAAGGGGCAATGACATCGGATCTGCCCAATATGATCGCCGTCACGGGCTATACGAATGCCAGCTGGACTCTGCGTGCCGATCTGCTGGGCCGCTATCTGATACGGCTGATGAAATATATGCGCGAACGGGGCTTCACACGGGTGATGCCTGTCGCGCCTGAGGGGATGGTGCGTCATCCTGTATCTGACTTCCAGTCAGGGTATTTCCGACGGGTCATCGACACATTGCCGCGACAGGGCGACAGGATGCCGTGGCTGAATGTCCAGAACTACAAACATGATGTGAAACATTTGATCGAAGCGCCGATCGAAGATGATGCGCTGCATTTCAGTCAGGTCGATACGAAGGCCGAACCCTTGCCCGAAGCCGCCGAATGAAGACCTTTCCGAGTTTTGACGGCAAGGTCTGCGTCGTCACGGGCGCGGCGTCAGGCATAGGGCGCGCGGTTGCCATCGCGCTGGCTGCATCCGGGGCGCGTCTGGCGCTGACGGACATTAATAGCGACGAGCTGGACAAGACCGTCGAGATGATCGGCGGGGCCAACCAGCATAAGGTCGATGTCATGGACATGGCGGATGCGCAGGCCATCGCGGCTTACGCCCCCGATGTCGAAGCGGCGCTCGGCCCGGCAGATTACGTCTTCAACATTGCCGGCCTGTCCCGGTTCGGTGATTTCCGCAATACGCCGGCGGAGAGCTTCGAAAAGGTCATGGACGTCAATTTCTATGGCATGGTCCGCATGTCCAAGGCGTTTCTGGAACAGTTGATCAAGACCAAGGGCGGGCTGGTCAATGTCAGTTCTATCTACGGCATTATCGGCGTTCCGGGGCAGGCTCATTACTGCGCGTCCAAATTCGGCATTCGCGGCTTTTCCGAAGCGCTGTCGCTGGAAATGCTCGATTACGGCGTCACGGTTACGTCCGTGCATCCGGGCGGGGTCAAGACCAATGTCGTGCGCAACGGCGAAGTCGACAGTCTCGCCCATATCGGGACGACCAAGGACTCGCTGATCGAGAATTTCGACAAGAATGCTGCGCGGACCAGTGCGGAAGACGCTGCAACCATCATTCTGGACGGAACGGAGCGCAAGAAACTGCTCGTGCTCGTGGGCGGCGACGCGACCTTCGTGCAACGCCTGACCAGGCTTTTCCCCGTGCGCTACCGCAACTTCGTCATGAAACGCCAAGCGCGTATCACCGGTCGGTAGATCACACATGATTGTTACCGTCTTGCGAAGCGGCGGCCATCGGCCTAGGCGGCGTTTGTGAGCGGACCATCGACCCCAAATCCCATTCTGATCGAATCCAAGGCGCAACTGGCCGCGCATCTGGCCCGTGGCTGCAAGCCCAATGCGGATTGGCGCATCGGCACGGAACACGAAAAGATCGCCTTTGCGACGGCGGATAATCGTCCGCTGCCCTATGACGGGGAGACATCGATCCGCGCGCTGCTGGAAGGTCTGCAGCGCTTTGACTGGGAGCCCTACGAGGAAAATGGCCATCTGGTTGCGCTGAAACGCGACGGGGCGTCGGTCAGTTTGGAACCGGGTGGTCAGTTCGAACTCTCCGGTGCGCCGCTGGAGCATGTGCACCAGACTTGCGCCGAAGTGACTCGTCATCTGCGCGAGGTGAGGGAGGTCGCCGACGAAATCGGCGCGGGTTTCCTGTCGCTGGGTTTCCGGCCCGATACCAAGCTGGAAGATGTCCCCGTCATGCCCAAAGGTCGCTACAAGATCATGCGTGACTATATGCAGACCGTCGGGACGCTGGGTCGCGAAATGATGTTCCGGACCTGTACGGTGCAGACCAATCTCGATTTTTCCAGCGAAGCGGACATGGTCAAGAAGTTCCGCGTCAGCCTGGCGCTGCAGCCGGTGGCGACGACACTCTTCGCCAATTCGCCCTTTACCGATGGCAAGCTGAACGGGTTCAAATCCTATCGCTCGCGCGTCTGGATGGATACGGATGCTGACCGGACCGGTATGCTGCCCTGGGTGTTCGATGACGGGATGGGGTTCGAACGCTATGTCGATTATGCGCTCGACGTGCCGATGTATTTCGTCCAGCGCGATGGTCGCTTCCTCGATGCATCCGGCAAGAGCTTCCGCGATTTCATGAACGGGACACTCGATGTCGTGCCGGGCGAAATTCCGACGCTGTCGGATTTTGACGATCATCTCTCCACCATCTTCCCCGAAGTGCGACTGAAGCAGTTCCTGGAAATGCGCGGCGCCGATACGGGTCCTTGGGACGAGCTTTGCGCGCTGCCGGCCTTCTGGGTCGGCTTGCTCTATGACGATCAGGCGCTGGATGAGGCTTGGGATCTTGTCAAGAACTGGACCGCGGAGCAGCGCCAGACACTGCGCGAAGATGTCCCGGCCCAAGGGTTCGAGGCCGTGATCGGCGGGCGATCGGTCCGCGATCTGGCCCTTGAAAGCCTGTCACTATCGCGCGGGGGCCTTAACCGCCGGGCCTATCTCAATGGTCACGGCGAAAATGAAACCGTTTTCCTTCAAGCGCTCGACGCAATGGCGCGCTCAGGACAATCCAATGCGGACTTGCTGATCAAGGCTTATGAGTCGGATTGGAACGGCGATATTTCCCGCTGCTACACGGACTGCATCTACTGATGGGGACCGGATTTGCAGGTTTTCATCCTAAAAGCTGTGCGTTTCTGAACCAGATCTGCCTTTTCTGAGGCCTGCATTTCTGGTGGCCTGCCTTGCAGATTTGGATGATCTCCGGACTGCGCGATTTGAGCGACCTCGCGGCGATGCCAAATTGACCGGCGAGTTTGTATAAATAACTGAATTATATACCATGTTTCTTGGCGGGCGCACTTTGCTTCCAAAACAATGCGTTCATCAGGAAATGACTTTTCTCAATCTCATTCAATTTTGAATGGCTTCATGTGCCCCATTTTGTGGCCGACATGCCCTAGGTGATGGGTGTGGCACCCCCCGCCACGCCCCTCAATCCGCGACGGCCCCCACCGTCCATCCAAGGAGAACCGCCATGAAACTCAATACGCTCGTCATTGCCGCCGCCGCCCTGATGGTCCTGCCGCAAGCCGCATCCGCCAGCACCAAAACGGCTGATCACATCGCGTCCTGCACATCCGAAATCCAGTCTTCCATGGGTGCAACAGCGACCGATATCGATTTCAAAGCCGTCCGTGGCAATTCCCGCCTGCAGACCCTGACATTCGCGATCGATGCCAATGGCACATCCGACACGGTCAAGTGCAAGGTCCGCCGCAAGGGTGCCGTCGAAATCGTCTGGGGCAAATCGGTCAAGCCAGTCATGGCGAAATCGGTTCAGGCCAAGACTGAAACCAACGCCGGCGAATAAACCCGCCTGCCTATCCGGCTTAGCCGGAAAAAGCGATCGACGCCTCCGCCGATGCGGGGGCGTTTTTTGTTTGCGCTTGACGAAATGGCGCGGTCTGGCACGATCTGGCTCCATTAGATCTGTCTGCCGGAGCCTGCCATGACCCGTTCTATTCTTTGTCTGTCGACGGCCTTGGGCCTGTCTCTCATTGCCCTGATGCCTGCCAAGGCGGCATCGCCCGAGGCGGTGCTAGAGTCCAAATTGCGGGCCATCGAGACGGTGCTGGACACGCAATTGGCGCATGAGGCGGTTCCAGGCGCGGCGTTTGGCATTGTCGCCGACCAGGATCTGGTCTGGAGCCACACATTCGGGGTCGAAGATCTGGGCACGCGCCGCGCCGTGAGCGAAGACACGGCCTTTTCCATATGCTCCATCTCCAAACTGTTCACCGGCATTGCCGTGATGGACCTCGAAGAACGCGGCGTTCTCGACATTGATGCGCCGATTACGGCCTATCTGGGGGATGATGGCGGAACTGCTGACGGGGTGACAGTACGCAATCTGCTGTCGCATGTGTCCGGCCTGCCCCGGGAGGGCGAGACCGATTTCTGGTTTACCAATAATTTTCCGGACGATGCCACATTGCGCGCCGATATTAGCGGTCGGACTGACTGGTATCAGCCTTATGATCACTGGCAATATTCCAACCTCGGCATGGCGGCGCTCGGTCAGGTCATCCAAGCGGCCAGCGGTCAGTCATTCCACGATTATGTCGATGCCCGTATCCTTCGTCCGTTGAATATGGGGAATACGACGACGGATATGCCCTTCGACAAGGTCGGGCAGGGCTTTGCCCGAGGCTATTATGTGCGCGATTCCAAGGGCGCGCGTAAGCCAGTCGAAGCGCATCGCTTCGATGCCTTCGCACCCGCCGCCGGCGTCGCGTCGAGCGTCAACGATCTGGCGAAATTCATGGCCTGGCATTTTCGATTGCGCGATGCGGACAGCGAAGAAGTGCTGAAACCCGATACGCTCAAGACCATGCAGCGCGTTCACTGGACTGGCGAGGATTTCGATGAACCGGCCTGGGGCTTAGCCTACGCCACCCGACGTCTCGACGGCAAGACGCTATGGGGTCATGGCGGCTATTGCCCCGGCACGGTGGCGGAATTCACCATGCGTAATCCGGACAAGGTCGGCGTCATCGTCATGGCGACGGCCAATGACGTCAGCGCGGGCGGTATGGCCCGCATGATCCACAGCATGGTACGCGACGATGTGAAGGCGGTCCACATGAAGGAGGCCGACGCGGATTCAGACGATAAGGCAGACCGCGAAGACGACACGTCCTTTGTCGCTTATGAGGGTGTCTATAGCCGCCCCAATTATGACTGGGCCGTCTATGTTGGCCTGTCATCCAAGGGGCTGTTTGCCGTGCCGCTTCATGATGACCGCCCGCATGAGAATGTCGAGACTTTCCGGCACGAGGAGGGCGATGTCTTCATCCGCAAGCGGGATAATGGCTCTGATGCCGAGCCGCTCCGGTTCGAACGGGATAATACGGGCAGGATCGTCAGCGTCGTGTCGGGCGGTTATCGGCTGATGCGCGAATAAGGCGGCAATCCTCCGCCCGATTTGCGCCACATTGTTGCGAAAACAAGGCGGGAGGCTGCCTTAGTCCCGCCAACACCCTCACTTAAGCGTCTTTTCACCAAGACATTCAAGCTGGGGTTTTACACATGCACACGATGAGCCTAGTCAAGGAGCGGACCTATTCACCACGCCGGGTTGGGGAACGCACAATGGCCACCATCTATCTCGTCGATGATGACGAGAATATTCTCACATCCGTCTCCATGTATCTGGAAGGCGAGGGCTATGACGTGCGCAAGTTCCATGACGGCGCCAGCGCGCTGGAAGCGCTGAAAGTCAGTCCCCCGGATCTGGCCGTCTTCGACGTGAAGATGCCGCGCATGGATGGGATCGAACTGCTGCGTCGCTTGCGCCAGAGTTCCAACCTGCCGGTGATCTTCCTGACCTCCAAGGACGACGAACTCGATGAAGCCATCGGCTTTTCCATGGGGGCTGACGACTATATCACCAAACCCTTCAGCCAGCGCCTGCTGGGGGAGCGGATCAAGGCCGTGCTGCGCCGCGCCAAGCTGACCTCGACCGTCAATCCGATGCCGGAAGAGGGCGATGACAAGGTCATTCGCCGCGGAAAGCTTGTGCTCGACAGCAATCGTCACGCCTGTTCGTGGGATGGCGAGTCCGTGCGTCTGACCGTTACGGAATTCCTCATCCTCGAAGCGCTGGCCAAGCGGCCGGGCTACGTCAAATCACGCGATCAGCTGATGGATGCAGCCTATGATGATCAGATCTATGTCGATGATCGCACCATCGACAGCCACATCAAGCGCCTGCGCAAAAAGTTCCGCAAGACGGACCGCTCATTCGACGCTATCGAAACGCTCTATGGTGTCGGATACAAATATAAGGAAAGCTGAGCCCGCCATTCAGTCGAAGACGGACAGGACCCAGAGCGCGCAACAGCCGCAACAGAGAAAAGAGCGTCGGCGCTTCACGCCCCGGCGCTTTCTGTTCTCGTCGCGCCTGACGCAGCTCATCCTGGCGGCCAATCTGATCGGGCTAATCATCCTCGTATCGGGTGCGTTGGCGATGAACCGGTTCGAAGAGGGGCTGATTCAGGGCAAGATAGATAATCTCCAGTCTCTCGCCGCGACCATTACGACCGTCATGGCGGAGCAGGCGACGGGGTTCGGCCTGCAGTCCGAGCTGGATGTGGATGGTGCCAAGCAGGTCCTGCGCGGGGTCAATGTGCCCCAGGGGTGGCGCGTGCGCCTGCATGATCGCAACGGTCTGGTGGTGGCGGACACGGAACGGCTGCGCGACGATATCGAAGTCGGAACGCTGGACCCGATCATTCCACCCGAAGCGGTCGAACCGGACCCGCTTCTGCAAAGGTGGCGCGTCGGACTGACGGGCTGGGCGCGAACGACACTGCATCGACTGCCTTGGCGCAAGGCCCGTCGGGACAGGCTGCGCCGCGATCTGCGCGCAGACGTGATGGCGGGACTGGGCGGCGATGCGGTTGCGGGCGCGCGTTATGATGCCGATGACACGCTGGTCGTGACGGTCACTCTGCCGGTGTCGCGCGTTCAGCAGGTTCTGGGCACGGTCACGGTCGAAAGTCATGATGTTGCGAGCATTGTCGAAGCAGAGCGGCGAGCCTTGGCGCCGATTATCGCGCTCGCCCTGATCGCGACCCTGCTCTCGTCCCTGGCGCTCATTCTGTTCATCACCCTGCCAATGCGCAGGCTCGCGCGCGCAGCCGAGCGTGTGGCGCGCAACCCTCAGGACTATGATGCGATCCCGGATCTATCGCGGCGGCGCGATGAAATCGGCGATCTGTCCGTCGTCATGCGGGACATGACGCGCGGTCTTTTCAACCGGGTCGACGACATTGCCAATTTCGCGGCCGACGTCGCGCATGAAATCAAGAACCCGCTGACCTCGTTAAGATCGGCTTCGGACACCTTATCAGTCGCTCGGACGGATGAGCAGAGAGACAAACTGATCGCAATCATTCAGCAGGACGTGTCGCGCATGAACCGCCTGATCACGGATATCAGTCATGCCTCCAAGGTCGATGCCAATCTGGCGCGGGACACGGCGCAGATTCTCGATCTGGCCGAAATCGTCCACAATATCGTAGATTTCTATCAGCAAACTGCAACCGACAGTGACGCATCCGTGCTCAACGCGACCGCGCTTGTGGAGCCGGTCTTCATCCGGGCATTCGAGACGCCTTTCGCCCAGGTCCTGCGCAACCTCATCGACAATGCCATGACGTTTTCGCCGCCGGGTGGCGTCGTGACCGTGACGGCTGAAGCCGACGAGCAAACGGCGACGATCACCGTGGAGGATGAGGGTCCGGGCATTCCGCCCGCCAATCTCGACGCCGTTTTCGACCGTTTCTACACGCAGCGACCCGAGGGTGCGATCTTCGGATCGCATTCAGGGCTTGGTCTGGCCATTTGCCGTCAGATCGTGCGTGCTCACAAAGGACGGATCTGGGCAGAAAACCGCGCGAATGAGGACGGAGCAGTGCAAGGCGCGCGCTTTACCGTCGCGCTTCCCCGTCAGACGACGGGCGGCGGACCGTCCGCACCGCGCCGGAAACGGAGTTGAGGCAGCAAACGCAGTTAAGTGCGTCCCGGACCGAAAAAAGCGCTTTACCAGACTGTCAAATGACGTTTTAGCGAAGGGATGATTTGCGAGACGGCTTCATGATTGGACTGGTGATCGTCACTCACGGCGAACTGGCGATAGAACTGCGCCGCGCGACGGAACATGTCGTCGGTCCACAGGAGGCCCTGCAAACGATCTGCATCGGACCCGACGACGATATGGAGCGCCGACGCGACGATATTCGCAAAGCGGTCGACACCGTCGATTCGGGGCGGGGCGTTATCCTGCTGACGGACATGTTCGGCGGTACGCCGTCCAACCTCTCCATCTCCATGCTACGCGAAGGCAAGGTCGAAGTGCTGGCCGGCGTCAACCTGCCCATGCTGATCAAGCTGGCCGAGGCGCGACAGACGGCCAGCCTGTCCGAAGCGGCGACCAAGGCGATGGAAGCTGGCCGCCGCTATATCGCCATCGCCTCGCGCATTCTGGCCGGCGAGGAATAGTGCCTTTATCCTGCGGCATTCCGGACGCGAACGGCGCGAGGTCTGCCAAAGCGACCCTGCTGCTGACCAATATGCGCGGCCTGCATGCGCGCGCCTCCAACAAGTTCATGGAAGCGGTCGGGCAGTTCGATGCGCGTGTCTGGGTCCGCAGTCACAATGATGTCTGCGCCGAGACGGTCGAAGCCGACAGCGTCATGGAACTGCTGCTGCTGGGCGCCGCCTGCGGCGAGAAGATCACCGTGACCGCCCAAGGCGAGGATGCGCCGGACGCAATCGCTGCAATCACGGCGCTGGTCAAAAGCCGTTTCGGCGAAGAGGAATGAGAGCGCTCTGTCTGCCAGCCGCGCTGCTTCTGGTGGCCTGTGGCTCAACGCAGGTCTTTCATCCACAAAGCCAATATCCGCCTGATCCCTATGTGAAGGGCTATGCCGATCCGGATGACTGCATTGGCGGCGAAGCGCTGGCGGCCATCGATCTGGACCTGCCGGAATATCCCAGCCGTGCGTTCCGGACCGGGCGACAGGGCTGGGTCCTGCTGCGGCTGGATGTGGCGGCTGACGGGACGATCGCCGATGTGAAGGCGCAGCGTGCCCTGCCGGTTGGTCTGTTCGAACGGTCCGCCGAGCGCGCTGCCGCCAAGTGGCGCTTCGAGCCTCCGGCTTCAGGCGGGTTGACCGATTGCCGGGTTCTGGTGCGTTACCGTCTGGGCGACGTCTCCTTAGGCGGCTGATCCAAGAACGGCTGATCCCAAGGGTGGTTGATCCTAAGGGTGGCTGGTCCCAAGGGTGGCTGATCGATTTTCACGGTTATTTCACGCCGCACTCATAAGACCCGCGCATGGGACATTATAGCCAAATACTTCCAGTCATTCTGAGCGGTGGTGCGGGGAGCCGGCTCTGGCCGCTCTCGCGACAGGCCGAGGCCAAACAATTCCTGGCCCTCTCGGGCGATCGGACGATGATTCAGGAAACCGCCGACCGGATGTCTGGGCCGGAGTTTCTGCCGCCAGCCTTCATCTGCAACGCGTCGCATGTCGACCAGATCCAGACTCAGGTGCCGGACCACGGCGAGATTCTGGTTGAACCTGAAGGTCGCAATACCGGGCCCTGTGCCATGGCGGCAGCGATGCATGTCATGGCGACAGACCCGGATGCGTTGATGCTGCTCGCACCCGCAGATCATGTGATCGAACGCCCCGACGCCTTTCGCGAAGCCGTGCTACGCGCCGCCCCGATTGCGGCTGCCGGTCATCATGTCACTTTCGGTATGACGCCGGATTATCCGGCGACAGGGTTCGGCTATATTCAACAGGGCCAGCCGATCGATGCGGGGCTTTTCCAGATCGAGAGCTTCCGGGAAAAACCGGACGAAGCCACGGCGCGGGGCTGGCTGGAAACCGGCGGCTATCACTGGAATAGCGGGATATTCCTGTTCAAGCCATCACTGGTGATCGAGGAAATGCTGACACTGGCAAACGATTGCGCCAATCCGGCGCGCAAGGCCTATGTCAATGCGACGCGCAACGGTGCCGTGATCGCGCTGGAGCCACAGGCATTCGCACGCTGCAAACCCGAACCGATCGACATCGCGCTGATGGAACGGACAAGCAAAGGCGCGGTCCTGCCCTGCGATCTGGGCTGGCGCGACATTGGCAGCTTCCGGGCATACCGCGATCTTCATGCCGCAGGCGATGACAGTGTGATCTTTGGTGACGGCTATTCGCAGGGCAGCCATCGGAGCCTGATTGACACGGATGGTCCTCTTGTCGCACTGGTCGGTCTCGACAATGTCGGTGTCATTGTCCGGGACGGGCGGATTCTCGTCGTGAACCTCGATGCCGCGCAGGATGTCAAATCCATTGTGACCCGGCTGAAGGCCGACCAGCGTGAGGACATGCTCTGACATGGCGAACTATTTTGGCACGGACGGTATTCGCGGACGGGCTGGCGAAGGTAAGTTAAGCGAAGCTTCTCTCGAACGTCTGGCGCAGGCCATCGGCGCGCATTTCGGCGATGGATCGCTCGGCGTCATTGGACAGGATACGCGCGAATCCGGTGACTGGGTGCGACGGGCCTTGATGCGCGGCCTGCTGCGGCAGGGCGTGAATGTGGCCTCGCTCGGTATACTGCCGACTCCAGCGACCGCAGCCGCCGTTCCACTCCATTCCGCCCATTTCGGCTTGATGATCACGGCCTCGCACAATCCCTGGCAGGATAATGGCGTCAAACTGTTCGGGCCCGACGGTCGCAAGATTTCCGATGCCGCCCAGGACGCGATCGAGACGCTGATCGAAACCGCGATGAGTGACGGGCTCGACCCGGCTCTGGTCCCGGGGCGGGATCACGGTTCAGTCGAGGGCGCAGGTGCCTATGTCGACGGCCTTGTCGAGGCGTTTCAGTCGACCGGTGTGCAATCGCTCGCCGGGCTGAAGCTTGTCGTCGATGCCGCCCACGGCGCGGCCTTTCAGGCCTTTCCGAAGGCGCTACGCAAACTCGGCGTCGAGCCGGTGTTGATCGGGGTCGAACCTAACGGCCGCAACATCAATCTCGACTGCGGCTCCACCCATACCGAAGCCTTGTCCAAATCTGTCATCGCTCATGAGGCCGATATCGGGATTGCGCTGGACGGCGATGCGGATCGATTGATCCTGATGGACCGGACCGGTCAAGAGGTCGATGGCGATCAGATTATCGCGCGGCTGGCAACCGACTGGAAAAATGCGGGGACCTTGAAGAGTGACGCCGTCGTCTCGACCGTCATGTCAAATCTCGGGCTCGAACGTTACCTCGTACAGCAGGGTCTGCGCCTGGACCGGACGCCAGTTGGAGACCGCCATGTCGCGGCCCGCATGTATGAACTCGGCGCCAATCTGGGTGGAGAACCCTCCGGTCATCTGTTGATGACGGATTATGCTGTCACAGGTGATGGCAGCCTGGCCGCGCTGATGATCTTGTCAGGTCTGGTCCGGTCCGGGCAAACCAGCGAGCATTATCTTCATCTGTTCGACGCCTATCCGCAGATCATGCGCAATGTCCGTTATTCGGGGGCGTCTCCGATGGAGCAGCCAGAGGTTCAGGCGGCGATCCGGCGCGTCGATGCCGATCTGGGAGAGGGCGGCCGGGTTCTGGTTCGCGCATCCGGCACTGAACCGAAAATCCGGGTCATGGCCGAAGGCGAGGATCAGTCGCTTGTTTCGGCTGCGGTCGACGAACTGGTTGCTGTGGTCGAGAAAGCCGCGCTTTAAGCGCGCTTGCGCCTTTTCACTGACCGTCCGTCCCGCTAACGAAGGCAGGATGTGAGAGAGTGTGCGGGCGTGGGGTCGTACCAAGCTGGGAGCCGGGAAACAGGCTGTGCCTCTGAATGTGATCGACATGAATCTGGCCATATCCGCGGTCTCCGTCGCGCTGGCGCTGGCCATGGGGTTGATCCTGCTGGTTATTCTGGGGCGCATCAACCGGTCCGAAAAGCGCTGGAAGGGTAAAGCCAAGGATCTCGATCGTCAGATCGGCCAATATGATGGCGTGTTCGGAGCCTATCCGGGACTGGTTCTCGTCTGGGACGAGGCGACGGTCGGCCGGGAGACGGACTTCGGACAGCCTCGCGTCTTTGGCAGCCCTGCAGCGCTGGCGTCCATGATGCGCATGTCCGAACCGGGCGGTTTCGGCGACACGGCGATGCGGGTTCTATCCGGGCTGGCGGACCTCGATCTGATTACGGATGACCCGAAACGACCGACCCTGCGTACCTTGCTCGGCGCGCTCCGCAATGAGGGAGAGCCCTTTTCGACGACGATCCTGTTGCCGGAAGGCAATATCATCGAGGCGGATGGCCGCGTGGCGGGCGCGCAGGTCGTTCTGTGGCTGCAGGATGCATCGATCCGGGGTGAGGATGAACGCAAGGCGATTTCGCGCTTCGAGACATCGCGCACCATGGCGGAGGCTGAACCCGTCGCCTTTGTCGAAATGATGAGCCGGGCACCGCATCCGGTCTGGCGTCTGTCCAGCATGCGCCGGATCAACTGGGCGAATTCGGCCTATATCGACGCTGTCGGCGGGCGCGGTCTGGATGATGTCTTGCATCGTCAACTCCATCTCGATGCGACGACCCAGTCCGAGGCGATGTCCGTGTTGGAGACAGGCTCGCCCAAAGCGTCCGTCCGTCCGATCGTCACGGCCAGTGGCAAGCGCATGGCGATGCAGATCGATCTGTTTCCGGTCAGTGGCGGTGTTGCAGGCATGGCGATGGACGCGTCGGAAGCGGAAAGCCTGCGCCAGACGCTGGACCGTCATGTCGCTGCGCATGATGCGTGGCTGGGCAAGACGAGCGAAGCCGTAATCTCCTTTGCGCCGGACCAGACACTCCGCAGTTTCAATGAGGCGTTCACTACCCTGTTCAAACTCGATCCGGTCTGGCTCCAGACCAGCCCGTCGCACGCATCCCTGTTGGACCGGTTGCGCGAAACGGATCAGCTTCCGCCGCAATCGGATTACCGCGCTTGGAAGAAAAGCGAACTCGGGCTCTATACAAACTGGCCCACCGAAGTGCCGGAAGAGACCTGGAATCTGCCGAACGGCAATCTCTACCGGGTGGTGCGTCTGCGCGACGCGGAGGGTGGTATCAGCCTGATGTTCTCGGACATGACCGACAAGATGACGCTGAAGAGCCAGCTCGGCACACTGATCAATGTGCAGCGTGCGACGCTTGACAAGCTAACCGAAGGCATTGCCGTTTTCAGTACGGATGGACGCCTGCGCCTGCATAATTCCGCCTTTGCTGACCTGTGGCATCTGGAAGAGGATATGCTGCAGGACAATCCGCGCTTTTCAGACATCATCGATCTCTGCTTCCCGCTGCACCACAATGCCGAATTTTGGGACAATCTCAAAGCGCGGGCGACGGACCCTAATCCGGAAATCCGCCGCCATGTCGACGGAGAAATCATCACATCTGACGAACGCATTCTCTGCTGGCTATCACGACCCTTGCCGGACGGGGCAACACTGATCGCCTGGGACGACGTGACCGCGTCGCGCAAGACCGAGCGTGCCCTGGTCGAACGTGCGGAAGCGCTGGAAGAAGCCGACCGGATGAAAAGCGAATTTGTCGCCCATGTCTCCTATCAGTTACGAACTCCGTTGACGACGATAGCCGGCTATTCCGACTTTCTGCAGAATGGCGGGGCAGGGGAGCTGAGCGACAAGCAGAGCGAATATGTCTTTGCGATTCAGAGTGCGTCCGAGGATCTGGCCAAGGCGATCGACGATATTCTCGATATTGCCGCGATCGAAGCGGACAAGCTCGATCTGGAACTCGGCGATGTCGATATCTTTGATTTGCTTGACCACTCGCTCGACTATGTCGCGACCAAAGCTGACGACACACGCATCACACTGGACCTGCAATGCGATACCGATATCGGTATCGTCCGGGCCGATGAAACGCGGATGAAGCAGGTTGTCTATAATCTGCTGACCAATGCGCTGCGCTTTACCAAGCCCGGCGGCTTGATCGAACTGGGTGCGGAACGCTCAGCCGGTGGCGGCGTCAAGATCTGGGTCCGGGATACGGGCGTCGGTATTCCGCTGGAAAAACAGTCAGCTGTTTTCGAGAGCTTCGAAAGCTCCCGCGGAGGCGTCGGGCTGGGACTGACGCTTGTGCAGCGTATAATCGACCGTCACGGGGGCTGGGTCGAACTGGACAGTGTCGAGGATCAAGGCACGCATGTGACCTGTTATCTACCGCGCGAAGCCAATACCGAAGCCGCCCATCCGGAGCTGTTCGCCGTCGTCGAGAGTTAGGACCCCGTTCGCGACGGGCCCATCAGGATCGTCGCCATGTCTCCCTTATGCCGTGACGTCAGGATCAGCAGATAGACCGACAGGAACAGCATCCCGCCGAAAAAGGCCAGAAGAGCCAGAATCCACGACATCGGCGAAAACCCGTTGCGCCAGGCGACCCAGATCGCCGAAAGCATCAGGAAGGTCATGAAATCGAGATTGAACTGACCCGGCCAGCCCATGGCGAGCATGTCGTTGAAGAAGACGGGGAGCAGATTCGGCCCGTGATTGATCATCACAATGGCTGTGTAGACGATGATAGCGCTCAGAATAGCGAACAGAAACATACGGAAGAGGGTCATGATAATCCTTGTAGCAATCGCTACATCCCTAGCAGACTGTAGCGATTGCTACAAGTCACACCTTTCGCGGTCTTCCGCCTGACCACAATGCTTGCATTTACGCGTCTGCGCGATTAGACGCCCGCATTCCGTTTATCCCTCTTTACAAGAGAGTCTCATGGCCCGCGTTACCGTTGAAGATTGCGTCGAGAAGATTCCAAACCGGTTTGACCTCGTTCTCCTTGCTGCGCACCGTTCCCGCAACATTTCCGCAGGCGCGAGCCTGACCGTGGATCGCGACAACGACAAGACCCCCGTCGTGTCGCTGCGCGAGCTGGCCGACGGCAATCTCGATCTCGACGATCTGCGTGAAAGCCTCGTCGCCAACCTGCAACGCGTCATCACGGATGATGACATGCCGGATGAAGAGACGGAAGAGGCGACACCGGTTCTCGCGCTCGAGCATGGCGAAAGCAAACAGGCCGAAATGTCCGAAGCTGATCTGCTGCGTGCCCTGCAGGGTGACCGCGACAATGACAGTTCGACCCGCTTCTAGCCGTCCGGACAGACTGATTTTTTGCCAAGCCATCGGGTGTGCCCGGTGGCTTTTGCATGAGTCCGCCTCTATGCTGGTGCGGTGAACGATCATACGCCGATCATGCCCGCGCCTCAGCCGGGCCAGCAGGGTTATCTGCGCCAGTTCGAGCTTGTCGAGCGGGTCAAGGCGTATGATCCCTCCGCCGATGAAGGGCTGATCAACAAAGCCTATATTTTTACCGTCAAGGCGCATGGCGAGCAGAAGCGCCATTCCGGTGATCCCTATTTCGCCCATCCGATCGAAGTGGCCGGCATCCTCGCCAACCTGCATCTGGATGTCGCATCAATCTGCACGGCGCTTCTGCATGATGTGCTGGAAGATACGGACGTCACGCGCGACGAGCTGGCAGAACAGTTCACGCCGGAGATCGCCGATCTGGTCGATGGGGTGACGAAGCTGTCGCAGCTCGAGCTCAGCCCATCCGCCTCCCGTGAACGCGCACAGGCGGAAAACTTTCAGAAATTTGTCCTCGCCATGAGCAAGGATGTCCGCGTGCTGATGGTGAAGCTATGCGACCGCCTGCATAATATGCGCACACTACAATACCATCCGAAGCAGGCCTCGCGCGAACGGATTGCGCGCGAAACACTCGATATTTACGCCCCGCTGGCGCGGCGGATCGGCATCGACCGGATCTGCTCGGAACTGGAAGATCTGTCATTCCAACACCTCAATGCTAGCGCCTATGAAGGCATTATGCGACGCCTCGAGGACTGGCGTGCTGAGCAGGGCGAAGCCATCAGCGAAGTCTCGACCGCCTTTCGCGACCTGTTTGACGACCACGCCATGACGGTCCGGATCTATGGACGAGAAAAGCGCCCCTTTGCAATCTGGTTAAAACTGCAACGCCAGAATATCAGCTTCGACGATGTCGCTGACCTCTATGCCTTTCGCATTCTGACGCACCAGGAGGATGATTGCTACCGGGTGCTGGGTATCCTGCACCGGGAATATCGCGCAGTCCCGTCGCGCTTCAGGGATTTCATAAGCGTGCCCAAACCCAATGGGTATCAGTCGCTGCACACGACCATCCGCATGCCGGATAATCGCCGCGTCGAGATCCAGATCCGCACGGAGCGCATGGAAGACGTCGCGCAACGCGGCGTCGCGGCTCACTGGGCCTATAAGAATGAAGCTTACGGCTATGATCCCGAACGCGCCAAGGCGTCAGGCGGTGATCCGCTCAAACGCATCCGCCCACTGGTGGAGATGATGGAACAGAGCGGCGACGCGGCGGAGTTTCTTGAACATGCCAAGCTGGAAATGTTTGCTGATCAGGTCTTCACTTTCACGCCCAAGGGCGATCTGATTTCCTTGCCGCGTGGCGCGACGCCGATCGATTTCGCTTACGCTGTCCATACCAAGGTTGGCGACACCTGTATCGGCGCGGTCGTCAATGGGCGCGACGTTCCGCTCCGGACCCATCTGCGCAACGGCGACGTTGTGAAGATCATTCGCGGCGGTACGGCAGAGCCGCAGGAGGGTTGGGAGAATATGGTCGTGACGGGCAAGGCACGCTCCGCCCTGCGCCGCCTGACACGCGACGGAGAGGCCGAAGAATTCCGCCGTATCGGTGCGATGCTGGCCGAGCACGCCTTCGTCCGCGAGGGTCAGACCTTCACAGAGATCGCACTGGACGATGTGGTCAAACGGCTGGGCGTCACGGATGCCGGCGACATCTATGAACAGCTCGGGCGCGGCGATCTGTCGATGAACGAATTCATCATGGCCGTTTTCCCGGCGCTCAAGGACCGCGATCCGGATGCCGAGATGGCAAACCGCGACCTGATTTCGGATCGCTCGGTCCGTCTTTATGTCAAAGGGGAGGGGCTGCGCTCCGGTGTCGGATTGCACCTGAAGTCCTGTTGCTCACCCATACCCGGCGACCGTATCTTGGGGCTACAATCGGCCAGTGGCGGGATCGATATCCATACGATCGACTGCGAGGAACTGGACAAGCCGGACAATCAGAACAAGGTCTGGATCGATCTGGGCTGGCGGCGAACGGTCGAAAAAACGGCTTCTACGGCGCGCATCACGGCGACGGTTGAACATGTGCCGGGCGCACTGGCCGACGTCACGCGTATCATTGGCGAGAATTCAGGAAACCTGATTAATATCAAGACATTGCAGCGCAGTCCGGCCTTCTTCGATATGGTGCTCGACGTCGAAGTGCGCGACAATCGCCACCTGCTCGCCATCATCGCTGCGCTGCGTACATCGCCTTTCGTGGTCGCCGCAGACCGCAGCCGCTCGCAAATCGAGAAAGACCTACCTGATGACAATGACGACTGACGATGTGCTGGACATGTTCCGGGACGCGGGCGCCCTGCTGGAGGGGCATTTCATCCTGTCGTCTGGTCGGCGCAGCCCAGTCTTTCTGCAAAAGGCTCTGATCTTCAAGAACCCGGTTCTGACGGCAACGCTATGTGCGGCGCTGGCGAACAAGGTCAGGGATTCGCTCGACACCCTTCCGGACATCATTATCGCGCCGGCCATGGGCGGCGTGATTCCGGGCTACGAAATGGCGCGGCAGCTCGGTCTGGAATCGCTGTACATGGAGCGCGAAGACGGTGAATTCACCTTGCGTCGCGGCTTTACACTGGAACAGGGACAAACGGTTCTGATGGTCGAAGACATCGTCACGACGGGTCTGTCCTCGCGCGAAACGATTGCGGCGATCACGCAGGCAGGCGGCAAAGTCGTGGCTGGCTGCTGCATCTTCGACCGCTCTGGCGGTGACGCCGATATCGGTGTGCCGCTCATCAGCCTCGCGGCAAAACGCTTCCCCGACTATGATCCGGATGATCTGCCCGCCGAGCTGCAGCGCATGGAGGCGATCAAGCCGGGCAGTCGGGGCCTGTCATGATGCGGCGCGGCGGCAGCGGCCTGCGGCTGGGCGTGAATATCGACCACGTCGCCACCCTGCGCAATGCGCGTGGCGGTCACCATCCTGACCCGCTGGACGCGGCAAAACAGGCGATCACGGCTGGTGCCGACGGCATCACCGCTCACTTGCGTGAGGATCGCCGTCATATCACCGATGCTGATATGGAACGGCTGTCGGATCTGTGTCGGGACCGCAATGTGCCGCTGAATATGGAACTGGCAGCGACCGAGGAAATGGTCGCCATTGCCGAACGGCTGAAGCCACACGCGGCTTGCATCGTACCGGAACGGCGCGCCGAACGTACGACCGAGGGCGGCCTGGATGTTGCCGGGCAGCATAACCGTCTGGTCCCGATGATCGCGCGTCTGGCCGATGCGGGATGCCGGGTCTCGCTGTTCATCGAAGCGCAGGATATTCAGATCGACGCAACGCAGCGTACCCGCGCCGAGGTAGTCGAGTTTCACACAGGGGCGTACGCCCATGCGCTCGATGAAAACGATCAGGACAAGGCGGATGTGATCCTTGCGCAGCTGCAGACCGGGGGTCAGCTGGCCGACGCGGCGGGTCTGGAAGTGCATTATGGTCATGGGCTGACGTTCGAAAATGTCGTGCCGATCGCTCGCATTCCGCAGGCCAGAGAGCTCAATATCGGACACTTCATTATCGGTGAGGCCGTCTTTCTGGGTCTGACTCCCGCAATCCGACGCATGATTTCGATCATTCGTGACGCGCGGCTGGCTTAGGCACCGGAGGCGTCATGATCCTGGGTATCGGTACGGATATTTGCGACATACGTCGCATTCGTTCCATCTATGACCGCCATCCTGAGCGATTTCCGGCCAAGGCGTTCACCGAAGCCGAGCGTAAAAAATGTCTCGCCCGTCCGGACCCCGTACCCTGCCTGGCGAAACGGTTTGCGGCTAAGGAAGCTGTCGCCAAGGCACTGGCGACCGAAGAGAGCGGGGAGCTATCCTGGCACGATGTGGAAGTGATCAATCGACCGTCCGGTCGTCCGGATGTGAAGCTGCATGGCGGAGCCGCCGAACGGCTCGCCAGTATCTTGCCCGCGGCTCACACCGCGCATGTCCGCCTCAGCCTGTCCGACGAGCGTGATTTTGCGGTGGCCTTTGCAGTAGTCGAAGCGAGACCGGAGTGATAGGGCGCGCCAATGTTCAAGCGTAAGCCCAAAGCGAAATCCGGTGGTATCGGCGAACTCGTCTCGACAGTGGTCTGGGCGCTCGGCATTGCCTTCGTCCTGCGGACCTTTATTTTCCAGCCTTTCACCATTCCGACCGGGTCCATGTATCCCGGGCTGATGGAAGGGGATTATGTCATCACGTCCAAATATACGGTCGGTTACGGGCGTTATGCGGCGCTGCCCCTGCCGTTCCCGGATATTGACGGTCGATTGTTCGGTCGGGGCCCGGCCCGCGGTGATGTCGTCGTGTTCCGGCCCGACGGGATCAACCAGAATTATATCAAGCGCGTCGTGGGACTGCCGGGTGATCGCGTTCAGATGATCGATGGTCAGCTCTATCTCAATGACGCGCCAGTCCAGACGGCACTGGTGCGCAACGAACCCTACGCCCATCGGTCCGACGGTGTCGTGCGCGAAACGCTCAATGCCGAGCTGATCGCCGAACAACTGCCGGGGGAAGACGAACCGCATCTGATCTATGACGCGATCAAGAATAATGGGGCGGACAACACATCGGTCTTTACGGTGCCGGCCGGACACTATTTCATGATGGGCGACAATCGCGACTTTTCCGGTGATAGCCGCGTGCCGGTCCGTTTGTCAGGTGCGGGTTACGTCCCGGCGGAAAACATCATCGGCGAAGCGGAATTCGTTCTGTTGTCGGTCAATGAAGACTTCTCCCTGATCAAGCCCTGGACCTGGGGCAATATGAGAGGCGGGCGCTTCTTCAAGGGTATTGAGTGAGCGAGCTCGACCGCAATCGCTATCGCCGGGTCGAAAAGCTCGAACAGCGGCTCGACTACCGGTTCAAGGATCGCGATCTGGCCATGCGGGCGCTGACGCACAGTTCCTACGGGGACGGACAGACCAACCCGCCCAATAATGAACGGCTGGAATTTCTCGGCGACCGTGTTCTCGGTCTGATGACAGCCGAAATTCTCTTCAACCATTCGCGCGAAGCCGAAGGTACGCTGGCGCGGCGACTGAATGCGCTGGTGCGCAAGGAAACCTGCGCCGATGTCGCGCGCCGGATCGACCTTGGTGAATGCGTGCTGATTTCCCCGTCCGAGGAACGCCAAGGTGGCCGGGATAAGGATTCTATTCTCGGGGATGCCTGCGAAGCCCTGATTGCGGCGCTTTATCTGGATGGCGGCATGGCGGCGGCGCAAACTTTCTACAATACATATTGGAAAGAGACGTTCGACCGGGTTGTGTCGCGTTCGGCCAAGGACCCGAAGACGGAATTGCAGGAACGCGCGATGGCGATGAACCACTCCCTGCCGGACTATCAGATCGTGGATCGAACGGGCCCCGATCATGCACCCGAATTCGTGGTCGAGGTCTCGGTCCGCGATGTGGGCTCGGCCATCGGGCGTGGCAAAAGCAAGCGTGACGCCGAACGGCTTGCGGCCAAAGCCCTGATCGAGGCATGGGCATGAACGAGGCATGGGTATGAGCGCATCATCAACCACACGAAGCGGTTTCGCCGCAATCGTCGGCGCGCCGAATGCGGGCAAGTCGACCCTCACCAACCGTCTGGTCGGCGAAAAAGTCTCGATCGTTACACACAAGGTGCAGACGACACGGTTTCAGATCCGCGCCATTGCCCTGCTGGATACGTCAGAGGGCAACCGCGCTCAGGTCGTTCTGGTCGATACGCCCGGCATTTTCGCTCCCCGAAAGCAGGACCGTCTGGCCAAATCCATGGTGCATGCGGCTTGGTCGGGGGCGGATGACGCGAATGCGGTCGTGCATGTGGTTGATGCCGGGGCCTGGTACCGTCACAACCGGAATGAAGGCTCCGCACAGGACCGTCTCGCCAGCGAGGATACGGAACGCGTCATGGCCGGCTTATCGCAGCGCGAACGTAAGGGCGTGCTGGTCCTGAACAAGATCGATACGATCCCGACCGAAGAAACCCTGCCTATCATCGCCCATTTTGATCAGGCCGGGGGTTACGAGCGCATTTTCGTCGTTTCGGCGACCAAGGGCGATGGCATTGATGATCTGGCCACCTATCTGGCCGATGCCATGCCGGAAGGGCCGCTCCTCTATCCCGAAGATCAGGC
This sequence comes from Algimonas porphyrae, assembly GCF_041429795.1. Taxonomy (NCBI): domain Bacteria; kingdom Pseudomonadati; phylum Pseudomonadota; class Alphaproteobacteria; order Maricaulales; family Robiginitomaculaceae; genus Algimonas; species Algimonas porphyrae. The sequence continues at coordinate 2,341,101 of NZ_CP163424.1, read as the reverse complement.
TGCGGACATTCCGATGCGCCTGATGGCGGCGGAAATCACACGCGAGAAGCTGTTTCTGCGGCTGCATGACGAGCTGCCTTATGCCTCCATGGTCGAGACCGAAAAATGGACCGACCGAAAGGACGGTTCGGTCCGGATCGACCAGATCATCTATGTCCGGCGCGGCACGCAGAAAGGCATCGTGCTCGGCAAGGGCGGGACGACGGTCAAGGATATCGGCGCCGCCGCGCGCAAGGAGATGGAGGACTGGCTGGGTCGCCGGGTGCATCTCTTCATCTTCGTCAAGGTGCGGGAGAACTGGATGGACGACCGCGCGCGCTACACGGAAGCCGGGCTCGAGTTCGACGTCTGATGGATTTCGTCAGCGAGGCGATTGTCCTGCAGGCGCGAAAGCACGGCGAAACCTCCGCCATTATGGAAAATTTCACGCGCGAACGGGGTCGCCATAATGGTCTGGTTCGGGGTGGGGCCGGACGGCGCATGCGCCCGCTGCTGCAACCTGGCAATATCGTCGAAGTCGAATGGCGCGGGCGTCTGGAGGACCATCTTGGCTATTTCACGGTGGAAATCGTCGATGCGCTGGCGGGCCTGTTCATGGAAGATCGGCTCAGCCTGGCGGCACTCAATGCGATTGCCGCGCTGCTGCGCGAAATGCTGCCGGAAAAACAGCCGCTGCCGGACCTCTATGACGTGACCAAGATCGTGCTGGAACGGCTCGATGATCAGGCGGTCTGGCCAGCGCTTTATGTACGCTGGGAGAGCCTCCTGCTACAATCGCTCGGCTATGGTCTGGATCTGTCGCGTTGCGCTGGCACTGGGGTTACGGACAATCTCACCCATGTCAGCCCGCGCTCGGGTCGCGCCGTCAGTACGGACGCGGCTCAACCTTATCTCGACAAGCTGTTTCGTCTGCCGCCATTCCTGCGCGGTGAACCCATCGCCAGTCCGCAGGATATTGCCGACGGCCTGCGCCTGACCGGTCACTTCCTCGAAACCCGCGTCCAATGGGAACGCAACCGCACCCTGCCGGACGCCAGACGCGTCATGGTGGCGCGTTTGCAAGCGACAGGGCTCGCGGCGGACTAGTCGTTGTCGAACAGGCGATGAGGAGCGCGCTGCATGAAATCATGATTACCCGCCACATACGTTCCCTATAGCTCCGAGAAACCTGAATTGGGGCATCAGGTTTGGCCCACCATCGTCCTCAGAGCGCGCATTTTCCCTGTTTGTTCCGCTAGGCATTCGGGCCGAATCCCTTAGAGATTTCGCGCATGGCCCGAACCAAGACCCCGAAAGCTCCGCCTCCGCCGCCCAAGCCGGTGATCGAGGAGCATATCGATAATGCGCTGTCCGCGCGCTATATGGCCTATGCGCTGTCGACCATCACGCAGCGCGCCCTGCCGGATGTGCGTGACGGTCTGAAACCCGTCCATCGCCGCATTCTCTACGCCATGCGGCAGCTCAAGCTTAATCCGGAAGGGGCCTACAAGAAGTCCGCGCGCATTGTCGGCGACGTGATGGGGCAATATCACCCGCATGGCGACCAGAGTATCTATGACGCGCTGGTCAAGCTCAGCCAGCAATTCGCGACCCGCTATCCGCTGGTCGAGGGGCAGGGGAATTTCGGCAATATTGACGGTGATAGCCCTGCGGCCATGCGCTATACCGAAGCCAAGATGACGGCGGCGGGAGTCCTGTTGCTCGAAGGTCTTGACGAAGACGCGGTCGACTTCAAGGATACCTACAATGAAGAGGATCAGGAGCCGGTCGTCCTGCCGGCTGGGTTCCCGAACCTGCTGGCCAATGGGGCGCAAGGGATCGCCGTCGGTATGGCGACATCCGTCCCGCCGCATAATGTCGCGGAAATCTGCAATGCCGCGCTGCACCTGATCAAGACGCCCAATGCCCGGATCGAAACGCTGGTCGAGAACCATATCTTCGGTCCCGATCTGCCGACGGGCGGGATCATGGTCGAACCGCGCGACAGCATTCTGCAGGCTTACAAGACCGGCAAGGGTGGCTTCCGGGTGCGAGCGCGCTGGACCCGCGAGGATCTGGGGCGCGGCCAGTACCAGATCATCGTCACCGAAATTCCCTATCAGGTACAGAAGTCCCGCCTGATCGAGAAGCTCGCCGACGTGATCGAGAGCAAGACGGCCTCGGGCCTAGCCGATGTGCGGGACGAATCCGCTGAAGATATTCGCATCGTGCTGGAGCCGAAATCGAAGAATATCGATCCGGACGTGCTGATGGAAAGCCTGTTCAAGCTGACCGAACTGGAAAGCCGTGTCAGCCTGAACATGAATGTTCTGGACGCCCATGGCGTGCCCCGCGTCATGGATCTGCGCGAGGTAATTCAGGCGTGGCTCGACCATCGCCGCGAAGTTCTGCTTCGCCGAACGCACCAACGGCTGGGCAAGATCGCGCTGCGCCTGGAAGTGCTCGACGGCTATATGATCGCCTTCCTCAATCTTGACGAAGTGATTCGCATCGTGCGCTATGAGGACAAGCCCAAGGACGAACTGATCCGGGCGTTCAACCTGGCCGACCGCCAAGCCGACGCGATCCTGAACATGCGGCTGCGCGCACTCAACAAGTTGCAGGAAATCGAGATCAGGTCGGAAAGTGATGCGCTGCGGCTCGAACAGACGGACCTCGAAGCGCTGGTTGGGTCTGATCAGAAACAATGGGACATGATCGCCGGTCAGATCCGTTCCCTCCGGGACCTTTACGGGCCGAAGACGGAAGAAGGCCGCCGCCGCACCACCTTCGCCGAAGCACCGGATCTGGATATCGATCTGGCGACCGCCTTCATTCAGGAAGAGCCGATTACGGTCGTGCTGTCGAAGAAGGGCTGGATCCGTGCCATGAAGGGCAAGCTGGACGATCTGGATTCGCTGAAATTCAAGGAAGGCGACACGCTGGCCTTTTCCGTTCCGGCCAAGACGACGGACAAGATCATTCTGTTCGCCTCGAATGGCAAGGCTTATACGCTGTCCGGCGACAAGCTGCCAGGCGGGCGCGGCAATGGCGAGCCGATCCGCTTGATGATCGATCTCGAAAACGACCATATTCCTGTCGGCCTGTTCGTTCACGATCCGGACCGGACACTGCTAGTCGCGTCATCGGAAGGCTATGGCTTCCGGGTCAGGGAAGCGGACATTGTCGCCTCGACCAAGGGCGGCAAGCAGGTGCAGACCGTCAAAGGTGATGCCGAAACGATGCGCGTCGTGGCCGCCACGGGCGACCGGGTCGCCGTCATCGGAGAGAACCGCAAGTTGCTGGTCTTTCCCCTAGATGAAGTCTCCGAACTCACCCGCGGCAAAGGCGTGCGGCTACAGAAATATCGCGACGGCGGCGTCAGCGATATTACCACATTCGCCAGCGCGGACGGGCTCAGCTACATCGACACGGCAGGCCGCCGTCAGGAGGTCGCCGACTGGCACCTCTACGAAGGATCCCGCGCGCAAGTCGGACGCAACGCGCCGCGCGGCTTCTCCCGGCAGGGCCTGTTCGCCCCGGACAAGCGGTTGTAAACGCCGCGCCCGGGTACTTTTTCCGGATGCCATCCCCGTTGCCCGCACAGGCCGATAGGCTGGAAGATGGATCACCGGATCAAGTCCGGTGATGTGGGGGAGTAGAGTGCTGGTCCCCGTTCATAGCATGCATAGGGGGCGCTCTCAATTAATCCCCGCCCATGCCGTTAAGTACGGCTTCCGTTTCAGTCACCTACCCTCAATCCCACAAACCTAATCCCCGGACCCCCATTTCCATGCTCTTTTACCCTCGTCCGTCACGGACACGAGGTGGGGCATAACCCTCGGTGTGGCGGATCGGTGTGAGGGCTTCGGCCCGTGTTGCGGACGGACATGTCCGCGACCGGTGAAAGCCGGAAAGGTCCGTCAGGTGATGGCGGAGCGACCGGGCCGAGAGCGGATGTGTCGGCGGTTTATGCTGCCGCTGACACCCTTCCTTGTCTCTGCCGCCCTTGAGGCTGGTCCTTCGCGGACCGCGCGTGAGCCAAGCATCCGCCGCTGCCATGATCCGGCATCGGGGGTTAGGCCGCGGAACCCGCAGGCGATGGGTCGCAGGCGCGGCAGGCGAAACGAACCGAACACCGCGCGCGGGCTCTGTCTTGCGACGAAACGGTACACTCAACTCTTTCCCGGTCACGGGGCAGAGCCCACGCCTCGTGTCATTCCTGACGATGAGGGTTCAGATCAACTCTGATGCCGGAGACCGCCTCTGGTTGGAGAAAGGCGCCTGCCGGAAAACCAACCCGTCAATGCCACCGTCCCAAGAAGCCAATGCCGGGAAGAGATAAGCGGTCGGTGCGAAAGCGAGGCTGAACTATTCGGATGAGTGCGAATATGGCCGAGGCCATGATGCCCGGCAGACATATCGCCGGGCATCATGGCGCAGATTTCCCTGCGCAAGTCTAAGTCGCGTCCTTGCGCTTGCGGTGGGGCTCCCCCACTTTGTTACTGTTCGTTCTGACTCGAAAGCACAGTGTTCATGACGCAAACTCTTCCCGTTCTTCCCTTGCGCGACATAGTCGTCTTTCCGCACATGGTCGTGCCGCTCTTCGTTGGCCGCGACGGCTCGATCAGGGCGCTGGAAGAGGTGATGCGGGCCGACAAGCATATTTTCCTGCTGACGCAGCGTGATCCCGCAACGGATGAACCGGTGAGCGACGATCTGTTTGCCTATGGCTGTATCGCCAAGATCATGCAGTTGCTGAAACTTCCCGACGGCACGGTCCGCGTACTGGTTGAAGGGCAGGACCGGGCGCAACTCAATGACCTGCGCCTGCGCGATGGCTTCATGGAAGCGGACATCGAGACGGTCGGTTCCGACTATGACAAGGTCAAGGCGCGTGCTCTGGCCAAAGATGTACGCGACGCCTTTGCCGATTTCGGCAAGGTCAATAACCGCATCGCCGAAGAAGTCGTCAGCTCGGTCGTCGATACGAATGATCCGTCCAAGCTGGCCGACACGGTCGCGGTTCATCTCGGCGCCGATCTCGAAACCAAGCAGGAACTGTTGGAAACAGCCGACCCCGCCGTGCGGCTGTCGCGGATTCTTGATGCGATTGGCGGCGAGACCTCCGTCCTGAAAGTCGAGAAGAAAATCCGCAGTCGCGTCAAACGCCAGATGGAAAAGACGCAGCGCGAATATTATCTCAATGAACAGATGAAGGCGATCAAGAACGAGCTCGGCGATGACGAGGTCGACGAGATGGCCGAGCTGATCGACAAGGCCGAAAAGACAAAGCTGTCCAAGGAAGCGCGCGAAAAGCTGACCAAGGAGCTGAAGAAGCTCAAACAGATGAGCCCGATGAGCGCGGAAGCCAATGTGTCGCGCAACTATATCGACTGGATGCTGTCGGTGCCGTGGGGCAAGAAGAAGCGCGTTCAGCGCGATCTCGACAAGGCACAAGCCATCCTGGATCAGGATCATTACGGCCTCGACAAGGTCAAGGAACGGATCATTGAACATCTCGCCGTGCAGACACGCACGAAGAAGGTCAAAGGACCAATCTTGTGTCTCGTGGGACCGCCCGGCGTCGGCAAGACGTCTCTGGGACGCTCCATTGCCAAGGCTACGGGGCGTGAATTCGTCCGTGTCAGCCTCGGCGGCGTACGCGACGAGAGCGAGATTCGCGGCCACCGCCGGACCTATATCGGCTCCATGCCGGGTCGGATCATCCAGTCCATGAAAAAGGCCAAATACGTCAATCCGTTCTTTCTGTTCGACGAAATCGACAAGATGGGCAGCGATCATCGGGGCGATCCGTCTGCAGCGCTGCTCGAAGTGCTCGACCCGGAACAGAACGATACGTTCAACGACCATTATCTCGACGTGGATTATGACCTGTCGGACGTGATGTTCGTCACGACGGCCAACAGTCTCGATATGTCGCAGCCCTTGCTCGACCGGATGGAGATCATTCGCATTCCGGGCTATACGGAAGATGAAAAAGTCGAGATCGCGCGCCGTCACCTGATCCCGGAGCAGCGCAAGGAAAACGGTCTGAAAGCGGACGAATTCGACGTGTCTGATGACGCTGTCCGCGCTATTATCCGCTATTATACCCGTGAAGCGGGCGTGCGCTCGCTCAAGCGCGAAATTGCTCGCCTTGCCCGCAAGGCGCTGACTCAGATCATCAAGGAAAAAGGCAAGCAGATTGCCGTTACGGACGCCAATATTGGCGACTTCCTGGGCGTGAAGAAACATCGGTTCGGGCGCACTGACACGGAAGATCAGATCGGCGTCGTCACGGGGCTGGCCTGGACCAGCGTCGGCGGCGACCTGCTGACCATCGAAGCCGTGTCCATGTCCGGACGGGGCAAGATGACGGTGACGGGCAATCTGAAAGAGGTGATGAAAGAATCGATCTCGGCGGCGAACAGCTATGTGCAGGCGCGCGCGCCGGAACTCGGCATAAGCCCGCGCGAATTCCGGGCGCGCGATATACATGTCCATGTCCCCGAAGGCGCAACGCCCAAAGACGGGCCGTCCGCAGGTATCGCCATGGTCACGGCTATGGTGTCCGTGCTGACAGGCATTCCGGTCAAGTCCGACGTGGCCATGACCGGCGAAGTCACGTTGCGCGGTCGGGTCTTGCCGATCGGCGGATTGAAGGAAAAGCTGCTGGCGGCGCTGCGAGGCGGCGTGAAGACCGTGCTGATTCCTGACGAGAATGAAAAGGATCTGGCCGAAATTCCGGACAATGTGAAAGAGGCGCTGACCATTATTCCCGTCGCCTCCGTCGATGAGGTCCTGAAGCACGCACTTACGGCGCTGCCTGATCCGATTGACTGGACCGAGGACGATGCGGCGCAGCTCTCGGGCATATTGCTTGGCGGGATATCCGCGATCGATCCGTCCCGGGATATGGGCACGCAAATCAATTGATGACATTGCAAGCGCAGATCAGCTCTGCGCTGGACGCGGTCGGACTGCAAAGCCGGGCCTGTCAGGAGGCAGGTGAGGGGAGCTGGCCGTCTGCCTTTGCGGTGTCCGATCTGGCCGTTGCGTCGATTGGCGCGGCCTGTGCCGAAGCGGCGGCACTGGCGGGTCGGACTACGCCTGTGACCATAGACCGGCGACTGGCCTCGCTCTGGTTCGGTTTCACTGTGCAGCCACAGGGCTGGGACCTGCCGCCCGTCTGGGACGATCTGGCGGGCATCTACAAAGCGAAGGACGGCTTTGTACGCCTTCATACGAATGCGCCGCATCACAAGGTGGCTGCGCTTGAGGCCCTGAACTGCGATGCAGATCGCGCCATTGTCGCTGCACGCGTCGCGGACATGTCCGCCACAGCCGTGGAAATAGCTGTCGTTCTGGAAAGTGGATGTGCGGCTCGATTGATGAGTCTGTCCGAGTGGGCCGATCACCCACAGGGTCGCGCGGTCCGGTCGGAGCCGCTGATCGACTGGCGCGAGCACGGCGATGCGTCAACGTTCGTTCCGTGTCCGGGCGAACGACCTCTGGCCGGACTCAAGGTTCTTGATCTGACGCGGGTCCTCGCAGGGCCTGTCTGTACGCGCACACTGGCCGGGTTCGGCGCGGATGTGCTGCGCATCGATCCGCCGGGCTGGTGCGAAGCGCTGGTCGAAACGGAAGTGACACCGGGTAAACGGCTGGCGACGTTGGATCTGAAATCCGATGGCGACCGCGAGCGTTTTCTGGCGCTTCTGGAAGCGGCTGATGTGCTCGTGCATGGCTACCGCAATGGCGCCCTCGACGCATTGGGGCTTGGCGAAGAGAAACGACGCAGGGTCAGTCCCGGTCTCATCGACGTATCGTTGAACGCTTATGGTTGGACCGGTCCCTGGTCGACCCGGCGGGGTTTCGACAGTCTCGTGCAGATGAGTAGCGGTATCGCCCATCGAGGCATGGAATGGCGCGGCTCGGACGCGCCCGTACCGCTTCCCGTTCAGGCACTCGACTTTGCGACCGGTTATCTGATGGCAGCGGCTGTCATGCGGGCTCTGCGGGTCGGTGTGGCCCTGTCAGCTCGCCTTTCACTGGCGCGTACGGCGGCCCTGCTGACGTCGCATCCACTCGATAATGACGACACACCGCTCGCGCCGGTTTCTGACAGCGACATGACCGCGGCCATCGAACAGACTGACTTGGGGCCTGCGCGACGTATCCGGTTTCCGGCCGATCTGCCCATGAGCTGGAATTGTCCGGCGCGGCGGCTTCACGCCGATCCTGCGATCTGGTCGGTCTAGGACGCGGTGCGTCACAGGTGCAGACTATTATCGAATTTCCTGATTTCGTAGATTGAATCATTCAAGCTCGCATAGAGAATACCTGCCGCACTGCGCTGTGGATACAGCATTCGGTCGTTTTGGAAGCAGTCCGGCTCCGAGGGATCGGAGACGGCCTGATCGCCATCGAAATAAGTCCATCCTTGCGCATCTATGGCAACAGAGGTGTGGTAGTAGGGTGCCGTCGCTTCGCCGGCATGAATGACGGCGAAGGAGGCGCAGTCATTCAGAGAGCCCCGCGCGATGATAACCCGGTTTTCCATCGTGAATGCGCGCTCAGGCTTGGAGAATTCAGTTTCGGTCATGACGGATGTGGCGAGCGTCACCCTGTCGCCCTGAACATGCAGTCCCGTCGGACGATTGGATGCCGCATCATCTCCGAGTAGGTGGGACAGATCGCATTCGCGCGTCCGCGACCCGCTTGTTGGCTCGAATTCGACCAGCGTCCACCCTCTGAGGCGCGTATCCGCCGCACGATTGTGAGAATAATGGGTGGCCGTTCGCATACCGGAACGGACGAAGGAACCTGGATAGAGATACTGCCCCGATTCACCGCTGAGCACTGTTCTGGTGCTTTGGAAGTCGTCCTGGCTACTCAAGCTTACAAGATCGCCCGAACCTCTGGACTGGTCACGAATGAAAAGATCGATCCGGTCGCCGTAATCCACCCATCGCGGGTAGGTGAACTGGCCCTCCACAGGGGACAGGCGACGGACAACATTCAGTCCGGTATCCAGCTGATAGAGATGCAACGGTGTGCCGTGATAGGCTGTTGCAAGCCAAAACGTCTGACGATCGGGCGACGCCATGATGGCCGGTGCCGCATGGTCATCAGCCCGACCTGGCCCATCGAAGAGGCGATCCCTGAAATCGTGGATGATGCGGGGGGCCTCTGGTGTCCGTACATCCGCAACCATAATGTGACCGTCGGACGTCAGATAGGCGACCACCTTCTGCTTTCCGATCGTCGTCAAAGCCGGACCGTTATAGAAAAGAAGATTGCCGTCCGTTGTCAGAACCACCTCACGTTCGGCGCGATCCGCACAGGCCTGAATCAGTGCCGCGAGAAGGATGAGCGTTATCAGAACGATGGGGCGTTCGGACATTTTACGGCATGCTCTCATATGGACGGGTCCTCTCCTGACATGCTCAACCACGCTGCACATCGGAAACTTAGACTTGACGTGCGCTCCTGGCCAGCCATTTGGGAGGGGTCAGAGGGCCAGGCGGCCGCACTTGCTTGCAAGTGAGGAAAGTCCGGGCTCCAGCAAAGCAGGATGCCGGGTAACGCCCGGCGCGGGTGACCGCAGGGACAGTGCCACAGAGAGTAAACTACCGGACTGTGTGTCCGGAAAAGCTGAAAGGGTGCGGTAAGAGCGCACCGGGCCGACCGCAAGGCAGGCCGTCACGGTAAACCCCATCCGGAGCAAGACCAAATAGGGGCGACACATGCCGGGCTTTGCCGGTGTCGCCCGGGTCGGTTGCCAGAGCGGTCCGGTAACGGATCGCCCAGATGAATGGCCGCACACGCAAATTCCCTTGGGAATTTGTGGGACAGAACCCGGCTTACAGGCCCTCTGACATTTTTCCCCATCGCATCCCGTTGAGTCCCCTACGGATTATCACCTTATCCACAGGACTCACAGACTGTTAACCGCTTGGCACTTATACCTAACAAAACCTCAATGCGGCATTGATGACCACGATTTCCCACGATATCCCACAAAATGCCACGGACCGTTGCAGCGCCTCTCCCGATCGCCCTGCACGGTCCGTGCATTGGGTGATCTTATGTTTCTGTCGAGTTCGACAAATGCCATCGATGCGAAAGGCCGGACATCCGTTCCTGCAGGCTTTCGTGAAGCGTTGGGTCATGAGCAGTCGATCTATATCTGGCCAAGCGTTCATGGCGATTTTCTTGAAGGCGGCGGCACAGCCTATATGGAGAGCCTTCAGCGCGAAATCTTCGCCCGGGTTGCCGACGGATCCTTATCGCCCGTCAATGCCGAGGCGCAGCAGATGGTGCTGCTCGGGAAAGCCCGAAAGCTCGGCTATGACAAGACCGGGCGGATCGTTCTTCCGCAGGATTTCCGAGACCACGCCCATCTCGATGGTTCAGCAACCTTTGTGGGGCTTGGCAACCGGTTTCAGGTCTGGAACCCCGACGCCCACGAGGCCCGCATGATGGCGGCGAGCGAGAAAGCCCGGGCCACGGGCCCCATGCTCGGCGCGTTCGGCGTATGAGCGATCGTCCGCATATCCCGGTCATGCTGGACAGTGTCCTGCGAGCATCCGATGTTCAGAACGGCGATATCGTGATCGATGCGACTTTCGGTTTCGGTGGCTATAGTGAGGCGCTGCTGCGCGTCGCCGATACGCATGTTTTCGGTCTGGATCGCGATCCGACAGTTCGCCCCCGTGCAGCGCAGTTGAGCGAACAATATGCGGGTCGGTTTCTGTTGGTCGAAACGCCTTTTTCAAAAATGGACCGGGTCGACCTGCCGCAGGCCGATGTGATTGTTTTCGATGTCGGTGTGTCCTCCATGCAGATTGATCAGCCGAACCGGGGCTTCTCCTTTCAGAAAGACGGACCACTCGACATGCGGATGAGTCGGTCAGGCCCGACGGCTCGCGATGCGATCATGAGGCTGGATGAAGACGAACTCGCAGCCCTGTTCAGGGTATATGGCGAGGAACGCCACGCACGCCGTGCGGCACGTCGTCTCGTCGAAGCACGAGCCGACGCGCCGATCGATACGACATTGCAGCTGGCGGAAATCATCGAGGCCGTGATCGGACGATCCGGGAAAATTCATCCTGCGACCCGCATTTTCCAAGCGCTGCGGATTTTCGTCAATGACGAGCTGGGGGAGCTTTATCGCGGGCTTTGCGCGGCAGAAAACCTACTCAGTCCCGGCGGTCGTCTGGTCGTCGTGACCTTCCATTCACTTGAAGACAGAATTGCCAAACAGTTTCTACGGGACCGCGCCGGGGAGGTCGCTGGCGGATCGCGTTATGCACCGGCTGTTGAAAAGACAGGGCCGCCTGCCACGTTCATTCTGTCACGCCGATCAACGATCAAGCCGAGCCGGGCCGAAGAGCTGGCCAATCCACGGGCGCGATCGGCCAAGTTGCGCGTTGGAATTCGAACGGACGCGCCGGTTCAGGCTTGCGATCCCTCAGCCTGGATTCCCAAAGGCGCATCGCTACCGTCTCTGGAGCAGCTCGCATGAGCGCGCCCTATGTCTATACGCCCGTTGAGCGGGCCTCGCGCCGTCTGGGTCTGTTCCTGCTGATTCTGCTGGGATTGGTACTGACCGTGACGCTGTTCTTCGTGAAGGCCAGAGCGCAGGAGGCGCGCGCCGATGTGGTAAGGCTGGAAGCTGAAATTGCCGAGCAGGAGCGGGCGTTGACGGTGCTTGCGGCCGAGCAGGCGACCTTGCGAAATCCAGAGCGACTTGGCGAGCTGGGCCGTGAGCGCTTGGGTCTCGCCCCGATTACAGTCGCTGAGACGTCGGTTCTGGATGATATGCCAGTTGTGGGTGGACTGTCTGATGCGGATGAGGGGAGCGCGCCATGAGCCGCGTCAAGCTTTCCCGCCAGAGTGCCGTCCGCCTTGCTGATGTCAATCACATGGCCGTCTCCGAAGGGCGGATACGGATCCGGATCAGTCTTGTCATCTTTCTGGCGATGATCTGCGTCGTGCTGGTTCGGCTGGCCGATGTCGCTCTGTTTTCGCCGGATGCGCATCTGCGTGAGCGACCCGCTGCCATTCTCGATATGCGCGCCGATCTGACGGACCGGAACGGGGTCATTCTGGCCACCACATTGTCGAGCTTCTCGCTTTATGCGGAACCGTCCCGCATCTGGAACCCGGCTGAGACGGCGGCGGCGCTGGCATCCATCCGCCCTGACCTCAATGTCGCTCGTGTTACCAAACAGTTGGCGTCGGACCGCGCGTTCGTCTGGGTCGATCGGGGTCTATCACCGAAGGAGCGTCAGGCCATTTTCGATCTCGGTCATCCGGGTCTCGGTTTCCGAACCGAACCGAAGCGGGTCTATCCCAATGCGCCACTGGCCGCGCATCTGATCGGCTGGACCGATATCGATCTGGCCGGCGCCGCCGGAGCAGAACGCGCTTTCGATAAGCGGTTGGGGGCCGATAACGCACCCGAACTCGCTCTGTCGATCGACGCCCGGGTGCAGCATGCCGTGACCGAGGAGCTTAAGGCGAGCATCGTACATTTCTCGGCGCTTTCCGGCGCGGCCATCGTGATGGACATTCAGACGGGTGAGCTGATCGCCTTTGTCTCGGCCCCTGACTTCAATTCAAACGCCTTTGGCGCAGCATCGCCCGAACAGCGCTTCAATCACGCCTCAATGTCAACCTACGATCTGGGTTCGGTGTTCAAGCCGCTGACCATAGCGATGGTTCTCGAAGACAAGCTGGCAACAAGAGACGAGATGTTCGACGTGCATAAGCCGTACAAGGTGCTGAACAAGTTTATCCGGGATGATCACCCGTCGTCTGTGCCGCTGAATCTGGACTTTGTGCTCGCAGAATCATCCAATCGGGGTACGGCGATGCTGGCACAGAGAATTGGGGCCGAGCGGCAGCAATACTGGCTGCGCCAATTAGGCTTGCTGGACCGCGTGCCGTTTGAGCTTGCCGAAAGTGCGCGTCCGCAAATACAGAAAAATTGGGGTGAAATGGCCACTGTGACAGTCTCTTATGGGCATGGGCTGTCCGTGTCCCCGCTGGCGCTGGTCGCCGCGATCGGCGCGGCCTTGAATGACGGTGTCTATGTCGCCCCGACGATATTGAAGCGGCATGCCACGCATCGGCCCGAAACACGTCGCGTTTTTTCCAGTGCAGTGTCACAAGATCTCGCAGAAATGATGCGTCTGACCGTCACGGACGGAACGGGCCGAAAGGCCAATATCTCCGGGTTTGGCGTCATGGGGAAGACCGGGACGGCGGAGAAGCCGATGCGCGGTGGCTATGATACGGACCGGCTGGTCACCAGTTTCGTCGCTGCTTTCCCGCATTCGTCGCCGCGTTACGCCATGATCGTGACGCTGGACGAGCCCAAAGCCGTCGAAGGCACGCATGGCTACGCAACGGCGGGCTGGAACGCGGCCCCGACGGCGGGCGCCATCATCGAGCGTATTGGTCCGATGCTGCCGGGTGCGCGGGACGTCCCGCAATTCGCCGCCAACCAGATGGAGGCTTTCCAGTGAAGTCTCTGACACTCAATGATTTCGGCTTGGCGTCCGATGCCGTGATTACCGGGCTGAGCTGCGACTCGCGCCAGGTCAAACCGGGGCATGTATTCGCAGCCTTGCCGGGAACGGCGATGGATGGGCGCGATTTCATTCCTGATGCCGTGGCAAAAGGGGCGATCGCAATATTGAGTACACCAGATGCAAACTCGATGGGTCTTCCCCTGATCCGGTCCAATCAACCCCGGCTCGATTATGCGCGCTTCGCCAAGCGGCTCTATCCCGATCAACCTGAGACCGTCGTCGCCGTCACCGGTACCAACGGGAAAAGCTCGACCGTCGAATTTCTGCGCCAGATTTGGCAGCATGCCGGTCACGCGTCGGCCTGTTTCGGCACGCTCGGCGTCAAGACCCGAGACGGGCTGTTGCCCATGAGCCATACGACGCCCGACGCGCTGGCGCTGCATAAGACACTCAATACGCTCCATGCCGACGGAATAACCCATGCTGCCATGGAGGCCTCGTCGCACGGGCTAGATCAGCGCCGGATGGACGAAGTCGCCATCCGCGCTGCTGGCTTCACCAACCTGACGCAGGATCATTACGATTATCACGGCACGCCCGAGGCCTATTACGACGCCAAGGCGCGGCTATTCACGGATCTTGTGCCCACAACCAGCCCAGTCGTGATCATGGCCGATGATGCGGCTGGGCGGACACTGACCAAGAGCTGTGAAGCGATGGGGCTGACTGTCTGGTCCGTCGGCTGGTCAGGGCGAGATATACGGATCGACGAAATCATGCCGCGCGCGGCGTCTCAGCGCCTGTCGCTGATCGTCAATGACTGCCGTCACGTCGTCGAGCTGCCTCTGGCCGCTGAATTTCAAGCGCTCAATGCCGTCATGGCTTTGGGTCTGGCACTGGCAACTGGTGTCGACACCGACGTGGCGCTGGCCGCACTGTCCAAGCTGTCTGGCGTTGCGGGACGTCTGGAAATGGCCGGTCACACAGCCGATGGTGCGCCCGTCTTTGTCGATTTTGCGCATACGGAAGATGGTCTGGCCAAGTTGTTGAAATCGGTTCGACCCCATGTCGAAGGGCAGTTGCGGATCGTATTCGGATGTGGCGGGGATCGCGATCCGGACAAGCGGCCAAAAATGGGGCAGACCGCCTGTAAATATGCCGACGACGTGATTGTAACTGACGACAATCCTCGCAGCGAAGACCCGCAGGCGATCCGTGCCGCCGTCCTGTCTGGCTGCGCGCGTGCCGACGAGATCGGCGATCGCCGTGCGGCCATTGCCGAAGCGATCCGTCGTCTCGAGCCGGGCGATTGTCTGGTTGTGGCAGGCAAAGGTCACGAGCAGGGGCAGATTGTCGGCGACACTGTCGTCCCCTTCAACGATGTTGCCGTCGTGCAGGACTTGCTGTCGTGACGGTGCTGTGGACATCGAACGACATCGCTGCGGCGACAGGCGGGAAGGCGACGGCCGATTTCTCCGTTTCGGGCCTGTCCATCGATACGCGGAGCCTCCAGCCCGGCGATCTGTTCGTGCCGCTAAAAGATACGCGGGACGGCCATGATTTCATCGAGGCGGCGTTTGCGGCAGGCGCTGCCGGAACGTTGAGCGAGTATGCGGATACGGACCGCGCTGTCCATGTCACTCATGTGGACGCGGCCCTGAGAGCGCTAGGGCAGGCCGGTCGTGCGCGAAGCGGTGCTCGGCGAATTGCCGTGACGGGCTCTGTCGGAAAGACCAGCATAAAAGATGCGCTGGCGACCATTCTGGCCCAGCTGGGGAGAACGCATAAATCACAGCGGTCTTTTAATAATCACATCGGTGTGCCCATCACATTGGCCACACTTCCGCCCGATACAGACTTTGCCGTTTTCGAGACCGGGATGAACCATGCGGGCGAACTGACCGATCTGTCGCATCAGGTTGCGCCGCACGTGGCTCTGATCACGACTGTCGCCGCTGCACATCGCGCCAATTTCGACAGCGTCGAAGCGATTGCCGATGCGAAGGCGGAAATCCGCCACGGACTCCTGCCGAACGGGACGCTGATCCTCAATGCGGATAATAGCTATACGCCGCGCATCCGGTCTCTTGCTGCGGGGCAGAAGATTGTCACCTTCGGGCGCGCCAAAGATAGCGATATTCGCATTCTGTCGTCCGACCATCATGCGGATGGCGGTACGGTTTCGCTCGATATTGCCGGGCAGGCCATAACGGTAAGCCTTAACGTGGCTGGAGAACATTGGGCTTCCAATGCGGCAGCTTGCATGGCCGTCGTCAACGTTCTGGGCTTGGATCTGGAGGCTGCCGCGCGCGCTATGCAACACGTCACCGCCAGCGGAGGACGCGGGGACGTTCACGCTCTCACCCTGTCCGATCAGGCGATCACACTGATCGATGAAAGCTATAATGCCAACCCGGCATCCATGCGGGCTGCGATCTCGGCAGCGGCGTTGAGGCCGGGGCGGAAGATCGCCGTGCTCGGGGATATGCATGAGTTGGGGCCGGATGAATTGGACCTGCATGCAGCACTTGCAGAACCGCTGGTGCAGGCGGGTTTCAGCCGCGTTCTGACGATCGGCGAATGTATGCGCAGTCTTCGAGGCGCGCTGCCGCGCGCAATGCGGGGTCTCCACGCCGATAGTGCGGATCAACTCCGTGACGCATTGAGCGATGAATTGCAGGCGGGCGATGTGGTGCTGCTCAAGGGATCGAATGCCGCCGGACTCGGACAGCTTGTCTCCAGACTGAAACAGGAAGGGGCCGCCTGATGCTCTATGAATGGCTCGGACCGCTGGGAGAGGAATTTCAACTCTTCAACCTGTTCAATTACATCACTTTTCGTGTTGGCGGCGCGCTGATGACGGCGATGATCATCGCCTTCATTCTTGGCCCGCGCATGATCGACTGGCTGCGAGCCAAACAGGGTAAGGGGCAGCCGATCCGCGAAGACGGTCCGGAAGGTCATATCATCGCTAAAGCCGGGACGCCGACCATGGGCGGCCTGCTGATCCTGCTTTCCGTCGTGATCTCGACCCTCCTCTGGGGCAATCTGAAAAGCCCGTTCCTCTGGACTGTTTTCATGGTCACCGCTGGTTTCGGCCTGATCGGTTTCTACGATGACTATCTGAAAGTGAAACGCCAGAGCCATAAGGGCTTCTCCGGCAAGATCCGTCTTATGCTGGAATTCATCATTGCTGCGCTGGCTGTCTGGATCCTGACAGGAGCGATCCCGGCGGAGGGTGGTTTCAATACGGGGCTGGCCATACCCATGTTGAAAGATTTCTGGATCAATCTCGGCGTCTTCTTCATCCCCTTCGGCTGTCTTGTCATTGTCGGCAGTGCCAATGCTGTGAACCTGACTGACGGTCTGGACGGATTGGCGATCGTGCCGGTGATGATTGCCTGCATGGCGCTCGCCTTTATCGCCTACCTTGTCGGCAATGCGATCTTTTCGAACTATCTCGGCGTGCCGCATGTGCCTGGCAGTGCCGAGGTGACGATCTTCCTCGGCGCGATCATCGGTGCCTCGCTGGGCTTCCTGTGGTACAATGCGCCGCCGGCCATGATCTTCATGGGCGATACGGGCAGTCTGGCGCTAGGCGGCGCGCTGGGTACGACAGCGGTCGCGATCAAGCACGAAATCGTCTTGGCGATCATTGGCGGCTTGTTTGTCCTCGAAGCGGTCTCAGTTATCGTTCAGGTCGCCAGCTTCAAATTGACGGGTAAACGCGTCTTTCGCATGGCTCCGATCCACCACCATTTCGAGAAGAAGGGTTGGCAGGAACCGACCATCGTGATTTGCTTCTGGATCATCGCCATCATTCTGGCCCTGATCGGGCTTTCGACGTTGAAACTGCGGTAGATGATCAAGGCAACGACATTCAAGGGACGGCGCGTCGCCGTCTTCGGCCTCGGGCGGACCGGCGTATCAGCGGCTTTGTCACTACAGGCCGGCGGCGCTGAAGTCTGGGCCTGGGATGACCGGGACGCCGCCCGCGATGCGGCGCAATCCGAAGGCGTGGACATACAGGATCTTAGCGCGGCTGACTGGTCCGGCTTCGATGAACTGGTTCTGTCGCCGGGCGTTCCGCATGACCTGCCCGCGCCGCACTGGACGGCTGTCGCGGCCACGGCGGCGGACGTCCCGATCATTTGCGATATTGAAATCCTGGCACGCGAGATTAATGCCCGACCGGCTGGCGATCGACCGAAAGTTATTGCGATCACAGGAACGAACGGAAAGTCGACCACGACGGCGCTGATCGGTCATATTCTCAAGACCATCGGTCGTGACGCCCAGATCGGTGGGAATATCGGTCGCGGCGTGCTTGATCTCGATCGCATGCATGCCGGGACGCATTATGTGATCGAGCTGTCTTCCTATCAGCTGGAGCGGACGATAAGTTTGCGAGCGGATGCTGCCATCTTCCTCAATCTCAGCCCTGACCATTTGGACCGTCATGGCTCGATGGAAGCTTACGGCGTCGCGAAGGAACGCATTTTTGCCAACCAGACAAAAGACGACGCAATCATCGTCGGCGTGGACGATGACTATGGTCGCGCCCTGACGACACGATTGAAGGCGGCCAATAACCGCCGGATCATTCCGGTCTCATCGCGTCGGGCGCTGGGTCACGGCGTCTGTTCACTGGGCGGTCCGCTGATGGACCGGACCGGACGCAGCGGACGCGTCGTCTGCGATCTGACGGACGCCAAGGCCCTGGACGGAATCCATAATGCACAGAACGCCGCCGCAGCCTATGCAGCCGTCGCCAGTCTTGGTGTCGAACCGCGACCCATCGGACAGGCCATCCTCAGCTTTCCGGGTCTGGCGCACCGGATGGAACGGGTCGGACAGGATGGTCGCATCCGTTACGTCAATGATAGCAAGGCAACCAATGCCGAAGCGGCGCGTCAGGCCATTGCCAGCTATCAGGATATTTTCTGGATTGCAGGCGGAGTTCCTAAGGAAGGCGGGATCACGTCGCTACTCGATCTCAAGGATCACATCCGCAAAGCCTATCTGATCGGCGATGCGGCGGCTGATTTCGCCACAACACTGAAGGATGCCGGTGTCGACCATAAGGTTTCCGGCACGTTGAAGATGGCCGTTCTCTGCGCCACCCATGATGCGTTGGAGTCGGGTGTCGAGCATCCGGTCGTGATGCTGTCCCCGGCCTGTGCCAGCTTCGATCAATATGCCAACTTCGAGGTCAGAGGTGATGCCTTCCGCAGGGAAGTGCAAAGCCTGATGGAGCTGTTTGCAAATCATCGTGCCGCCAAGGAACAGGCGCAGGCAAACAAAGCGAAGGGGAGTGCGGCATGACGCTATCGACCATGCCAACCCATCTGACGTCGCGCAGTCGCCGTTTCCTGCTGGCTGAATGGTGGCGGTCCATCGATCAGCTGACATTGATATTGCTGCTGTGCCTACTGGGTGCGGGCGTGATCCTCTCCATGGCGGCCTC
Organism: Algimonas porphyrae; assembly: GCF_041429795.1. Lineage (NCBI taxonomy): Bacteria > Pseudomonadati > Pseudomonadota > Alphaproteobacteria > Maricaulales > Robiginitomaculaceae > Algimonas > Algimonas porphyrae. The sequence continues at coordinate 2,322,105 of NZ_CP163424.1, read as the reverse complement.
ACCCGCGGCCACGCACAGGCTCGGCATAGGCGAACCTTTCTACTTCCTGATGCGACACATGGTGTTTGCGGGCCTCGGGCTGTGCGGCGCGATCTTCATATCCCTTTTCGAACCGCGCGACGCACGCCGCATCGGCGTTCTGGCTTTATTCGGTGCGGTCGCCCTGATGGCACTGCTGCCGTCAATCGGTTATGAGGTAAAAGGTGCCGTGCGTTGGGTCCGTCTGGGACCGTTCGGCCTGCAGCCATCAGAATTCGCAAAACCGGCCTTCATCGTCTTCGCCGCTTGGATGTTCGCCGCTGCAAAGCGCGATGAGTCCGTGCCTGCTGTGCCGATCGTGCTGGCTATATATGGCTTGCTGATCGCGCTGCTGATTACGCAGCCCGATTTCGGGCAGAGCTTTCTACTGACGCTCTGCTTTGCCGCCGTCTTTTTCTTTGCTGGCGTGTCGCTTGGCTGGGTGCTGGTGATGATGGGTGTGACAGTCGCCGGAGCGGTTGCAGCCTATATGGCACTTCCCCATGTGCGCGCCCGCGTGTCGGCCTTCGTGTCGCCGGACAAGGCGGATGGCTATCAGACGGAAAAAGCTCTGGAGGCGATTGCCAGTGGGGGGTTCTTCGGGCGCGGGCCAGGTGAGGGATCGGTCAAATATGATCTGCCGGACGGGCATACGGACTTCATCTTTGCCGTCACGGTGGAGGAATTCGGATTTCTGATCAGCGCGTTGCTGGTCCTGCTGATCGCGGCCTTCGTTGTGAGGGCATTCTCCAATGCGCTCCGGCTGAACGATCAGTTCTGTCAGTTGGCCACGGCAGGTCTGGCCACGATGATCGGCATGCAGACCATCATCAACCTGTTCGTCAATCTCAACATGGCGCCATCCAAAGGCATGACGCTTCCATTCATTTCATCGGGTGGATCATCGATTCTGGCCCTGTGTTTCAGCGCGGGCCTGATCCTGGCGTTTACGCGGCGTCGCCCTGGCGCTTACCGGATGAGCTGAGATGAAGGCGCTTCTCGCTGCTGGCGGAACCGGGGGACATATGTTCCCGGCCCAGAGCCTGTCCGAAGAACTGACGCGTCTCGGCTGGGACTGCGCCATGATCACGGACGGGCGTGGCCGCAAACATGCAGGCCGGATCAAGGCCGATCCCGTCATCGAGGTGCAGGCGGCATCGATTTCGCCGCGCCGTCCGATCAAGGCCCTGCGCGGTACCATGCAATTGGCGAGAGGGGTTCGGCAGGCCAAATCCTTCATGCGAGACTGGCAACCGGATGTGGTCATCGGTTTTGGCGGCTACCCAAGCTTTCCAGCCCTCCGCGCAGCGGAAAGCCTGAACATTCCCCGCGTGATCCATGAACAGAATGCTGTGCTGGGTCGCGTCAATCGTGTTTTTGCGCGCAAGGCGACTATCGTTGCGAGTGGGTTCGACAGGCTCGAAAAACTTCCCGTCAGGGCCAATCATGTCGTCGTCGGCAATCCCTTGCGCGATGCGATCATCCGCTCCGTAAGCCGCTCAGTCCCAAAAACATCTTCCCATATAAATATACTGGCCGTGGGCGGAAGCTTAGGCGCGAACATTCTATCCGATGTCGTGCCGGAAGCGATTGCCGCTTTACCGGAGCCTATCCGTATGCGGCTACGGCTGACGCAACAGGTCACGGAAAGCCGACTGGACGCCGCCAGGGCAGTGTATGAGCGGATCGGCGCGCACGCCAATCTCGCGACCTTCTTTACCGATATTGAAGATCATCTTGCAAAAGCCGACTTGATCATTGCCCGAGCCGGAGCGTCCTCCGTCTCTGAAATCGCCTTGATGGGAAAACCATCAATCCTCATTCCGCTGGCCATCGCCATGGATGACCATCAGACTGCCAATGCAAGGGCTCTGGAAAGCCTTGGTGCGGCCAAGATTGTGCCTGAAAGCGAATTCACCGTGGCGCGGCTTTCCAAGCTGCTATCGGAGATACTGAATGATCAAGACTGGCTTGACCAGGCGGGCCGAAACGCCAAGAAGCTCGCTCGTCCCGACGCCGCCCGCGACCTGGCCGCGCTCGTCGTCTCTGCAGCTGGCTGAAATCGTGACCCCAATAACGACATTGAAAAAAATACCGGAAACGCGTCGCAATCTGGCGACCAAAGTGCCCTTCGATATGGGTCCGATCCATTTTGTCGGGATTGGCGGCATCGGCATGAGCGGTATCGCCGAAGTGATGCTGAACCTTGGCTATGCCGTGCAGGGCTCGGACATGCGCGAAACGGCGATTACGCGTCGCCTTGAGGAATTGGGGGCGACAGTCTTCATTGGCCAGCAGGCCGAACAGGTCATCGGCGCCGGAGCCATTGTGATGAGCTCCGCTATCAAGCCGAATAATGTCGAACTGGTGGAAGCCCGGGCGCGCTCCATTCCGGTCGTACGCCGCGCTGAGATGCTGGCCGAACTGATGCGCCTCAAATGGACCGTCGCCGTTGGTGGCACCCACGGCAAGACGACGACGACAACAATGATTGCAGCCTTGCTCGAAGGGGGCGGGCTCGACCCGACCGTCATTAATGGCGGGATCATTAATGCTTACGGATCCAATGCCAAGCTCGGCATGGGCAAATGGATGGTCGTCGAAGCCGACGAATCCGATGGGTCGTTCCTGAAGTTGCTGCCGACCGTCGCAGTCGTGACCAATATAGATCCCGAACATATGGAGCATTACGGTGCGTTCGACACGCTCCGCTCCGCATTCGACGCCTTTGTTGAGAATCTGCCATTTTACGGCTTTGCGGTTCTCTGTACGGATCACCCGGAAGTGCAGTCGCTGGTCTCTCGCGTGACGGACCGGCGGATCGTCACCTATGGCTTCAATCCGCAGGCGGATGTGCGCGCCACAAATCTGGAGCTGGAGCCGACGGGCACGCGGTTCGATGCAATTTTCCGGACTGACGAGGAAGATGTTGAATGGAAGGGCCTGTTCCTGCCCATGGCGGGACGTCACAATACACAGAATGTTCTTTCCGCCATCGCGGTTGCGCGGGAACTGGGCATGAGCGAAGATGCTGTGCGGGCCGGGCTGAGCGCTTTTGGCGGGGTTAAGCGACGTTTTACGCCCGTCGGTGACTGGAACGGTGTGACCATCATTGACGACTACGGCCATCACCCGGTCGAAATCAGCGCCGTACTCCAAGCCGCCCGTCAGGTAGCCGAAGGTCGGGTCCATGCGGTCATGCAGCCGCATCGTTACTCGCGACTGAAGGACCTGTTCGAGGACTTTTCAACCTGTTTCAACGATGCCGACACGGTACGCATATCGGATGTATTCGCGGCGGGTGAAGCGCCGATCGAAGGCATTTCCGGTCCTGCGCTGGTGGAAAGCCTGCAAGGTCATGGCCACCGCGAAGTGTCGATGACAACCAAAGCCACGCTCGCGGAAGATCTGAAACCCGATCTGGCAGCGGGCGATCTGATCATCTGCCTGGGCGCCGGGGACATCACGCATTGGGCCGCCGGCCTTGCTGAGGCTCTGGACAAGGTATGAGCGGGCTGGCAGATCTGCCAGCTGTTCGCGGCTCGTTGCGCCGTAATGTCGATCTGGCACCCTATAGCTGGTTGCGCGTTGGCGGACCGGCGGATGTGCTGTTCATGCCCAAGGACGAGGCTGATCTAGCGCTGTTTCTGTCCTCGATCGATCCGGAGTTACCTGTCACGGTTCTCGGTGTTGCGTCTAACACGATCATTCGCGACGGCGGCATTGAGGGCATCGTCATCCGTCTGGGTCCGGGCTTCGGCACAGTCAATGTAGATGGGGTGCGGGTCACAGCCGGGGCTGCTGCGCTGGACGCGCGCGTGGCCAAGGCTGCTGCGAAAAACGGCGTTGCAGGACTCGAATTCTATGCCGGTGTTCCCGGCACGATTGGCGGCGCACTCCGCATGAATGCAGGCTGCTACGGGACTGAAACAAAAGATGTTCTTGTCGAAGCAGTCGCAATCGACCGCCGTGGGCGACGATGCATTCTGAGGGTCGATGAGTTCGGCTATAGCTACCGCAAATCCGAACTCTCTACGGATCTGATTTTCACGCAAGCGACCTTTCAGGGTCAGGCTGACGATCCGGATGCGATCAAGGCATGTATGGACGTAATTACGGACAAGCGTGAGGCATCCCAGCCGATCCGATCGAAAACGGGTGGTTCGACGTTCAAGAATCCGGACGGTCATTCCGCCTGGAAAGTCATTGATGCGGCCGGTCTGCGCGGCTTTCGTGTCGGCGGTGCCCAGATGAGCGAGCAGCACTGCAACTTCATGATCAATGCCGACAATGCGAGCGCAGCCGATCTCGAAGCCTTGGGAGAAACGGTGCGCTCCCGCGTGCTGGACAGCCAAGACATTCAGCTGGAGTGGGAAGTGCGCCGGATCGGTCGGCCCGCATGAAGGTCGCGGTTCTGATGGGCGGTATATCGGCTGAGCGCGACGTCAGCCTTGTCTCCGGTCGGGCCTGTGCCGAAGCGCTGCGCAGAGAGGGGTTTGACGTCATGGAGGTCGACGCCCATCCTGACCGGATCGAAGCCGAGCTGACGGCGATATCGCCGGATGTGGTGTTCAACGCCCTGCATGGTGACTGGGGTGAGGACGGCGAAGTGCAGGGCATCCTCGAGCAGATGCGGCTCCCTTATACGCATTCCAGCGTGGCGGCCTCTCGCGCGGCAATGAACAAGGATTGGGCCAAGGCCGTGTTCGCCCTGCACGGCATCACTGTTCCGATTGGCCAGACCGCATCGCGCACTCTGATCGCGCAGGGCGGCGTGCTACCAGTTCCCTATGTCGTCAAACCCAACGGGTCCGGCTCCTCGGCCAGCGTCTATCTGGTTCATGAGGAAAGCAAGGCCCTGCTGGACACCATGGGGCGAGACGAGGGATTGGGTGACGCACCCGTGATCGAACCGTTCATCGCGGGGCGCGAGCTCACAGTCTCCGTTCTGGGTGGTAAGGCCGTCTGTGTCACGGAAATCGTTCCGGAAGGCGACTGGTATGATTATGACGCCAAATATGCGGATGGCGGATCGCGCCACATCCTCAATCCGCCCCTTCCGGACATTGTGACGCGCATGGCGATGGATAATGCGGAGATCGCTCACCGGGCGCTTCACTGCTCGGGCGTGACGCGGGCCGACTATCGGTTGGACGACCGGAATTGGGATGAAAACCCATCAGAATCCGACGTAGTAAATGGATTAGTAATGCTTGAGCTTAATACTCAGCCCGGAATGACTCCGACATCGCTGGTGCCCGAACAATGTCAGCATGTTGGTATGAGCTTTTCGAAGCTCTGTCGGTGGATTGTGGAGGACGCGTCATGGCCAAGAAAGGGGCAAAGAAACCCGCCAAGCTGACACGCGTCAGCCCGCTCAAACCTGATCTGCGCGGGGCATCGCGCCTCGTTCAATCCCGTATTCATGCCGGGCTACGGTCCGCGACCCTGTCTAACCGTTCGATGCTGCGCTTTGCGTCCAGCGCGATGCTGGTCATTCTGGCACTGGCGTTCGTTGCGCTGTGGCTGGGCGGCTATCTGCCGACCGTTCGACAGAGTGTGACGGATTTTAAGCAGGACAGGCTAATGGCCATGGGCTTCACGGTCGAACGGATCGATGTGACGGGCGAGGGGCGGTTGAACGAAAACGATGTGCGCGCAGCCGTCGGCATCTATGAAGGCGACTATTTTTTCGGTGCCGACCTCAAACGTGCTCAGCGCAATACGGAAAGCCTGCCCTGGGTCGACCGAGCCGTGGTGCGGCGTCTCTGGCCGAACCGGATCGTTGTGCAGCTCGTCGAGATTGAGCCTTACGCACTCTATCAGACCAATGGGACGGTTTATCTGACGGCGCATGATGGACGGATCATCGCTCCTTTATCTGCCGCCAATGAGTTTGTCGCAAGCAGACTGCGGATCTTCACTGGAGTCGATGCGGCCAACCATGCCGTTTCGATCACGCAAATCTTGGAGCAATTCCCAGCGATCTGGGACGCGACCCAATCGCTGACACGGCATGCATCGGGGCGATGGGACCTGCACTTCGCGGAGGGTATGGTCCTGCGTCTGCCTGTTGGAGATGAGGCCGAAGCCCTGCAGCGCTTCAATTCAGTCAAGGCTAGGCTTGGTACGGATTACGGCGTCATCGACCTGCGTCTTGGCGACCGCCTGACGCTGACAGCCAAAACCGCATCCGAAGCGTGAGCGTTCGCCCATCCGATACGGTGTGTGTGCTGGATATCGGCACGGCCAAGGTTGTCTGCCTGATCGGACAGAAGGACCCCGTTATGGGGATCCGCATGCTGGGCTGTGGCACGGCCTGTAGCAGTGGGGTCAAGGCCGGGGCGGTCGTGGATCTGGAAGCCGCTGAAATGGGAATCCGCAAAGCGGTAGAGAAGGCCGAGCGTGCGGCTGGCGTCTCCGTTCACGGAGTCAGCGTCAATGTCGGCCTGCGCTCGCTCGACTCGCGCCATCTGCGTGTTCAGACTGAATTCGCCTCCGGGGCGATTGCCGACCGGGATTTGAAACGCGTGATTGGCACATCTCTGTCGGAACTGTCGCAGCCGGATTATGCCATTCTGCACGCCCTCCCCCTGGATTGGGAAGTGGACGGCGAAAGCGGCATTCGCGATCCGCGCGGTATGTATGGGCAGAAGCTCGGCGTTGATATGCACTTTGTAACCGCAGGGATCGGCCCGCTGCGCAATCTGGCTCATTGTATAGAACGCTGCCATTTGGCGCTGCGCAGCGTCACGGCCAGCCCCTACGCAGCCGCCCAGTCTGTGCTGACCGAGGATGAGCGCGATCTGGGCGTGACGTTGATTGATATGGGCGCCGGGTTGACCACGGTTTCCGTCTTTCGCGACAATACGCTAATTCATGTCGATGCGATCGGCGTCGGCGGTCGCAACGTCACGTCGGATATTGCGAGGGGCTTAAATACGCCGATGGAGGCCGCCGAGCGGATCAAACTGTTTTACGGGTCGGCACTACACGGCGCTCGCGACGAATATGAGCAAATTCCCTGTCCGCCTATCGGGGCCATGGATGAGCTGCAGCATGCCCCCCGGGCCAGGCTGACCACGATTATACGGGCGCGCACAGAGGAGACGCTAGAGCTCATTCGGGACCGTCTGGCCGATGCAAAGCTCGACGCTTATTCTGGCCGCCAGATCGTTCTGACAGGCGGCGCGGCCCAGCTTTCCGGCTTGCGTGAAGTGACGGAACTCGTGTTCAACAAGCGGGTACGGATCGGCACACCGCACGGCGTGTTTGGTTTGACCGATGCGATGGATGCGCCGGACTATGCCGTTGCAGCAGGACTGTTACGGCATGCTTTCCAGCAGGAAGGAGAAGCGATTTCCGGCCCTCCCGATCTGTCTGGGCGACGCTATCAGCGCTCCCGCTATCAGGGCAATGCACTGTCGCGATCCGTTCAGTGGTTGCGCGAGAACTTCTAGCGTGTCCGTCCATCGAAGGTCAGCACGGGCCCTTCGCTGAGACGATAAACCGGTAATCATCGGCCCCGACCGTTTGCGCGATGATCGCGCTCCTCTCCATACCGTCAATGATCAGCGGACGGGGGAGCTTCAAGCGCCGGAAGATTGCCTGGAACACGTCTTCCGATCGTTCGAACTGATCGCTGTCTTCGTAAAGGGTAACAAGCTGGATCGTGGGCTGATCCCGCTTTTCCGTCTTCAACAGATGGAAGTCCTTGATCGCCCCATCCCGCTTGGCGATGACACGCGCGGGCAGCCATGCCGCCTCATAATAGTCGATCGCCTGAGCCTCGCGGTCTGGCTGTACGGTAATACTGTTAATGGTCCAGATATCGTCGCAGCTCGTCTGGGCAGTCAATGGGGCCGGGGTGTTTGTCGATGCGCAAGCTGACATCATGATCAGCGGCAGAAAACAGTACTGGCAGATCAATCTCACAGGGTGAAGCTCCGTGAAATCCCCAGGATCATGAGGACGTCGTTGGTCGCTCCGTCAGGTGCGCGCAGGATTGGGCTGTCGCGATAATCGCCGAGATATTCGCGGTAGGAGACGATGGCGTTGAGCTGCCAGCGCTCATCGAGATCGTACCAGCCGAGCAATGTCGCAGACGCGCGGTGAAACCCGCCGTCGAGATCATAGGCCGGTAGGCCGGAGGCGGCGGCCTGCAACGGCGTCACGCCATAGATGGACTGGTTATGATTGGCATCAGCCCAACTGAGCGTCAGGGCCGGCTGCAGGGCGAAACGCTCGCCGAGCAGCCCTCTGGGTATGAACGTGCCGATGGACAGGTCCGCGTTAAAACCGTCATGCCCACCGATAACATCCTGTCCCGCATCAACCCGAAAGCCGAGCGGGCCATAAGTTGCACGGACAAATCCACCGGCCAGCAGACTGGCACCTATGTCCTCAAATCCGGTCAGGGTCGGACTGTCTTCGCTGTCCCGACCAAAATCGAAGGCGGCGCGCGGCCCCGCTTTGAGCGACCATTCGCCCGGCCCTTCACCTGTACCCAGATCGATCAGCGGGTAGGCCAGCGCCAATCCGGAGAGCTCGAACCCTGCCAGATCGTCAAAGCCGATATAGGGCAGGATCCGAAGCTGCGACTCGGACGATCCGGCATATTCCGGCAGGTAGGCAAGGGCTCCGCCCAATCGAATGGTCGTCTCCTCATCCTCCGCAAAGGCGGTGCCGGGAATGATGAGGCAGGCAAGAAGGCAGGCGAAATGTCTGAGCATGAAGGGCTGCTAACATGAGTCTCGGAACACGGCTATCGTGACAGGATGTCCCGCATGCTCAGCCGATCGGTTGCACGCGTGTGACGAAGTCGACAACTTTCGCTTCCAGCATCTCGCAGGGCTTGAGTTGTGCCCCATTTTTAAGACGATAGAGGTTGCCGCTGATCCGGTCCGTCCCGCCGAGCTCTTCTGCCCAGATCCAGCCTTGCCGACCGCCTGCCCGGACGGTTTTTGTGATGCCGTACCGACGACCGTCATAAAGGCCGTCGAAATTCCCGTCGGGCAGGGCGTCCCAGGCAAGGAGGAAGTCGTCCGAAATGGTCACGTTATCGCTTTGCGAGGGTCTAACATCTGTTGCAAGGCCGGGCTGTGCAAGACGGGCTATATCGGAGGCGGGAGAGGCTTCATTCCCGATTTGTGAGGGGGCCTTGGACGCAGGGTTTCTTCGAATTTGTTACCTTTGGTGTCAAACAAGCTTGGGCGTGCCTGTTCGGCGGCTTGATGCTTGTCCTGCTACTGGCGACATTCCTGTTCTATCCTGACGCCGCCGCCCTCTATCGCTACGATTTCATCACTCTGTGTGCGGTCGCCATTCAGGCGGCGATGCTGGCCATGAAGCTGGAAATCTGGGAGGAAGTCCAGGTCATTTTGGTATTCCACGTTGTCGGCACGGTCATGGAGCTGTTCAAGACGCAAGTAGGCAGCTGGGTCTATCCTGAACCCCCGCTCCTGCGCATCATGGATGTCCCACTCTTTACCGGTTTCATGTATGGCTGCTTTGGCAGCTATATAGCCCGTGTCTGGCGGATCTTCGACTTCCGGTTCACGCGGTTCCCGCCGCTCTGGGCGCAGCTCATCTTAGCGATGGCTGTCTATGTGAACTTCTTCACCCATCATTATGTTGTCGATATACGCTACGGATTATTCGCGGTAGCCGCGCTCCTGTATGGGCCTTGCCTGATCCACTTCCGAACTGATCAAACCCATCGGTCAATGCCGCTTCTACTCGGTCTTATCTTGGTCGCGCTCTTCATCTGGCTCGCGGAAAATATCGCGACCTTTGCGCGCGCCTGGACCTATCCGGGGCAGGAAGCAGGGTGGGAGATGGTCAGTCTGAGCAAATTCGGTTCCTGGTTTCTGCTGATGATCATCAGCTTTGTGCTGGTCGGGACCGTCAATCGGAGGAGGCAGACTTCACCCGCCACGGCGGAAACCGCCTCGCCGGGCCCGCAGCGTAGAGTCTGATCCGGTTTCCCGAAGGATCCAGAATGTCGGCCTCAGTCCAGAGATAGGATTTCATTTCGGTCGGGGCGATCGGGATCAGGTCTGCCTCGCGCAGCAAAGCTGGAACGTCATCGACTTCGAAATAGATGAGTGGCCAATCGGTCGGCGCGGTCCAGTCCGGGTCGACCTGGTGCAGCGACAGTGTGGCCGGCTCACCGCCAGCAGGCAGGTCCGGAAACTCGAACCGGACATAGCGCGGCGCCGAGTCCACGATGAGGATCAGGCCGAGCCTTTGGTAAAATAAAACGCTCGCAGCCATATCCTTGGCTGCGAGCGTGACTTGGTTGAAGCGGATGCCGTGCATGCGCGACGGGTGTTACGCCATTTTCTTCTGAAAATTTTCGTCGATGGCTTCGAGATAGCCCGTCGTCGTCAGCCAGCCTTGCTTGTCACCGACCAGCAGGGCGAGATCCTTGGTCATTTGTCCGCCTTCGATGGTTTCGATCACGGTTTTTTCAAGGTTGGTGGCGAATTTCAGCAGGGCTTCATTATCGTCGAGCTTGGCCCGGTGGGCGAGGCCCCGGGTCCAGGCAAAGATTGAGGCCGTCGAGTTGGTCGAGGTCGCTTCGCCCTTCTGGTGGTTGCGATAGTGACGGGTCACCGTGCCGTGTGCGGCTTCGGCTTCCATCGTCTTGCCGTCCGGAGTCAGCAGGAAGGACGTCATCAGGCCGAGCGAGCCGAAGCCCTGCGCGACAGTGTCGGACTGCACGTCACCGTCATAGTTTTTGCAGGCCCAGATATAGCCGCCGGACCATTTCATGCAGGCCGCGACCATGTCGTCGATCAGGCGGTGCTGATACTCGCCGCCGAACTCTTCGAACTTGGACTTGAACTCGTTATCATAGACGTCCTGGAAGATGTCCTTGAAGCGACCGTCATACTTTTTCAGGATCGTGTTCTTGGTCGACATATAAACCGGCCAGCGGCGCTGGACGCCATAGTTGAAACAGGCGCGAGCGAAGTCTTCGATCGACTTATCCAGATTGTACATACCCATCAGCACGCCCCCACCCGGGAAGTCGAAGATTTTGTGCTCGATGACTTCGCCGTCTTCGCCTTCGAATTTGATGGTTGCTGTGCCGGGGCCGGGAACGACCATGTCAGTCGCTTTATACTGGTCGCCGAAGGCGTGACGGCCGATGACGATAGGCTGGGTCCAGCCGGGGACGAGCCGCGGAATGTTGGAGCAGATGATCGGCTCGCGGAAGACGACGCCGCCGAGAATGTTACGGATCGTGCCGTTGGGTGAGCGCCACATCTTTTTCAGGTCGAACTCCTCGACGCGCTGCTCATCGGGCGTAATTGTCGCGCATTTGATACCGACATTATGCTTCTTGATCGCGTTCGCTGCGTCGACCGTGATCTGATCGTCGGTGGCGTCGCGGCTTTGGATGGATAGATCGTAGTCCAGCAGCTCGATGTCGAGATAGGGCTCGATCAGGCGTTCTATGATCATGTCCCAGATGATGCGCGTCATCTCGTCGCCGTTCATGTTAACGACGGGGTTGTTCACCTTGATTTTGGCCATGAGGTCCTCGATTTGTGTCGGAAAGTCTTGGAAATTTGTGGGCGCGTATAGCAAAGCGATACGCAAGTTAAAGGGCAATCGCCACAGTCTGTTTTCAGGAAATGAGGATCACATGGGCGCGAACAAGCCCGGCAAGGACATACACGACCAGTTGGGGCGTGCCGTGGGCGATTCTGGCGGCACCGTCCCGGCTGTCATTCTCGTCAATCCGCAGCTTGGTGAGAATATCGGTTCGGCTGCGCGGTCCATGTTGAACTTTGGACTGACGGACCTGCGGCTTGTCGCCCCGCGCGACGGCTGGCCCAACCCGGCAGCGCAAACGCTGGCGGCGGGTGCGCTGTCCGTGCTGGAGACCGCACGGATTTTTGCCACCACGCAACAAGCCGTTGCCGATCTGAACTATGTCCTCGCGGCGACGGCGCGACGGCGCGACATCGAACTGCCCGTCGAGGGCGTGGACGGCGTCGGTTTGCGAGTCCGGGCAATGGAAGAAGCCGGTACGCGCACGGGCATCATGTTCGGGCCGGAACAGTCCGGGCTGACAAATTCCGATGTCGCTCTGGCCGATGCGATCCTGACCTATCCCGTCAATCCAGCCTTTCAGTCCCTGAACCTTGCGCAGGCGGTCAATGTGTTCGCCTTTCTCTATGCAGCAGGGCAGGGTATCCCTGACACGTTCGACGATGCTCTGTCCGATGTCGCACCCCGCGAAGACCTTGTACGGCTGTTGGATCATCTGGAGACTGAGCTGGAAGACGCTGGCTTTTTCTACCCGGAATCCAAAAAAGAGCTTATGCGTCACAATATTCGTGCGCCGCTGACTCGAGCCCGGATGACGGAGCAGGAAGTCCGCACCTTTCGCGGGATCGTCAAGGCTCTGTCCAAGGGGCGCGGCGCGCATATTGATCGTAAACGGAAGCTCAAGCGATGAAATTTCTGCCTTATCTCATGCTGATTGTCAGCTTCGTCATCGGCTATTTCGGCCTGACGTTTCTATATGTGTTTGTCGTCGCGATCCTGTCGACCCTGATAATGTTTGCGCCTCGCCGTCGGGAATTACGCGAACAGCCGCAAGCTCCGGATCAGAACATGCTGCTGGACGGCGCGTTTCTGATCACGCAGCAGACCATTCTGCATTTCATCCTGTTCGCGCTCGGCATCTTCATGGCGCGGATGCTCGCCGGCTAGCGCGCCATCCGTCCAGCACGAAGAAGGCGACCCCAATCCAGATGAGGCTGAAGCAGATGGCGTGTGCCTTCGTGAAGGGCTCACCATAATAGACGCCGCAGAGGAATTGCATGGTCGGCCCGACAAATTGCAGGATGCCCAGCGTCGATAGACGAATGCGCCGCGCCGCGAATGCGAAGGCCAGAAGCGGAAGAACCGTGATCGGCCCGGACGCGATTAGCAGCCAGTTGAGCCGCGTTTCGGTTCCGAACACCAGAATATCGGCATGGGACAGCCACACCAGATAGGCGATTGCGGGCAAGATCAGCACCAGCACTTCGATGAAAAGGCCGGGCATGGCTCCGACATCGATCAGTTTGCGCAGCACCCCATACGTTGTAAAACTGGCCGCCAGAAACAGCGAAATGACCGGGAACTGCCCACCATAGACGGTCAGGACCATTACGCCGACAAAGGCCAGCGCGATCGCGCCGCTCTGCAACCGTGTGAGCCGTTCGCCGAAGAACAATACGGCGACCAGTACATAGATGAGCGGATTGATATAATAGCCGAGGCTGCCCTGGAAAATCTGCTCGATTTGAATGGCATAGATGTAAACACCCCAATTCGCGGCAAGCGCAACAGACGCCAGAGCCAGTAGTGCGAGAGTTTGGGATGACGGATTGCGCGGATCGTATCGCCGATCTGCCGCCGAAACAGCAGGATCAGCAAACCGAAGGGCAGGGACCAGAGAATACGGTGCGCCAAAATTTCTGTGGCCGGAACCGCCTTGGTTGCGACGAAGTAGATCGGAAACAGACCCCACATGAAGTAGGCGGACAGGCCGCTGATCAGCCCTGCGCGGGAATTGGTCTGTTGCGGACGTTCCAAAATGACCTCCCTTCGTGAGTATGGGTCACCGCCCCATACACCTCTGTCCCTCTCTGTCATGCCGTGTTGACTTCACGCTTGCTTGCAGTATGTCGCCCGCCTTCAAGACGGGATATTTGCGCCGCCGCCGTTGTAATCGCTCCCCATTGTCAGGAGCCGGCCCGCGAAGGATTGAAAGGGCGCAGCTATGTCCAAGCGTCACACCACCAAATATAAAATCGATCGCCGGATGGGCGAAAACATCTGGGGCCGTCCCAAGTCGCCAGTCAATAAGCGCCCGACTCCTCCCGGTCAGCATGGTGCGGGCCGTCGCGGCAAGATGTCCGACTTCGGCACGCAGCTGCGGGCCAAGCAGAAGCTCAAAGGCTATTACGGCAACATCCAGGAAAAGCAGTTCCGCCGCACCTATGACGAAGCGACAAAGATGAAGGGCGATACCTCCGAAAATCTGATCGGTCTGCTGGAACGGCGTCTGGACGCCGTCGTCTATCGCGCCAAATTCGTCCCGACCGTTTTCGCCTCACGTCAGTTCGTCAATCACGGCCATGTTCTGGTCAATGGCAAGAAGGTCAACATCCCGTCCTACCGCGTCAAACCCGGTGACGTGATCGAGGTGCGCGAAAAGTCCAAGACGATGGCGCTGGTTCTCGAAGCGCTCGAACTGGCCGAACGCGATGTGCCGGAATATATCGATCTCGACGTCAAGGGTATGAAGGCGACTTTCACCCGCGTACCGAGTTTCGACGAAGTGCCTTACCCGGTTCAGATGGAACCGAACCTCGTCATCGAATTCTATTCGCGCTAGATTTCTACCCAAGCGCGAATCCGATCAAACCCGCCTCTCCGAGGCGGGTTTTTTCATGGGTCGCGCTTTCTCGCGATCACCCTCTCGACCGTCTTTACCTCATTCCGAGCTTGACCCGGGACCCATCTTCAAATCGCGGTCGCACGTTCGTCCCCAGCTGGTTCCTCGCGTACGCGGGGATGAGCGAGGATTAGGGTGAGTTTGGTGCGCCGACGATGGACTCGCACGGGCCGAAGACCGAATGATTTTACTAGGGGCTAAGCCGCCATCTCCACGCCCTTGTCCGACAGCATGGTGCGGAGTTCGCCGGATTCGAACATCTCCCGTACGATGTCACAGCCGCCGATGAATTCACCTTTGACGAAGACCTGCGGGATGGTGGGCCAGTTATTGTAGTCCTTGATGCCCTGACGGATTTCGGGGTCTTCCAGCACGTTCACCGCCGAATAATCGACGCCAAGATAGTCAAAAACCTGCACGACCGTTGAGGAGAATCCGCATTGCGGAAAGGTCGGTGTGCCTTTCATGAAAAGAACGACGTCATTCTCGCCAACCGCCTTGGCGATCCGCGCGTGGGTAGGATTGTCGGACATGGAAAGCTCCTGTTCAGTCGCGCTTTAGCTAGGTAGCGGGCCATCACGGGTCAAGGTGACGATCATGTCCATAACACTGAATTCTGCGTGATATCCGGGCAGGGAGGGCTGCACGGGGTCGCGATGAATGCCGGCGCGGCGCAATTGGGGAATTTGTGGAGCGATCCGGCCCGCCCAGCGCAGCGGTCGGGCCGGCAGATTCAGAACGCGGGCTGTGCGCCCCGTCGCGGTCTCGATCGCAGCGAGGATCTCTGCGTAGGTGAGCGTTGCGGGGCCGTTGACGCTGTAAGTGCCCGCCGGAACCGACGGGGAGGACGCCATAAAAACGGCGCGGGCAACATCGCGGTAATCGACCAGCGCCTGGCGCATACGCACTCCTGGCAGCATGATCGGGCGACCTTGACGGACAGATGAGATGAGCTTGCCGAGCACCTGACAGCCGGGTCGGCCGGATATGGCCGTCGGATGCAGAATTACGGCATCGACCGATGCGGTGCGGATCGTCGACTCGGCGGCGCGTATCGGATCATAATAGGGGTCATCCGGCAGCAGTGCGGCATTGTTGGACGACAGGAAGACAGCGCGCGTGCCCCGCAGTGCAGGTAGCCAGTCGAGGATGCGTGCGCTGTGCATGATCGGCGCAATGCAGAGGATCAAGTCGTAAGGTTCGAGCCAGTCGCGATTGTCACGCGCATCATAGGTGCTGAGATCGACCAGCACATGATCAACGCCGTCGGGCGGCGTCCAGGGGCGTCCGGTGAGGACGCGGAGATTGTCGAATTGAGGGATCAGCGCGGCCGCAATCTGCGACGTACCACCGACGATTAGGGTCCGGGGCATCTCCCCGGTCAGGGTGCGCGTGTTTCAAGTGCCAAGGCGTGGAGTTCGCCGCCCATCTTGTCCCCCAGCGCGGCATAGACGAGCTGATGCTGAGCGACACGGCTCTTGCCGATGAATTGTTCGCTGATGATGATCGCTTTCCAGTGATCATTGTCGCCCGCCAGATCGATCAGCTCGATTTGTGCATCGGGCAGAGCCTTGCGAAGCAGCGTCAGGATTGCGTCATGTTCCATCGCCATCGGCGTCTTCCTAAACGGTTTCGGTTGCGCCGCTCATCAGCGCGGGCATCCAGTCCGCCCAGTGCTGACGCAGCCCGTCGAGACTGACGTCGAAGCCTTCCTGAGCCGTGATCCGGTCGCCGCCGACCGTACCGACCACCATCGCGGTGAGGCCGAGGTCCTTCGCCGTCGAGAGGATCGGATTGACCGAGTTTTCGTCTGTCGCGATCAGGTATCGGCCCTGATCCTCACCATAATACCAGGCATGGGAGGCCAGATCGGACGGGTTGGTCAGCTGCACGCCGTGACCACTGGCAAAGGCCATTTCGCAGGCCGCAGCGGCGAGGCCGCCATCGGACAGATCATGCACAGCCGTGACCCGGCGGTTTCGGATCAGGCGGCGAATATAGTCGCCATTGCGCTTTTCCATGGCCAGATCGACGGGCGGCGGCGCACCGTCTTCGCGTTGTTCCATCGCCCTCAGATAGATCGAGCAGCCAAGCCAGCCTTCAGTCGCGCCAATCAGCATCAGCGTCTCGCCCGGACGCATACCCTTCAGTGTTTTGACATGGGCCAGATCGGAAATCAGGCCTACACCGCCCACCGCCGGTGTGGGCGGAATGGCGACGCCGTTCGTCTCATTATAAAGGCTGAC
The DNA here is from genome assembly GCF_041429795.1 of Algimonas porphyrae. Classification (NCBI taxonomy): domain Bacteria; kingdom Pseudomonadati; phylum Pseudomonadota; class Alphaproteobacteria; order Maricaulales; family Robiginitomaculaceae; genus Algimonas; species Algimonas porphyrae. The sequence continues at coordinate 2,305,374 of NZ_CP163424.1, read as the reverse complement.
ATTGCCGGACACGACAGGATAGTCGAAAGCGCGGCAGGCTTCGTTCATGCCGTCAATACAGCCGACAAACTGACCCATAATGTCGGGCCGTTCCGGGTTGCCGAAATTCAGACAATCGGTGATCGCAATGGGGTCGGCGCCGACGCAGGTCAGGTTGCGCCATGTCTCGGCGACGACCTGGCGACCGCCTTCGACGGGGTCGGCATAGCAATAGCGCGGCGTGCAATCCGTGGTGATGGCGACCGCCTTGTTGGTCGGGCCGTCGGAGCCATGAATGCGAATGATCGCCGCATCACCGCCGGACTGGCTGCTATCGACTGTGTCGGCCATGACGTGGCGGTCATATTGCTCCCATATCCAGCGTTTTGACGTCATGTCGGGATCCGTCATGACCTTCAGCAGGGCTTCGTTCTGATCCTGCGGGGCCGCGACATCGTGCGCCTGCAGAATGTCGCGTTTTTCCGTGGGCGTGTGCGGGCGATCATAATTCGGCGCATCGTCGGCCAGCGGGGCGATCGGAATGTCGCAAACGACCTCCTTGCCGTGGTTGAGCACGAGCCGACCCGTATCAGTCGTCCGACCAATTTCGGCCACGTCGAGACCCCATTTTTCGAACACGTCGAAGGCGAGCTGTTCCTTGCCGGGCTGGATAACCATCAGCATCCGTTCCTGGGACTCCGACAACATCATTTCGTAGGCTGTCATGCCTTCTTCTCGCTGCGGGACATCGTCCAGATCGAGCTCGATGCCAACGCCGCCTTTGTCGGCCATCTCGATGGAAGAGGAGGTCAGGCCCGCCGCACCCATATCCTGAATGGCGATGATAGCGTCGGTCGCCATCAGCTCGAGACAGGCTTCTATCAGCAGCTTCTCTGTGAACGGATCGCCGACCTGAACTGTGGGGCGTTTTTCTTCGCTGTCATCGTCGAATTCGGCGGAGGCCATGGTGGCGCCGTGAATGCCATCGCGGCCCGTCTTGGAGCCGACATAGAAGATCGGATTGCCGACGCCTCTGGCCGCCGAATAGAAGACATTATCCGTCCGGGCGAGGCCGACGCACATGGCGTTGACGAGGATGTTGCCATTATAGCCCGGATGGAAATTTGTCTCGCCGCCAACTGTCGGCACGCCGACGCAATTGCCGTAACCGCCAATCCCTGCGACCACGCCCGAGACGAGGCTTTTCGTTTTCGGGTGATCCGGAGCGCCGAAGCGCAGCGCATTCATCAAAGCGATGGGCCGCGCGCCCATGGTGAAGACGTCGCGCATGATCCCGCCCACGCCCGTCGCCGCGCCCTGATAAGGCTCGATATAGGAAGGGTGGTTGTGGCTCTCCATCTTGAAGATGATGGCGTCGCCGTCATCGATGTCGATTACGCCCGCATTCTCGCCCGGCCCCTGAATGACGCGGTCGCTCGTCGTCAGAAACTTCCCAAGATGGCGGCGCGACGATTTGTAGGAACAATGCTCGGACCACATGACCGAAAAGATACCCAATTCGGTCAGGTTCGGCTCTCGCTCGAGACGGTCGAGAATGACCTCATACTCGCTCTCCGACAAGCCGTGTTCCTTGACGATGTCAGCGGTAATCGTATGCGGTCCGGTAAAAAGGTCGGCCATTACAGCGATCCGAGAATGGATTGGAAGAAGAGCTTGCCATCCGTGCCGCCATGCAGTGAGTTGATGGCGCGTTCGGGGTGTGGCATCATGCCGAGCACATTGCCGGCCTTGTTGACGACCCCGGCAATATCGTTGCGTGAGCCGTTCGGGTTGTCGCTATAGCGAAAGACGACTTGCCCATTATCCTCGATACGCTTGAGTGTTTCGTCATCGGCGAAATAATTGCCGTCATGATGGGCCACGGGAATGTCGATTTCGTTCTTGGCATCGTAAAGCCGCGTGAACCGCGTCTCGGCATTGGCCAGACGCAGGCGACTGACCCGGCAGACGAATTTCTGGTTCATATTGCGCATCAGCGCGCCGGGCAGCATCCCGGCTTCGGTCAGGATCTGAAAGCCGTTACAGATGCCCGCGACGGCCAGACCGCCATCGGCCTTACGTTTGAGATCGCGCATGATCGGTGAATTGGCGGCGATCGCGCCGGAGCGGAGATAGTCGCCATAGGAGAAGCCGCCAGGAACGACGACGAAGCGCACATCGTCCGGTATGGATGTGTCCTTGTGCCAGATCATGCGAGGCGCCTTGCCGGTGGCCGCTTTCAGCGCCATCGCGGCATCGCGGTCGCAATTCGACGCGGGAAAGACAATGACAGCCGTCGTCATGCTAGTCGTCCAGCTCGATGCGGTAGCTCTCGATCACCGTATTGGCGAGCAGCGTCTCGCACATCTCCTTGACGCGCGCCTCGGCGGCTTCGCGGTCGTCGCCGCTCAGGGTCAGTTCGATGACCTTACCCTGCTTGGCGTCCTGAACTTCGTCGAATCCGAGATCGTTGAGTGAATGGGCAATGGTCCGTCCCTGGGGGTCGAGAACGCCGGGTTTGAGGCCGACATAGACGCGAGCGATCATGAGTAAGTCTCTAGTCGTTGGAAGAGATGACGGAAATATTGGCAGACGTCGGATTGGGTTTGAGAATACCCAGCCGGGTCGCCACTTCGGTATAGGCCTCGGTCACATCGCCAAGGTCACGGCGGAAGCGGTCCTTGTCGAGTTTCTTGTCGGTTTCACGGTCCCAGAGGCGACAGCTATCCGGACTGATCTCATCGGCCAGAACGATCATGTGCCCGCCCAGGCCGTCAGGATGCTCGAGCCGACCGAATTCCAGCTTGAAGTCGATCAGCTTGATCCCGATCCCGGCGAACAGCCCCTGCAGATAATCGTTGATGCGAAGGGTCATGGCGATGATCTCGTCCAGTTCCCCCTGGGACGCCCAGCCAAACGCATAGATATGTTCTTCCGCGATCAGGGGGTCGCCAAGATCGTCGCGCTTGAGGCAGAATTCGACGACCGAGCGGGGGAGCTTCTCCCCCTCTTCAATGCCGAGACGTTTTGACATGGTGCCCGCAGCGACATTCCGGCAGATCACTTCCAGCGGAACGATCTCGACCTTCTTGATCAGCTGCTCGCGCATGTTGAGGCGACGAATAAAGTGAGTCGGTATGCCGATCTCCATCAGGCGCATCATGATGAATTCGGAAATACGGTTGTTCAGCACACCCTTGCCGTCGAGCGTAGCCTTTTTCTGAGCGTTGAAGGCTGTTGCGTCGTCCTTGAAGTACTGGACCAGCGTGCCGGGTTCCGGACCCTCATACAGGATCTTGGCCTTGCCTTCGTAAATCTGCTTGCGGCAACTCATCGGGCGCTCAGCTCCCATGCAGTGAGTGCGCCCCATAGACGAGGCAGCGCCCGGCGGCAATGTCGGGTGACGCTGCGAGCAGGGATAAGTCGCACCCTTTTACCGCGAATGCGTCTTGCCGCCCGTGACCGGGCTTTGTAAGGGCCGAAAAACAGTCTGATCGACAGGCCGCTATCAGGCGGTATCGCAATATGGAGACCATTATGTCCAGTTTCGACGAACGCAAGAACGCGTCAGAAACGCGTTTTGTGATGGACGCAGCGAAGGAATTCAAGGCCGAAGCCCGGCGCAACAAGGCGCTGGGTCACTGGGCGGCTGAGCTGCTTGGCAAGACTGAGGACGAGGCCAAATCCTACGCAATCGAAGTGATCGCTGCCGACATGGAGGAAGCCGGTGATGAGGATGTCTTCCGCAAACTGCGCGGCGATCTGGATGCGGCCGGTGTCGACATTAGCGACCAGGCGATCCGTGACCGCATGGCGGAGGCCCTGAAAACGGCTCGCGAAGAAGTCTATGGCGAAGACTAGGACGGGGACTGGGCGGAACGGATTTTTCTAGTGTGGACCGCCTCCGTCGCCTAGAGCGCTGTGATGACCAGTCATAAACAGCACAGAATTGCGCTCTATCCCGGCACGTTCGATCCGATGACGCTGGGGCATCTGGATATTCTCAAGCGGGCCTCGCGTCTTTGCGACAGGCTGATCGTGGGCGTTGCAATCAATCGCGACAAGAACCCGCTCTTCTCGCTCGATGAACGGGTCGAGATGGTTGAGCATGTCGTCAAACCGCTGCGCGAGCGAATCGAAGTCGAGGTCAAACCCTTTGACGGCCTGCTGATACACTTTGTTGAAGCCTGCGGGGCCTCCGTGATAGTGCGTGGCCTGCGAGCCGTCTCCGATTTCGAATATGAGTTTCAGATGGCCGGGATGAACGATCGTTTGAACCCGGACATTGAAACCGTTTTCCTCATGGCGGACCCGCAATATCAGACCATCGCATCGCGCCTCGTCAAGGAGATTGCGCGACTGGGTGGTGACATCGACCCGTTCGTGACGCCAGAAGTCGCTTTGAGATTGAAGGATAGATTTACATGATGATCGTTCCACGCACTGCCGCACTGCGCCTTGCAATCGTCTCAGTTCTGGCTGTTGCCACTCCAGCCTGTTCGGCGGAAACACAGGAAAGCTATGCCGACGCGGCTGTGGCCGTCAGTGACGCCTATCCGGAAACGGCCTGGCGGACAGTCGACCCGGATAATCTGATGCTGATCGATACGGCTTACGGCGTGATCGGCGTCGAGCTCTTTCCCGAGATCGCGCCCGCCCATGTGGCTCAGATCAAGCAGCTGACGCGGGATGGTTTCTACGACAATGTTCTGTTTCACCGCGTGATCGACGATTTCATGAACCAGACGGGTGACGGCCAGAACGGAGACGGCACGGGCGATAGCGAACTGCCGGACCTGCCGGGTGAGTTCCTGTTTCGCCGCAGCGAAGCGATGGATGTCACTCTGGTCTCCACGCGAGGACCTGAGGACAGCCAGATCGCGACCGGATTTTACAAGTCACTTCCCATCGCGACTCAGCCGATCAGTCAGGCCATTCTGACGGCTGATGGCAAAGTCGGCGCATTCGGGCTGCATTGCCCTGGCGTGACATCGATGGCGCGAACCAATGATCCGAACAGCGCGAACAGCCAGTTCTTCCTGTTGCGCGGCAAGGCCGAACATCTCGACATGCAATACTCGATCTGGGGTAGCACGGTCATGGGCCGCGACCATCTGACGGATATCAAGATTGGCGTTGTCGGTGAGGATGGCTTTATTCCCGATCAGATGAATACGGTGCGAATTGCCGCTGACCTGCCCGAGGACGAACGTCCGACCGTGCAGGTACTGGACACCGGTTCGGATGCCTTCACGACCTGGCTTTCGGGTCAATCCTATGAGGATATCTGCGATATCGCGGTTCCGACACGGACGCTCTGACGGGCGCCCGATCCTTCCTTTCACATCTTCACCTTGAAAGACATTTTACATGGCTGAAAAACTCATTCTCTCGCTCGACACCCAGACGGGTGAAACAGGCGATGTGACGATCCTCTTGCGTCCGGACCTGGCTCCCAAACATGTCGCGCAGATCACGCAGCTTGCGAAAGACGGCTTTTACGATGATCTGACCTTCCATCGCGTCATTGACGGGTTCATGGCGCAAGGCGGCTGTCCCGATGGGACCGGAATGGGCGGCTATTCCAAGAATATTCCAGCTGAATTCAACAAGCATCCGCATCTTCGCGGTGTCTGTTCCATGGCCCGCAGCAGCCAGCCCAACAGCGCGTCCAGCCAGTTTTTCATCTGTCTCGACGACAGCCAGTTCCTCGATGGTCAATACACGGTCTGGGGCGAAGTCGAAGATGGCATGGATCTGGTCGATGCTCTGCCCAAGGGCGAGCCGCCGCGCTATCCTGGAAAGATCGTCAAGGCGACCGTCGTCGAAGACTGATATTGCGTCTTGTGGACGTTTCGGACTTTGATTTCGACCTGCCGGAGAGCGCGATTGCGCTAAGACCCGCCGAGCCGCGCGACTCCGCGCGGCTTCTTTGCGTGGGGCAAGACCTGGAACGGGGTCTGTCCGATCATCATGTTCACGATCTGCCGGATTTGCTGGATCCGGGCGACCTTCTTGTCATCAACGATACCAAGGTCATTCCGGCCGCCTTGAAAGCCACCCGACCGGCGCGCCCTCAAGGCGGAGGCGGCGATGTGGCGCTGACCGTCAACCTGCATAAGCGGACGGGTCCGGATGGCTGGCGGGCCTTCATCCGGCCGGCCAAGCGTTTGCGTCAGGGCGATACGGTGATCTTCGCCAACGATTTCGCGGCGACGGTGATGGATATTCACCGGGGCGGCGATGTGGCGCTGCAGTTCGACCGGAGGGATGCGGCGCTCGACCAAGCCGTGGCGTTGCACGGAGGGATGCCTCTACCACCCTATATTGCGCGTCAGCGCCCCGCCGATGATCGCGACGAAACCGATTATCAAACGGTTTATGCCGACGAACCGGGCAGTGTCGCTGCGCCGACGGCGGGACTGCATTTCACGCCAGAGCTGTTCGACCGTCTGAATGCGCGCGGTGTGACCATCGCCCGGTTGACGCTGCATGTCGGGGCGGGAACATTTCTGCCCGTCAAGTCGGACCGGACCGAGGACCACATTATGCATAGCGAATGGTACGAGGTCACCGATGCGGTCGATCAGGCCATTCGTGCAGCCAAGCAGGGCGGCGGTCGCGTGATTGCGGTCGGCACCACGGCCTTGCGCGCTCTGGAAGCGTCGGGTGGACAGGCCCAATCCGGCGAGACGGATATTTTCATCACGCCCGGCTACCGGTTTAAGGTAGTCGATGGTCTGATGACGAATTTTCACCTGCCAAAGTCAACCCTGTTTATGTTGGTCAGTGCGCTGGCCGGGGTCGACATGATGCACGCGGCCTATCGCCACGCGATCCAGACGGGATATCGTTTTTACTCCTATGGCGACAGTTCGCTGCTCTGGCGTCGCTGATGGCAGTTTTCCCCTTCGATATTCACGCGACTGATGGCGCGGCACGGACAGGGACCCTGCAGACAGCCCGCGGCGACATTCAGACGCCGGCCTTCATGCCTGTCGGAACCGCTGCCACGGTCAAGGGCGTCTATATGGAGCAGGTGCGCCAGACTGGTGCGGATGTCATTCTGGGGAACACCTATCATCTGATGCTGCGACCCGGTGCCGAACGTCTCGCCCGGCTCGGCGGGCTGCACCACTTCTGCGGCTGGGGCGGCCCAATGCTGACCGATTCTGGAGGGTTTCAGGTGTGGTCGCTTTCCAAACTTCGCAAAATGAGCGAGCAGGGCGTCGAGTTCCGCTCGCATATTGACGGGTCCAGACACATGCTCAGCCCGGAGCGCTCAATGGAAATCCAAGCAGACCTGCTCGGTGCCGACATCTGCATGCAATTCGACGAGTGCACGGCCTACCCCTCAACTCACGAACAGGCACGGACCTCGATGGAGCTGTCCTTGCGCTGGGGCGAGCGGTCGCTGGAGCGGTTTGGCGATCGCCCCGATCAAACTCTATTCGCAATTGTGCAGGGATCCACCTTTGAAGATCTGCGCATCGAATCCGCCGCGCGGTCCGTCAGCCTGGGCGGCTATGGCGGCTACGCCATTGGCGGCCTGGCCGTAGGTGAGGGGCATGAGGCAATGTGCCGGGTTCTGGACTTTACCTGTCCGGCGTTGCCCACGGACCGGCCACGCTACCTGATGGGGGTCGGCAAACCGATCGATATCGTCGAGGCGGTCTATCGCGGTGTGGATATGTTCGATTGCGTCATTCCGACCCGTTCGGGACGTCACGGGCAGGTCTGGGCCGATACGGGACCCTATAATATCAGGAAGGCCGAATTTGCCGAAGATGACACGCCGCTGGATGCAACGGTCAATTGTCCGGCGTCGCAGACCTACAGCAAAGCCTATGTTCACCACCTTATCCGGTCGCAGGAAATGCTCGGCCAGATGATCCTGTCTTGGCACAATATCGCCTATTTTCAGGATCTGATGGCACGCATGCGCCGCGCTATTCACGCTTCAGAGTTGGACGCGTTCGTCACCGAGTTTCGTCGCGGGCTGACCTGAAAAAGCCGCAGCAAAACGGGTTGACGGAGATATTGACCGCGCCTAGTTAGCGCTCGCTTTCGCCGGATCGTGTAATCTGTCCCGCGATCGCTTTGCCTGTTTGGTCAGCGCCCATAGCTCAGTTGGTAGAGCGCCTCACTTTTAATGAGGATGTCCACGGTTCGAGTCCGTGTGGGCGTACCATTCATGTTCCTTGGGGTTTTGGGCTCTCTGGGATTTTTAGACCGGAAAGCGCCGCAATCTCGCCGCAACCTGATGCAGATTTGCAACGTTTCCGAGAAAAACCTTCCAATTTTTCGCCTAAATAAAAAACTTACATTGGCAATCGGGAACTGTTTCGTGTAGCAACAGTTCTAGGAGTCGCGCTCTTCCTGGGCGTGCATACCTGAAACACACTAATGGCTTCGACCATTCACGGAGGATTATCATGAAGCATCGGCTTCTATTTGCAGCCGCCACGACTGCGCTTCTTGCAGCGCCGTCCCTTGCAATGGCACAGGACAGTGGCGTCTATATCAAAGGTCAAGTTGGCTACGGTGTCGTGACAGACGCTGATCTGGTCGCCGGTCCGACTGCACCGAACTCCCTCGTTGGTGGTGTTGCCGGACAAGGCAATCTCGCAATCGCTCTGGGTCTGGGTTACGACTTCGGTGAAAACTGGCGCGTCGAACTGGAAGGTGAAACGCTTTACAACGATCTCGGTTCGATCAACGGTCAGCCATCCAGCTTCGCCAAGCTGCGTGCTGACACGCTGCGCCTGAACCTGATGTATGATTTCAGCAACTTCGGTCGCTGGGAGCCTTATGTTGGTGCCGGGGTTGGCCTGACGCGCGGTAAGCTGACGGCTGGTGCAACGGATTTCGTAAACGACACGGGTAATATCCTGATCCGGTCGCTGGCTTGCGTGGGTAATTCACCACCGCCTGCCACGATCAGCGGATTGGGTACTCCGATAACGACGGCACGTGGTTGCCAGGTTTCCGATCGTGACACGAACTTCTCATGGAACCTGATGGCGGGTCTAGGGTACGATATTACGGACAATCTGTCCTGGGATACGAACTACACCTACACTGACATTGGTGATTTTAACTATGACGGTGTCTACAACACCGCCAACCCGGTTGATGGCCCTCTGTTTGGCGGGCTTGAAACGCAACTCGAAGGTGCTGCAACGCATGTTCTGAAAACGGGCTTCCGCTACCGTTTCGGCAAGAGCACGCCAGCACCAATCATCGTGACGCCTCCACCTGCACCAGAGACCTTCACGTGTTGGGACGGTGTGACGGAAGTGACCGATCTGGCTCTTTGCCCAGCTCAGACTTACACCTGCTGGGATGGTGTCACAGAAGTGACAGACCTGGATCTCTGCCCACCACAAATGTTCCGTTGTGATGACGGCGTGACAATGGTGAGCGATCTGGCAGCCTGCCCGATTATCGTGGCTGACGTCTGTGAAGAGGCGTTCCGTCAGGAAATCATCTATTACGAATTCGACCGCGGTCAGTCCGCCGAGACTCGTAACACGATCAACCGCATTTTGGACATCGGCCAGTTCTGCCAGATCGACAATATCCGCGTCGTCGGTCACACCGACACGTCCGGTCCAGCATCCTACAATATGGGTCTGTCCGAGCGCCGCGCATCTGATGCCCGCGAAGAGCTGGTCCGTCAGGGCGTCAACGGAGCGATCATCATGTCTGAAGGCAAGGGTGAAACCGAGCCGTTTGTTCAGACAGGCGATGGTGTCCGTGAGCAGCTGAACCGCCGCACAGAAGTGCTGCTGCAGCTCTCCAACGCGCCGGTCATGAGCAACTAGACCTTCGCAAGAGATTAATATTTGAAGCCCGGCTTTCGAGCCGGGCTTTTTTATTGGGTCCGTGTCAATGGATCGTCGAGGGAGCTGAGCCCGACAGGATCATTCACATTTGGCGGGGCCAATCGGGCTGAATGTGAGACGGTCTATGAGCGGCGCAGAGGTATAGTTTGCTAAAACCTCAACCCGATCAGGATGGGCCAGAACCGATTTAACCGTTTGATCTGATGCAAGATTTTTTCAGTGCTGACGCAACGAACTGATGTCGCTGTCAGTCTGACTTTAGCGTTTTGTCGGCTTGCCAAGGGCATTGCATCCCAACCTGACGTTTCGACTACTCCTGTCACCATGCTGACATGGCGCGCATGTTTCGATACGCGGCTATTCTTACAAAGCTCTATTCGGTCTCGCCAGCGTCGGCATCATGACGGCTGCGCGCTGCTGCGGCCTGTGCGTAAGCTTGGTCGCCGTGATGGTAAACCTCATCGGCATCGATGATGTCGGTTAGTCCGAAGCGTGTCATATCTGTTCCCAGCCTTTCATAGAGGGCTGTGAAGTCCTGCTGCGTCACGTCGAGCAGCTGATCGAAACTGTCGATCACGAAATAGACCTGCTGGAAATCATCGATTTTGTAATCTGTCCGCATGACCCGCTCCAGGTCGAAACGGATCCGGTTGGGCGAGTCGCTTTCCAGGCAGAAAGGCGTTTCGCCAGCTGAACTGACGATCCCGGCGCCATAAATGCGCAGACCCTCGGCCTGCTGAATCAGGCCAAATTCGACTGTGTACCAATAAAGACGCGCCAGCTCCTTCAGCCGTCCCATGGTTTGCGCCCGTTGTCCGCCCTTGCCGTAAGCCTGCATGTAATCGGCGAAAACCGGCAGGGTCAGCATCGGCACATGACCGAAAATATCATGGAAAATGTCTGGTTCTTCGAGATAGTCGAGCTGACTGCGTTTGCGGATGAAACGTCCGGATGGAAAGCGGCGATTGGCCAAATGATCGAAAAACACATCGTCAGGGACAAGATGCGGCACCATCACGACTTCCCAGCCTGTCAGCGCTTTCAACTTCGGGTTTATATCCGATAGATCGGGGATGCCACCGGATCCCAGATCCAGCAATCCAAGGCCGTGGTGGAATTCATCAACGGCCCGGTTCTTCAGAATCGAGATCTGTCGGGCATAGAGCGTGTCCCAGACGGCGTGTTCTTCCGTCGTATACCGGTCCCAGCGCTGCTCGATCGTGAAATCGCTGGCCGGTGTCTGTTCATCGATGACGGGGTCATGCACGCCCATAAGGTCGCCTCCTGAGAGATCGATAGCCGGGACTGGCCGTATTTGCAGACCGGATTATGCGGTGAATCGATGTCTGGCAATCATGCCATGCCTGTAAATTGCCGACTGCCATAAAATTATGTCTTCAGGAATGGGTTGATCACGTACCGACCGACTTATTGAATTTTTCGATTGGGCCTTGCCCGACAGGTGCCATTCAGGAACCATGTTCCATAAAGATCGTTAGACCATAGCGACAGATTAAATCCGGTTGAGGAGACCCGCCCATGTGCAACGCCCATTCCCAGACCCCGACCGAGACGGCGTCCCACCCGGATCCACAGGCTCTGTATCGCCGCAAATTCCTCCAATATCTTGGCGTCGGGTCTGTCGCAGCCGCTAGTGGCGGCCTGACGAGCTGCGCGACGAATCCGGAAACGGGTCGCAGGCAGTTTGTCGGCCTGGCCCCGAGCGATGCCCAGCTGGCACAAGCGGCGGCGCAGAGTTGGACCGCCGTCAAGCAACAAACTCCGACCTCCAATGACCCACGCTATACATCGCGCCTCAAAAATATCGGCAACCGCATTTCGCGGGGTGCGGGTCGCTCTAACCAGCGTTGGGACTATGCCGTGTTCGACACCGATACGAAGAATGCGTTTGTTCTGCCCGGCAACCGGGTCGGCTTCTATAAGGGTATGATGGATTTCACTGATAATGACGACCAGATCGCCGCTATCATGGGTCACGAAGTGGGACACGTGGCCGGACGTCACGCCGCTGAGCGTTACAGTCAGCAGGTCGCCGGACAGTTAGCCGTCGCGGGCGGCACGATACTCGCAGGTACGCAGCTGGGCAAGAATTGTGACAAGTCTCGCACGCGCGCGGAGTATAATAATTGCGTCAACAGTGCGCGCCGCAATACGGCCTATTTGCAACAGGCGCTCGGCCTCGGCTTCATGCTCGGCGTGGCGCTGCCCTATGGTCGCCGACAGGAGCTGGAGTCCGATCGTCTCGGCGTCCGCTACATGGCGAAATCAGGGTATGATCCATATCAGGCCGTGCGTTTGTGGGAGAAAATGGGCGCAGAAAGCGGTGGTTCCCGCGGCCCGGAATTCCTCTCGACCCATCCGACGCCGGAACGCCGGGCGCGAGAACTGTCCGACTACATTACGGCACAGGAAAAGCTTGGCAGCCGGGGTTACCGGTCGCTCGACATTCCCGAAGACGCATAGGCCCAGCACTCCGACACAAAGCACGCCGAGCCGTATTCGGCGCTTGAAGCGCCTGCGCCCCTGTATTAGAGGGGCGCCCGCATTGGGATGCCGCCTTAGCTCAGTAGGTTAGAGCGCTTGCTTGTGGCGCAAGAGGCCCCTGGTTCGAATCCAGGAGGCGGTACCATTTCCCTTCGATGATAGTTGCCATTGCAATCGGCTTTTCTGGTTGCGTCTGCATGCGCATCATCTCCGCGTCGTAACACCCGATTAACCCTGATCGTTCTACGTGATCCCTGAACATTTCGGAGTTAGCCGTGCCTCTGGGCCCTGTATCGGATACGCTTATCAAGCAGGCTGTGTCGGCAGATACGGTCGAAAGCCGTGCGCTCGCCACACAGGCGATCGGCCGTTTGATCCGTGATGCCGATCTCAGCGATACACAGAGACGCCTGTCCGAAACGCTGTTCGATATTCTATCACAGGATGTCTGCGAAGAAGTGCGGCGCGCGCTCGCCATCACGCTGCGACTGTCGGACAATCTCCCGCGCGAAGTGGCGAACCGCCTGATTGCCGATATCGACACGATCGCGGCGCCGATACTCTCCTCATCGCCCGTCGTAACGGATGAAGACCTGATTGCCGTTCTGCGCTCGCGCGCCGCTAACAAAGTGCGGGCGATTGCAGAACGACGCGGCCTGTCGCGACAGGTTAGTGCCGAATTGATCGACACGAATGATCGCCCAGCGATTGCCGTTCTGGCCGCGAATGACAGCGCCCTGATTTCGCGCAACGATGCGGCGCGACTAGTCGAACTGTCCAGCGTTGACGATCTGATTCTGGAGGCGTCGCTGCGGCGTCATGATATGCCGCAGGATCTGGCCGTGCGCCTGATCGACCTCCAAGCTGTATCGGTCGAAGGCGCGCTGACGCCGCACACACAGCATGCAGCGACGCTGACACAAGATACGGCCAGCCGGGCCAAGGCGGGGTGGGCAACATCCGAATGGTCTGCCCAGGCCATGAATGCCTATGTGACGGCGATGATGTCCAAGCGGACGTTAACGGAAGACGTTCTGGCACGCGCAGCGGGGCAGGGAGACTGGCGTTTCGTTCAGGTTGCATTGGCCCATTTGGCACAGGTCACCCCGGCCAAGGCCGCGATGATGGTTCTGGACACGCAAAGCTATGGTCTCTCGGCGTTGATGCGCCGCGCGCGGATGGGAGAGGCTGCGCAGACATTACTGCTCGCCAGTGCGGATGCCTACAACGCGATGGAGCGCAGCGGATCCCGCGTCACGCGCAGCCGGTTCCAGCGGACCATGGCCGAACGTATCGCCACACATCCAGCAGCTGACAGGTTCGGGGAGCTCTGGCTCGACTGGCTTGACGAAGGTCTGGGGCCGCGGGCCGTTCCGATCTAGGGGTTTCGTGCGATTTCAACAATGCGCCTGACGTCAGGTTGAGAACTGTTCACGTAAAATCTTCTCATCCAGCCCGTGATCGGCGTCGAACAGCAATGTGATCGTGGTTGCCATATCCTGCGCGATAAAGACCTGCTCGACATGCCGGATTTCCTGATTGTCGGCGGACGCCGAGACCGGACGCCGTTCAGGTTCGAGTACGTCGAGACGCACTTGGGCCGTATTCGGTAGCAGCGCTCCGCGCCAGCGTCGCGGACGAAAAGCGCTGATGGGGGTTAGCGCCAGAACGTCGGCCCCGAGCGGAATGACCGGGCCATGCGCCGATAGATTATAGGCTGTCGATCCGGCTGGCGTCGCAACCAGAACACCGTCTGCCATCAAATGTTCCAGCCGGACCAGTCCATCCACGCTGACACGAATATGGGCTGCCTGTTGCGTCTGCCGGAATAGCGATACTTCGTTGAAGGCCAGTTCCGATACCTGACCGCCGGCAGATACGGCATCCATTTTCAGTGGCGAGACCGTCGCCTGTTTGGCGGCGGCAATCCGGTCCGGCAGATCGTCCGTGTCCATGCGGTTCATCAGAAAACCGATCGTGCCCCGGTTCATTCCGAAGACGGGAAGGCCGCGCTTGACCAGCGACATATGGCGGCGGAGCGTTCGCAGCATGAAGCCGTCGCCGCCGATCGGTACGATAACGTCCGCATCGCCGGCATCGACATTGCCATATTGGGCGACGAGGCCCTGCATGACGGACTTCGCACCGGGCTTGTCACTCGCGGTGAAGGCGATTTTCATGCGCTGGTCCTTCGAACTCGACAGCGCCGAGCAGGCGGCGCTTTGCCGCTATAGCATTTGACCGGGTCGAGGCGAGATGAATATGATCAGCCTGTGTGGGGGGTCTTGAAATCTTTTGCCGGTGTCGCCTTGAGTGCCCTGTTCGCCAGTACGGCGCAGGCCTCCGCATGGAACCCTGAAGCCTGGCACGGGGAAATTATCAGCGCGCAGGTTTTTCTTTCTGCTGACAGCGCCAGCAATGAGTTCGATCAGACCTTTCGTCTGGATCAGTATAGCAAGACGGTCACGCAGACATTCGCGAAACTGGGCCTGACGGACAGGCTCGCCCTGATCGGGACCTTCGACTGGCAGGACGCGACAATTGTCGGCCCTGGCGTTAATGTGTCCTTTTCAGATCCCTCAACTGTGTCGTTCGGACTGCAATACCAGCTGCGGCGCAAGGAAGGGCATGCCGTCGCGCTGTCGGCCAGCTATTTCGCTGGCATCGATCTTCCGCCAAAGCTGCTAACGATCGAGAACCGCGAACCGGTGGTGGAGCTGCGAGGTCTATGGGGCGAGAGCCGGACATGGGGCGGGATCAATCTGTTTGCAGAAGCACAGATGGCAGGTCGATTGGATCTCGACGGAGGCTATGCCGGGGCATTCTCCCAGCTGACGGTCGGGGCCGATCCGCTCGACCGGGTCAAGCTGATCGGGAAAGTCCGGTATACGGATGTGGCGGGAGGCGTGTTCGAAAATTTCCCCCTGGCGCGTCAGGAGCGCGTGGAGGTGGAAGGCTCTGTCGTCTATCGCCTGCGCGGGCGCAATTACGTCGAAATCGGCTATGTCAGCTTGGTGACGGGACGAAACACCGTGTCCGAAAGCGGCTTGAAGCTTGGCGTCTGGACGAAATTCTAGGGCGTCAGCCGCCCGTTTCCGCCCGCAGATATTCCAGCAGGGCCGCGCGATCCTCTGCTTTGCGCAAGCCAACGAAACTCATCCGGTTGCCTGCAATATATTTCGACGGGTTTTCGATATAGTCGGACAGTGTTTCGTCCGTCCAGACGATCTCGGAGGCCGTCATGGACTTGGAATAGTTGAAGCCCTCCATGGTTCCGGCGGTTCGCCCGTAAATGTTCCAGAGGTTCGGGCCGACCTTGTGCCGTCCACCATCGTCCAGCGTGTGACAGGCGCGGCAGCGCTTATAGAGAATCGCGCCGCGTTCCATCGGCGTCATCTCCGGCTTGGCCGTTTGCGTGGTCGCGGCCGGTGCGGTTGTCGTCTCAGTCGCAGTGTTGTCCGGTTCTGAGCCACCGCAGCCTGTGATGACAAGTGCGGCTGCAAGCATGAAAAGGCGGTTTGACATCATAATTCCTGAACGCATGATAATTTCTGAACCTGAGACGAGGCGTTTCAATAAGGTCGAAATGCAGCACTTTTTCTTCTGTTAAGCGGGACCAAAGCCGTGGCATAGCCCCCTAGCGTTTCTGCCCGGCAAATTCTGCCGACATTTTGATCGGAGTCACTTCCATGAGCTTTACGCCGCCCGTCAATGCGATTGGCTTTCTTCTGCGCCACGGCGTCGACTTCGAAGCGATCGCCCGGACAGGCGCATTCGAAGAGACACCGCCCGATCTTCTGGACGCGATTTTGGGCGGCGCCTCCGATTTCGCGCGCGATGTCATTGCACCCACCAATTGGGATGGGGACCAGAATCCGGCGACACTGTCAGACGGCAATGTGACTGCTTCACCGGGGTTCAGGGACGCCTATCACCAGTTCGTCGAGGGCGGATGGCAAACCGTCGCCATGCCGAGCGCGATTGGCGGCATGGGCCTTCCGAGCGCTGTCAGCGTTGCCACGAACGAGATGCTCTATGCAGCGAATATGGCACTGGGGCTGTGCCCGATGCTGACCAGCTCGGCGGTGAAAGCCATCGAGGCGCATGCCGATGAGGCGCTGAAAGCGACCTATTTGCCGAAAATGCTGGCCGGAGAATGGACCGGGGCCATGTGCCTGACCGAACCGCAGGCGGGATCCGACCTGGGCCCCGTGCGCACCAAGGCGGAGGATAATGGCGACGGCACCTATGCGATCACCGGACAAAAAATCTATATCACTTGGGGCGATCACGACTGCGCAGATAATATCATCCATCTTGTCCTCGCGCGTCTGCCTGACAGTCCGCCCGGATCGCGCGGTATCTCGCTGTTCCTCTGTCCCAAATATCATGTCGAGGCGGATGGCGCTCTGGGCGAGCGAAATGCGTTTCGACCGATCGGCCTGGAACATAAGATCGGCATTCACGGCAGCCCGACCTGCGTAATGGAGTTCAACGCCGCGACCGGCTATCTGGTCGGCGAAGTCAATCGTGGCCTGGCCTGCATGTTCACCATGATGAACGAAGCGCGGTTATTCGTCGGCGTTCAGGGCGTCGCCATTGGGGAACGGGCCTATCAAGCCGCCCTCGATTATGCGCAAGAGCGCGTGCAAGGCATCCCACCCGGGCAGGACGCCGGCGCGCCCATCCTCGATCATCCCGATGTGCGCCGCATGCTGATCGACATGAAAGCCAAACTGATGGGAGCGCGCACCATCTGTCTGGCCACAGCCGAAGCGTCTGACCTGGGCCATCATGACCGGGAAGGGCTGCTGACGCCGATCGCCAAGTCCTATGGCTCCGACACAGGCGTTGAGGTCACAAGCATCGCCGTGCAGGTGCATGGCGGTATGGGTTATGTCGAAGAAACCGGGGCCGCGCAGCATTATCGCGATTCCCGCATTGCACCGATCTATGAGGGCACGAACGGGATTCAGGCTATCGACCTGATCGGACGCAAATTGAGGCGCGATGGCGGCGAGGCGATGCGCGCGCTAATCGCGGATCTCCGTGCCGGTATTACTGAGGTGAAGTCTGCCTCCGGCAGCGACCTCTCGGTCTGCGCAGCTGCGATGGATAAGGGTCTGGAGACAATGTCCGTGGCAACGGATATCGTTCTGAATGCCAGCGAACTGGATGCGCTCGGTGTGGCCTCGGACTATCTGTCACTCTGTGCGCATGTCATCAGCGGTTGCTATCTGGCGCTGACCGTCGCGAAAGGACTCGCCAGCGGCGACGATCAGGCTCCAGCTATGGCCAGCCTGGCACGCTATCATGCCCTGTCGATCATGCCGATGGCGGACGGTATGCTGGAATCGATCCGCGCGGGCGCCGATCCAGTGTTCGACTTTCCCCGCGCCCGACTGGCGGACCTGTAATGTCGGCACAGCCACAGAATACGCGCCCTCATTCGCGGCCTGTCAAACGGACGCGTCGGATTACGGCTCCGCAGATCACGGCGCGCAAGGGCGGCGATCCAGTCGTCTGTCTGACGGCCTATGACGCGCCGACGGCTGAAATCATCGATCCGCATTGCGACCTGATTCTGGTCGGCGATTCGGTTGGTATGGTTGTGCACGGCTTGCCGAGTACGGTTGGTGTGACGCTCGACATGATGATCCTGCATGGTCAGGCCGTAATGCGCGGCTCGAAAACGGCGCTCGTTGTCGTCGACCTGCCGTTCGGTTCCTATGAAGGAACGCCGGAGACGGCTTTTGCTTCTGCATCGCGCGTGATGATGGAAACGGGTTGCCAGGCCGTGAAGATCGA
This sequence comes from Algimonas porphyrae, assembly GCF_041429795.1. Classification (NCBI taxonomy): domain Bacteria; kingdom Pseudomonadati; phylum Pseudomonadota; class Alphaproteobacteria; order Maricaulales; family Robiginitomaculaceae; genus Algimonas; species Algimonas porphyrae. The sequence continues at coordinate 2,287,234 of NZ_CP163424.1, read as the reverse complement.
ATCAGGCTCCTACGCCGCAGACACGATCGCCTATCTGGTCGAGCGCGGCATCCCGGTAATGAGCCATGTCGGCCTGCGCCCGCAGAGCATGCATGTGCTGGGCGGGTTCAAGGCGCGGGGACGACGTCAGGCTGTTGCTGACGAGATCGTTCGCAACGCCGAGCAGGCCTCCAAGGCCGGGTCTTTTGCAGTTGTTGTGGAAGGCGTATCAGCCAAGATCGCCGACCGGGTGACCCAGGCCGTCGACATTCCGACTATTGGTATCGGCGCGTCGCCACGGTGTGACGGACAAATTCTTGTCACGCCCGACATGCTGGGCCTGTTCGACCGGGTGCCGAAATTCGTTCACAAGTTCGGCGATATGCGTGCCCAAATCGATACCGCTGTGCGCCAATATGCGGACGATGTGGCGGACCGGTCCTTCCCACGGGATGAGAACCTTTATATTTTCAAGGATTGATCGCCAGCAGGGCGCGACAGTCTGAATGAAACGTCATGCCGTTATCGGTTGCAGCCCGGCAGGCGCGTAGCTAGAGCGAACGACGAAAACGCCGCACCCGGATCGGGCGAAGACGCGGCCTAAAATCGGGACGATCATGGTCGATTTCATTTCCGAGGTCGAAGAGGAACTTCGCAAGGACGATTACAACAAGTTCCTGCGGAAATACGGGCCGTTGATCATCGGCCTGCTCATCGGTGTCGTACTTCTGGTCGCGTGGATGGAATGGCGCGATTACAGCAATGAGCGCTCTGCCCGTGCGGCTGGGTTCTCCTATCTTGCGGCTGACGATTTGCTGCAGGAAGGGAATACTCAACAGGCCAGTCAAGCCTTTCTAAAACTCGCCGATGTCGCGCCTGACGGTTATGCCGGTCTGTCGCTGATGCGCGCCGCGATCATCGCCGCCGAAAGCGGCAATGAGGCGGAGGCAATCCGTCTTTACGATGCAGCCGCAGCCCGTTTCGACGAAGATCGTCACGTACAACTGGCGTCGCTGAAAGCGGCCTATGTGGTTGCCAATCGCGGCGACTGGTCCGATGTCGATCAGCGGGCCGGACAGCTGGCCGCGCAAGGCGCGCCTTATGAATTTCTGGCGCGGGAACTGATCGCGACCGCTGCCCTCAATCAGGGCGATCTGGAACGCGCGCGCGCCGAGTTTTCCTATCTCGATACGATCCCGGGCGTGCCGGACACGGTGGCCCGCCGTGCCGAGCAGGCGCTTATTCTCATGAACACGGCCAGTCAGTCCGGTGAAGAACCGACATTACCGGCCCCGGAAGACACTAATGATGAAACGCCCTGATTTGACCTTCAGACACACTGGCTTGGCCCTGCTGGCAGCGGTTTTTCTGTCCGGCTGTTCGACGCTGAGTGCGATCAACCCGTTCGGCGGCGTTGGTCCGGATCAGGGAAATGTGGCTGGCGATGATCGCCGGATTTCCATTCTGGAATTGAACGATACGCTGCTTCCTGCGCCGGACGGTCTGGCGCAGCCTGTCGTCCTGCCGCCGCCCTATGTGAATACGGACTGGCCGCAAGTGGGCGGCAATACCGCCCATGTCGTGCAGCATACCGGCGCATCCGGACCGCTGGAGCGTGTGTGGAAACGGGACATCGGCGAAGGGTCGGGCCGCAAGGGCTTTGTCGCCGCACCGCCCGTCATTGCCAATGGTGTCATTTACGTGATGGATTCCCGCAACCGGGTCCGTGCCTATAACGAACAATCCGGCGATCGCCTGTGGCAGATGGAGATCGAGGTGACGGAAGGCGAACGTACCCGGACGCGCGGCCTGTCGATTATCGACCGTGTGCGGGACCCGCGCTCCTTCTTCGAAGGCGACGGGACGGACAAGAATGGTGTTGGCGGCGGTCTCGCCTATGATGAAGGCACGCTCTATGTGACGTCGGGTCTCGGGGTGCTGCTCGCACTCGACCCGGCGTCCGGCGCGCAGAAATGGCGCCGTGCGATCCGCGTTCCGATCCATTCCGCGCCGACCGTGGCAGAAGGCCGGATTTATGCCGTGACCGACGATAATGAGATCATGGCGTTCGACGCATCTGATAATGGAGCGACGCTCTGGACATATCAGGGTATTGTCGAAACGGCGCGGATGCTGACCGTTCCTGCTCCAGCGGTCGACAATGATGTGGTGATCGCGCCTTTCTCATCAGGTGAAATCGTTGCGCTGCGGACCCAGAATGGCGGCGTGTTGTGGCAGGACGCATTGGCGTCATCGGCCCGACTGACGCCTCTGGCAGCCCTTAACGATATCGCTTTCGGTCCGGTCGTGGCCGACGGCTATGTGATCGCGACCGCGCAGTCGGGCGTGATGACAGCTTTTGATTTCCGCACCGGGCAACGGGTCTGGACCCAGCCAGCCGGATCGATCGGCATGCCCTGGGTCGCCGGCGATGTCGTGTTCACCATGACCACTGACGGCAAGGTCGCGGCCCTGTCGAAGATCGACGGGACGGTCAAATGGACACAGCAACTCGAAACATTCCGCAAGCCGGAAAAGCGCAAGGACCGGATCGTCTGGTCAGGACCTGTTCTGGCTGGCGAGCGGTTGGTCGTCGTCTCATCGCGCGGTCGTGCCCTGATCATCAATCCTTATGACGGGTCGATCATTGGGGAGCGCAAGATCGGCGAAGCCGTCATGGTGCCGCCGATCATTGCCAATGAGACGGTCTATTTCCTTGATAATAAAGCCAATCTGATTGCCTTGCGGTGAGCGAACAGTCTGAAGAGCCGGATGTCGATGCAGGCGAACCAAGCGCGCCACTGAAAATCAGGGCCCCGCGCATCGCCGTCGTGGGCCGTCCCAATGTTGGGAAGTCGACCCTGTTCAATCGTCTGGCTGGTAAGAAGCTGGCCATTGTCGACGATACACCCGGCGTGACGCGCGACGTACGTGAAGCGAAATCGAAGCTGCGCGGCCACGACATGACCCTGCTGGATACAGCTGGGTTCGAGAATGCGCGCGGCGACAAGCTGGAAGCGCGCATGCGGGCCGGCACGGAAGGGGCGGTGATGGACGCCGACATCGTGCTGTTCGTCTATGATGCGCGCGCCGGGATTACGGCGCTGGACCGGATTTTCGCCGAATTTGTCCGCAAGAGCGGTAAACCGACCGTTCTGGTGGCCAATAAGGTGGAAAGCTCCGCCGCCGATGTCGGTATTACAGAAGGCTATTCGCTGGGCATGGGTGACCCGATCGAGGTCTCAGCCGAGCACAATATCGGGATCGTCGATCTGGACGATGCGATCGAATTGGCATTGCGCGGCGTCGATCTGACTGAACCGGCAGAAATCCAGACTGTCGAAGCGCCTGTGCGCATCGCAATTGTTGGACGTCCAAATGCGGGCAAATCGACGCTAATCAATACGCTGATCGGCAAGGAGCGCCTGCTGACAGGGCCCGAAGCCGGGGTGACTCGCGACAGTATCACGATCGACCATATCTGGCAGGGTCGGCGCGTTCAGTTTCACGATACGGCAGGTCTGCGCAAGAAGGCTAAGGTTCAGGAAACGCTGGAGAAGATGAGCGTGTCGGACACGATCCGCGCCCTGAGGTTCGCACAGGTCGTCGTGCTGCTGATGGATGCGACAAGTCCTTTCGATAAGCAGGATTTGCAACTTGCCAGCCTGGTCGAACGCGAAGGCCGCGCAATGGTTATCGGTGTGACAAAGTGGGATCTGGTCGAGGAAAAATCCGAGACTTCCAAAGCACTGCGCGAAATGGCGGGACGCCTCCTGCCGCAATTTGGCGGCGTTCCGGTCGTCATGTTTTCCGGCCTGACGGGCAAGAGCGTGGACCGGCTGCTGCCCGCGATCGAACGCATCCACAATGACTGGTCGGCGAAAATCAAGACGTCGGAGCTCAATGACTGGCTGACGGAGAAAGTGGCCAAGCACCCACCGCCCGCGGTCGCTGGCCGTCGTGTAAAGCCGAAATATATCAGTCAGACTAAGACCCGCCCGCCGACTTTCGTGCTGAAATGCTCGCGCGCCGATAAACTACCGGAAAGCTATAAACGCTATCTGATCAATGGCTTGCGGGAGGATTTCTCCCTGCCTGGAATTCCCATTCGCATGATCGTCAAGTCGGATGACAATCCCTATCACGAAAAGAACCGCACGGGACGCCAGCGCCGAACCCCCAACAACGCCCGAGACTGACCACTGCGAATTACAGCTCGAATGTAAGGCATATTTGACATTCCCTCACGTTTGCCTATGTAAGGTATATCTTACATGGAGTCGAGGTATGGGACATATGTCTTTCAATGAAAAATCTGCATGGGCGATGATTCTGGCGCTGGGATTGGCGTCGGTCGTTTATCTGGGGCCCGTCCTGTCGGCTTGGTTCCGAGCGGGTGTGATCATTCCGCCGGCGCCCTTTGTGATTGCGTTCACTGTCGTGGTCATCATTCTATCGATTATCACGCATATTATCGTCGCCTTGAGCAATCCCTCGGAAGCCACTGAGACGCGGGATGAGCGTGACCGGGCCGTCATTCACTTTGCCGGCCATTGGAGCGGAATCGTCTTCGCTGTTGGCGTGATAACCTGTCTGCTCAACTATCTTGTCTTCCCGAATGGCGATTTGATGTTTCACGGCATTTTCATTTCGCTCATCATTGCCAGTCTGATCGAATATGGGTTGCGCCTTTTCAGCTATCGCCGGGTACTCTGATGGGCGGTAAGAAAAGCCGGATCACCAATCGGGTTCGGGATAGCCGCAAGGCGGCTGGCCTGTCGCAGGCTGCGTTAGGGGATCATGTCGGCGCCACGCGACAGACGATCATCGCCATTGAAGGTCAGCGCTATTCGCCTTCGCTAGAACTGGCATTCCGGATATCGCATGCTTTGGGAGAGTCGATCGAAGAGCTGTTTCAATTTAGCGGCGAATGGGACTAAGCCCTGAACCCAAATGGGAGACTATGATGACTGAATTCAAAGCCTATGCGGCGATCGAAGCTGGCGGCACACTCGAGCCCTTCACCTATGATCCAGGTCCGATTGCGGCGGATGAAGTTGAGATCAAGATCTTGGCGTCCGGTCTCTGCCATTCCGATATTTCGATGATCAATAATGACTGGCGCGCGAGTCAGTATCCACTTGTGCCGGGGCATGAGGTGATCGGCGAGGTCGTCGCCGTCGGGGACGATGTCAGCCATCTCAGCGTCGGTCAGAATGTCGGTGTGGGGTGGACGTCGCATAGCTGCCTGCATTGCTCACCGTGCCTGTCCGGACGACAGCAGCGCTGCCAGACGGGAACCACGACGATTGGCGGCCATGGCGGTTTTGCAGATCGCATCCGCGTGCAGCATGTCTGGGCCGTCCCGCTGCCGGACGGGATAGACCTGCAATCGGCCGGGCCGCTTTTCTGCGGCGGGATCACCGTGTTCGCGCCCTTTCTCGATTTCGATCTGAAGCCGACAGACCGTGTCGGTATTATCGGCATTGGTGGGCTGGGGCATCTGGCCGTGCAGTTTGCCAATGCGTGGGGCTGCGAGGTTACGGCCTTCACGTCGTCGATGGACAAGGAGGCGGAATTGACAGAGTTGGGTGCCCACCGGATCGTCAACAGCCGTGACGATGCCGCGATCAAGGCCGAGGCTGGCTATTTCGACTTCATCCTGACAACCGTGAATGTCAGCTTGAACTGGCCGCTCTATCTGTCGGCGCTGCGCCCGAACGGGAAGCTGATCACGGTTGGCGTCGTGCCGGAACCAATGGGCATCCCGGCCTTTCCCCTGATTGGCGGGCAGCGAGTCGTGTCCGGGTCTGACACCGGACCGCCCGATATGGTTGCGAAGATGCTGGAATTCTGCGTCCGCCACGACATCAAGCCGATGATCGAGACCTTCCCGATGGCGGAGTGCAATACCGCCATCAAGCGACTAAAATCCGGCGAGGCGCGCTACCGGATCGTGCTGGAAAACTAGCCCTTGAAGTAGGGCGTTTCGCGGAAAGTCACGAGCGTATCGTGATCCCGAAAAGTCGGGCTGAGCATGTCGACAATCAGTGGGGCCAGATCCTGGGGTGAGGGCAGTGTGTCGGGATTTTCGCCAGGCATCGCCTTGGCGCGCATCTGCGTACGGGTCGCGCCGGGATTGAGTAGGTTGACCTTGATATCGGTAATGCTCTCGATTTCGTCGGCCCAGCAGCGCACGAACGCCTCCATCCCGGCTTTGGACGCTGCGTAGGCACCCCAATGGGCACGCGGGCTACGGGCGACCGAACTGGTGACGAAGACGGCGCGGCCCGCAGCACTTTCGCGCAGCAGCGGATCCATCGACCGGATCAACCGGTAGGGTGCGGTCAGATTCACATCCATCACCTGCATCCAGTCCTTCGGCGTCGTGTGGTTGGTCAGGGTGATACCGCCAAGAATGGCTGCATTGCAGAGCAGACCGTCCAAGCGGCCATAGCGGTCATTCAAGAGCGCACCGAGCCGGTCAATCTGATCGAAATCGGTCAGGTCCATCGGGACCAGCGAGCAGGTGCCGCCCGCCGCCGTAATCGCATCATCCAGATCTTCAAGGCCGCCTTGCGTGCGGGCGACAGCGACGATGTGGCTGCCAGCAGCGGCGAGCGCCTTGGCCGCGGAATAGCCGATACCGCGAGACGCCCCAGTGACCAGGGTGATGCGGCCTTCAAGAGGGTTTGTCATGGTAATTGCCTAGGCGACTTCCACAAGGAAGGAGAGTTGCTTTGCCCCGCCGGCGCGTTCGCGGTCACGGTCGATGAGCGGGGTCGGATAACAGCCGGTGAAGCAATGATCGGTATACTGAGGGGCTTCATCGACGCGATATTCCTCGCCCATCGCCCAGTAGAGCCCTTCAATGGAGAGGAAGCCGAGGCTATCCACTTCGAGCATGTGGGTCATTTCCTCGAGGCTGTAATTGGCGGCGATCAGCTTATCCTTGGACGGCATGTCGATGCCGTAATGATCGGGATATTTGATCGGTGGCGAGGCGGATCGGAAATGAACTTCCTTGGCCCCGGCGGCCTTGATCATGCGGACGATCTTGGTCGAGGTCGTGCCTCGGACGATGGAATTGTCGACCAGAAGAACGCGCTTGCCTTCGATCATGGCGCGGTTGGCGGAATGTTTCAGTCGCACACCCATATCGCGCATGCCCTGTGTCGGTTGGATGAAGGTCCGACCGACATAATGGTTGCGGATGATACCGAGTTCAAATGGGGTTCCGGTTTCCTGCGCGAAGCCCAGCGCGGCGGGAACGCCACTATCGGGGACGGGAATGACGACATCGATCTCGGCGGGCGTTTCCTGTGCCAGCCTCTGTCCCATCCGCTTGCGAACCTCATAGACGCTCTTGCCGCCCACAATGGAATCGGGCCGTGCGAAATAAACGAATTCGAAAATGCAGGGACGTTTTTCGGCATTGGGGAAAGCCGTAAAACTGCGAATGCCGTCTTCATTGATGACGACGACTTCGCCCGGTGCCACCTCGCGGATGAATTCCGCGCCAACCATGTCGAAGGCACAGGTCTCGGACGCCAGTACATAGCTGTCACCGATCCGGCCGATCAGCAAAGGGCGTATGCCGAAACGATCACGCGCGCCTACCAGCGCATCACGGGTCATGCCGACAAAGGCAAAACCGCCATCGATCTGCCGGATGGCGGAGACGAACCGATCCGTGAAGGTCTTGCCCTTCGACCGCGCCACCAGATGAATGACGACTTCTGTGTCGGACGTGCTCTGGAACAGGGCGCCTTTTTCGACCAGCGCGTCCTTGACCGTATAGGCGTTGGTGATGTGCCCATTATGGGCCAGGGCAAAGCCGCCCATGTGCAGTTCCGAATAAAGCGGCTGCACATTGCGCAGCACGGTCTGGCCGGCTGTCGAATAACGCACATGTCCGATGGCGATATTACCGGGCAGGCGGTCCGCCGGATCGTCGCCAGTAAAATTGTCACCGACAAGGCCGAGATGGCGTTCCGTATGAAACATCTCGCCGTCGCAGACCGCAATCCCGCAGGCTTCCTGACCGCGATGCTGCAGCGCGTGCATGCCAAGCGCAGTCAGGCTGGCCGCCCGATCGACTCCGAACACGCCGAAGACGCCGCATTCCTCACGAATGCGGTCATCTTCCATATCGATGTCGATCGTGGGGTTGGCGGGTTGATCCATTACCTGATCTCCTCGGCGAGGCCTTCAAAATCCCCGTCCCTGATGCGATCGGCATATGAGCGCATATCCGCGAAAGGCAAGGCCCGGATCGCATCTCCGATGCGGTCAAGCAGGGGATAGAAGGTCGAATTCGACGAAGAGTCCCGGCAGGGTTTCCGGTTCGGATTGTAGCTGGTCGCGCATGGATTTAGGCATACGTGCGATCACGTCGGGCGGAAAACTGTCCGGATTGGCCGCTATATAGTCGTTGAAATCCTGTGCGTCCTGCGATGCCCGGTAATCGGCAGACCAGAACATCACGAATAGCGCGGCGATCAGCAGGCCGCGGGCAATGCCGAAAGCCGCGCCCAGAAGCCGGTCGATCAGGCCTGGCTTCTCCCCGCCAATGGTCTTACCAATCTTCGCCAGGATGACGGCAGCGATGAAATAGGACAGGAACCCTGTCCCGAGGATCAAGATGCCGTCAGCCAGCTCGGTCGGTGAAATGACATCCCGAATGGCGAAGCGGAACTGGCCCCATACGAACAGTGTCGCCACAGCCGCGAAAAGCAGCGCTGCGATAGAGATGATTTCGCGCATGAAGCCCCGTGCAAACGCATAGAGCGCGGAAATCAGCAGCACGACCAGAACGACTGTGTCGAAGCCGTTAAAGTCGTAGGGACCGATTGAAATCGCGAACAGGTGAGGCGCTGTCGAAAGCTGGGCGAACATGGGCGTCCTGCATTAGGCGGCCCAGCTCTCAGGCGTGTCCGGGCCTCTTTCTGCTGCGGCTTCTACACGCCGGACCAGATCGCGCAAAGAGGCGATTGCGATCAAGGGCAGGGCGGTATTGTCATTGCGGTCGTCGCGTTTGGGCGAGGCCGCCGCGATCGCGCGCGTGAAGCCCAGCTTCGCGGCTTCCTTTAACCGCGCATCGGCGCGGCTGACGGGACGGACATCGCCCGACAGGCTGATTTCGCCAAAGACGACCAAATCGGACGGTAGCGACACGTCGAAGGCGGAACTGGCAATGGCCGCCGCGACGGCCAAGTCGGCTGCAGGTTCATTGATACGAAAGCCCCCCGCCACATTGAGATAGACATCCTTGCCGGCAAAACTGATGCCGCAGCGCGCTTCCAAAACGGCTAGCACCATGGCCAGTCGTCCGCTATCCCAGCCGACCACGGCACGACGCGGCGTGCCAAAGGCGGCGGGCGCGACCAGCGCCTGAATTTCCGTGAGCACGGGGCGGGAGCCTTCCAGTCCGGCGAAAACGGCGGACCCTTCGGAGGCATCGCCGCGCCCATCCAGGAATAGGGCCGAGGGGTTGAGCACTTCGGCCAGACCCGAATCGCACATCTCGAACACGCCGATTTCGTCCGTGGGTCCAAAACGGTTCTTATGCGCGCGCAAAATCCGGAACTGATGGGCGCGCTCGCCTTCGAAATAGAGCACGGCATCAACCATATGTTCGACGACGCGCGGCCCAGCAATCTGGCCGTCCTTCGTGACGTGACCGACCAGAATCACGGTCGCGCCGGACTTCTTGGCAAAGCGCACCAGTTCCTGCGCACAGGCCCGCACCTGCGCGACCGTGCCCGGGGCAGCCCCGAGCTGATCCGTCCAGAGTGTCTGAATGGAATCGATAATCACCACGTCCGGCTTGTTGGTCATCAGACCATCTATGATCGGCCCAAGCGAGGTTTCGCTTGCCAGATGAACGGCTTGTTCGGCCACACCCAGGCGCTTGGCACGGCGCTGAACCTGACCGACTGATTCTTCGCCGGAAATATAGGCGACCCTGCGGCCCTGTTTGGCGAGTGCCCCAACCGTCTGCAGCAGCAGGGTCGACTTGCCGATTCCCGGGTCTCCGCCGACGAGTAGGGCCGACCCTGGCACCAGCCCGCCACCCGTGACGCGGTCCAGTTCGCCAATGCCCGTAATCAGGCGCGGCACGTCACGCACATCGCCGCCCAGATCGACAAATTCGATTCCGCGTCCCTTGCGCCTTTTGTGGGCGGGGGCAGCATTCTGCGACTTGGCTTCTTCGACCAGCGTATTCCATTCTCCGCAGGCATCGCAGCGACCAGCCCACTTGCCGTGAACCGTGCCGCAAGACTGGCAGACGAAGATGGATGAGGGTTTCGGCATGGGACATGTCATGCCCGATTTATCGGTGGGACGCAATAAAAGTTCTTTGTTTGTTCTTACAGCTCTGGGCGTTCTCTTCTCTCATACGGTCAATGACTGTCGGGGGAGGTGGTCATCGTTCTTCGCTCATACGCACATGTGTTACCGGAGAGAGGGTTCAGCTCAGGCTTCGACTGAACCTACACTGTCGATGGAACATGAGGCGGGAGCTTACTGCCGTAACCGGAAGCAATAAGAAGTACCGTTCCGCCTCCAAGGAATAGCCCACCCGATGAAAGATGGTGGCACGGCGGCGGCCTGACGGGCCGGCCCTGCCGGACAGGTCTTGTGGACGGCCTCTTCCAAGGTGACAGTTCGCACTAGACTCGAGTGAACCCTGTCCGCGGACCCCGGCCTTGCTGGCGCTTGCCCGTCAATCCCCGTTCGACCGGTCCAGCCGGTCGCGCACGGTCCGAATGGTCACAGTCTGCACATCACAGATTATGCCATCAGAGGACCGGCCTCTTGCAAGGACTTTCGCCCCAGCAGTTGATCATGCGTCACTTCAATCCACCCAGCACACCCATGCCGTCCTCACGACCCGGATCAGGGAATGATGCGTCCCCTTCATTCGTGAGACGTGAGGCTAGGGATTTAGCACAGGCTAGGAAGGCGGGATCGATTGTGTGGAGTGTGGGGCTTACCCACTCGTGAATTGCAGTTCCGCCAGCCGCGCATAAAGGCCGCCCTGGCTCACCAGTTCGTCATGCGTGCCGGTCTCCACGATCCGACCCTGATCCAGCACGATGATGCGATCGGCTTTCAGCACGGTTGCGAGGCGGTGCGCGATGACGAGGGTGGTGCGGCCTTGCCGCAGCGTTTCGAAAGCCTGCTGCACGGCACGCTCGGATTCGGAATCCAGCGCCGACGTCGCTTCGTCGAGCAGCAGGATCGGGGCGTCGCGCAGGATGGCACGGGCAATGGCGATGCGCTGGCGCTGACCGCCGGATAAGGTCGCCCCGCGCTCACCGATATCCGTGTCATAGCGGTCGGGCAGGGCCATGATGAAGTCATGGGCGAAGGCGGCCTTGGCTGCCGCCATGACATCGTCACGGCTGGCCCCGCCGCGGCCATAGGCGATATTGTCATAGGCCGAGCCGGAGAAGAGCGGCGCACCCTGCTGCACAACGGCAATCCGGTCACGCAATCGCTCGGGTTTCAGGCGCTTGATATCGGCGCCACCCAGCCGGATCGCACCGCGACTGACATCGTAAAAGCGCAGGATCAGCTGGAAGATCGTCGTCTTGCCCGCCCCGCTCGGTCCGACCAGTGCGATCGTTTCACCCGGCGCGACGGCGAAATCGATATCATGCAATGCCGGCGCGTCGAGCCGCGTTGGATAAGCAAAATCAACGGCTTCGAAGGACAGGCTTACGTCATTTCCGGGCAGGTCTTCGCCAATAATGGTCGGGTTTTCATCGAGGATATCGACCAGCCGTTCCGAGGCGCCGGCGGCGCGCAACAGATTGGTCCAGGTCTCGGTCAGGCTCGATAAGCTCGACACACTCATGATCGCATAGACCGTGAAGGCGCCGATATCACCGCCGCTCATCGTCCCAGCCATGACCTGCCGCGCACCGTACCAGAGGATTCCGGCGATCCCGGCCATGCCGATGGCGAACAACACCGCCGTCAGCCAGCTCTGCACGCGGATACGGCGAGCCTGAACGGCATAGGTCCGCTCGATCGCGCCGCCGAACTGGTCACGTTCCAGTGCTTCCCGCGTATAAGCTTGGACCGTCTGGATCGAGGAGATGGCTTCGCTCGCACGGCCCGAGGCTTCAGCCAGGCGGTCCTGACCGTCGCGCGACAGGCGGCGAATGATCGGGGTGACGCCGATGACGATGCCGACGATCACGCCGCCGACGGCCATGACGAGCAGGGCCAGCTGCCAGCTGACGATGAACATCAGCAGGATCGAGCCGACAATGGTCGCAATCGATCGCAGAGCGAAGGAAATCGACCCGGTCACCACCGTTTCGACCAGCGTCGTATCGGTCGTCAGGCGGGACAGGACTTCGCCCGTGCGCACGCGTTCGAAATAGACGGGGCTGAGTACAGTTAGCCGGTCGAACACGGCCCGGCGCAGATCCGCTACCACGCGCTGCCCCAAAGTCGTGATGAAATAGAAACGCAGCGCACCGAAGGTCGCGAACAAAAACGCAAAAGCGATGACAATCAGGAAATAACCATCGAGCGATCCGCTCTCGGCCAATGGCATGGCGGCGCAATAGGCTGGCGTTTCATCACCGCCAAAGCCGCAATCAACAATCAGCTTCAGAATGCCGCCCAGCGACAGTGTTCCGATTGATGACAGGATCAGCGTAATCAGAAAGCCGATCAGCCTTCCGGGGTAGCGCTTCACGAAGGGCCAGAGCGCTACGAGTGGGCGCAGCGACCGCGAGCGTTCGCGCTTGGTCTTTTCCTGATCGATCTGTGCGGCGAAAGCGGCGCCAGTCGAACGGGCAAAATCCTTGGAGTCGGGAGAACGAGCCATGAGCGGGCGCGGCTATGACACAGGCGAACCCATGTGGAAAGCTGTGCATGCGCCTCTTGTCGGAAACATCGAACCATCACAGGACGTTCGCATGCCGCAGCGCTTCACCGACAAATATGACGCTCTGAAGACCGTCTTCGGTCATGCCGACTTTCGCCTGGGGCAAGCGGATGTGATCGACGACATTCTGGCGGGCAGCAACGTACTGGCAGTCATGCCGACGGGCGCGGGGAAGTCGCTTTGCTATCAGGTACCGGCGCTGCTGCTGGACGGTCCCACCATCGTTATCAGCCCGCTCGTCGCGCTGATGGACAATCAGGTCGCTGCCTTGCGCGCCAATGGTGTGGCCGTATCCTGCATTCACTCAGGCCAGGACCGGTCGCGTAACATCGAGGAATGGAGGCGCGTTGCAAGCGGGGAGTCCCACCTGCTGTACCTGTCGCCGGAAAGGCTGATGACCGAACGGATGTTGGCGGCGATGGCCAAGCTTCGACCGCCGCTATTCGTGGTCGATGAAGCGCATTGCGTGTCGAAATGGGGGCCTGCGTTCCGTCCGGAATATGCGGATCTGTCGCGCCTGAAATCGCTTTTCCCGGACTCGCGTATCGCGGCCTTCACGGCCACCGCTGATGCCGGGACGCGCGCCGATATCGCGCAGCAACTGTTCAACGCGAAAGGGTCGGTGATTGTGCAGGGCTTTGATCGTCCCAACCTGTCCCTGACCGTAATCCCGAAGGTAAACAGAAGTTCCCAACTACTTGAATTCATGAAAGATAGAGCCGGAGAAAGCGGTATTGTCTATGCGCTGTCGCGCAAGAGTGCGGAAGAGTATGCGGCGCTGCTTAGCCGCGAAGGCTTCACGGCTTTGCCCTATCATGCCGGGATGAGCGCGGAGGCGCGGTTCGATAATCAGGAACGCTTCATCGCCGAAGACGGCGTCGTGATGGTCGCGACAATCGCCTTCGGGATGGGGATCGACAAGCCGGATATTCGCTTTGTCTATCACGTCAATCTGCCAAGTTCGCCGGAGGCCTATTATCAGGAGATCGGACGCGCCGGGCGGGATGGGCAGCCGGCCGACACAGTCCTGCTTTACGGGCTCGACGACATCCGGATGCGGCGACAATTCATCACGCAGGAAGATACGGACCGGGAGCATCAGCTGCGTGAGCATAAGCGGCTCGACGCGCTGTTGGGCTATTGCGAGGCCTCGACCTGCCGGCGTCAGGTCCTGATGGCCTACTTCGGTGAAATGACGTCGCCCTGCGGGGCGTGCGACATTTGCGACAATCCGCCTGAGCGGATCGACGCCACAGATGCGGCGATCGCACTGATGCATGCCGTCGAACAGACGGGCGAGCGCTTCGGGGCCAACCATGTCATTGCCGTCGTTCGCGGGGCCGACACGGACAAGATTCGCCAGTTCGGGCATGATCGCCTGCCCAGCCACGGAACGGGCGAGCGCTGGGGTGATGGATTTTTCAAGTCGCTGGTCCGGCAGGCGATCGCAACGGGCTACCTGAATGTCGATATGCAGCGCTATGGGCGGCTGACATTGACGCCGCAAAGCCTGAGCTTGATGAATGGCGACGGGGCCTTTCTGATAACGGAGCCCAAGGCCGCGAAGACGACAAAACGCAAGCGCAAGGCCGCGCCGGAGCTGCTGGATGATGCGGATCAGGAATTGCTGGCCAAGCTCAAGGGTCTTCGGCGCGATATGGCGCGCGACATGGGCAAGCCCGCCTATATCATCTTCTCGGACGCGACCTTGATCGATATGGCGCAGAAACGCCCGCTGGACCGCGATCAGATGCTATCCGTCTCAGGCGTCGGCGAAACCAAATTCGAACGCTTCGGCGCAGCTTTTCTGGCAGCGATCAATTAGGCCTTGTGGCGATCAACTAGGCTGACGCGGCGCAGGGTTGGGCGAGGGGGACCTGTACGGACCGCTCGACGCGGATATCCGGACGATAGTTGGGATCGAACCGGAGCGAGACGATCTGAGGTCCCCGTGTCTGGTGAACGATGCGCGGGTGTGTGGTGCCAGGGGCCAGGCAAGTGACAGCCTGCGACGTGATGACCTGAACCTGTCCCACCGCATCGGTCACACTGATCATGACCGGGCTGTCGCTCCGGATTGCGAGCATAGTTTCGCCCGGAACGCCTGTTTCGACCCACGTGACGGCGGGTTGGCTGAAGCCGGGAAGGCTCATGTTGGTTGCGACGAATGCGGCCGCTGGAAGGCTCAGCACTTCCATCCCGATCCACAGACCGATGATCCAGCGCGCTTTTCTGCTCTTGAGTGTTTTGAACAGACGCATTGCCCGTCACACATGCATGTTGCGGGCCAGAAGGGTTGAGACCGGGCGTCGGCAGGCTTAAGTGCCGCTCATGGTAACGACCCCTCATATGGCCGGCGTGCTGTTTTCGGGCGGTCAGGATAGCGCGACCGTGCTGGCCTGGGCGCTGGAACGGTTCGATCATGTCGAAACGATCGGCTTTTCCTATGGCCAGCGTCACGGCGTCGAGATGGAAGTCCGGACGGCTTTCCTGCAATCCCTGCAAACGCAGTTTCCGCACTGGGGCGACAGGCTCGGCGAGGATCATGTCGTCGATCTGGCCGGCTTCGGGGCGATCAGCGAGACGGCCCTGACGCGAGACCGTGCGATCGACACGCTGGCGTCCGGTCTGCCCAACACATTCGTACCGGGACGCAATCTTGTCTTCCTGACCTACGCCGCCGCCATTGGCTGGCGTCGCGGCTTTTCCGATCTGGTGGCCGGCATGTGCGAGGCTGATTTTTCGGGTTATCCGGATTGTCGCAAGGCCACGCTGGACGCGCAGATGGACGCGATCTCGTTGGGGCTGGACAAGCCCTTTACCTTGCATTCGCCCCTGATGACGCGCTCCAAGGCGCAGGCCTGGACGCTGGCCGAAGAGTTGGGCGGCAGAAGCTTTGTCGAACTGGTCCGGACGGGCAGTCATACCTGCTATGTCGGAGAACGCGGCGAGGAAAAGTCCTGGGGCTATGGCTGCGGCGTGTGTCCGGCTTGCGAACTGCGCGCCAAGGGCTGGGCGGAATACGCCGCATCATGAGCTACGCCGTCAAGGAACTCTATCTCACCGTTCAGGGTGAGGGCGGCCAGGCAGGCCGCGTCGCCGTCTTTCTGCGTTTTGCAGGCTGCAATCTCTGGAGCGGGCGGGAAGAAGACCGGGCGAGCGCCGTCTGTTCGTTCTGTGATACGGACTTTGTCGGAACGGATGGTCCCGGTGGTGGGCGGTTCGATGCGGATGGCCTGGCCGATGCGGTCCTGGCCGTCTGGCCTGACGGGCATCAATCGCGCTGGGTCGTCTGCACGGGTGGCGAGCCGCTTCTGCAGCTTGATGAAACCCTGATTAAAGCGTTGAAACGAAACGGTTTCAAGATTGCAGTCGAGACGAATGGCACAATTGTCGCGCCGGATGGGATCGACTGGATCTGTGTCAGTCCGAAAGCGGATGCGTCGCTGAAACAGATTTCAGGGCAGGAGCTGAAGCTGGTCTATCCGCAGGCCGAAAACCGGCCCGAGCAGTTTGCTGGACTGGATTTCGAGCATTTCTTCCTGCAACCGCTCGACGACCCCCTTCGTCAGGATCATACAGACGCAGCATTCAACTATTGCTTGGCTCACCCGCAATGGCGGCTGAGCGTGCAGTCTCACAAATATATCGGTGTGCCCTGAGGCTGATATGGGGGCGGTCTGAGGCCGGCTCTCGATCGTCTATCAGGACAGTTCTTTGGCCGTATGACGTGAGAAGCGCGAAATGGCGCGCTTGGCGTCGGTCCACGTCGCCGTGCCTCGAATGAAAGGCGCGTTCTGCAGGCTCGATTCGAACCAGCGATAAGTCATCGTTCCAAGCTCGGACCCGGTATCATCGATCAGAGCTGCACTCAGCTCAGCACCGCCGACACCGAAACTGTCAAAGCTGAGCGAAGGCTCGCGCGACATCTGTTCGAAGGTCGGGCGGTTATTCTTGACGTCTTCCAGAACGACACGAAGGATTACTGGCGCATCATCGGACAAGGCGACGCCGCGCTTGGTCAGATCGTCCGTCAACTCTTCTTCAACCTCTTCCAGCAGCCGCTGCAACGCCTTGTCGCCGTAAAAGCCGTTGCTCGCAAAGCCGGAGCGCAGGCTGGAGGCACCGGCCCCACGCCTACGGATGTCATCAGGGAGATTGTCGGCACGGTGAGCGAGGTCATCGGACAGGACGACTTCAATCTTGACGGCTGTCGTGACCGGGGCCGTGATAGTGCTGTCGAACCCGCGCGTCTTCGCTAATGCGCTGAGCGGGGCGAGCATGAGAGCCGTCGTGGCGAGAATGAGGGTAGTGCGACGCATAGTGAAAGCTCCTATTTTGTTAGACTATATCAAAATAGAGGCGATCCTTCAAATCACAGTTTGGACAGGACCTAGCTGAACGCGTCGACTGTGACCGAAATGATGTTCCGCGCATGGCGCAGCTTCGACAGTTCCTTATCCAGTTCTGCGGCCTGAATCTGGCGCGATACTTTGACGACCTTGCCGCTGAGATCGACAGCTTTCGTGGTGATCGTCAGCACTTTGACCGTCGTATCGAGCGCGGCATCGGTAATTTTGACCGGGACTGCGCCGACATAATAGACGCCCTTGCCAGTCGCATAGGCGGACTTTCCAGCGAATTTCGTCGTGCCGACAGCCACTTTTCCGACGCCCTTGGTCGTATGGTAGGCGGCCTTGAAGGGCAGGGCGGCGACCGATCCCGTTGTTTTCGCGACCGTCATGCACCCTGTCAGCACTATGGCTCCGGCGACAATTGCCAGCAGATTTCGCATCATCTTCCCCTGTGTTGCGAAACAGATCTACAGGGCGGGCCTGAACCAGAGCTTAATCCCTCAGCGCGCCTCGCGCATCCAGCCCCAGGCCAGGGCGGCGAAGAAGGCGAGGAAAAAGACGAGCGGCGGGGCGAGAGGCCGCCGGTTCGAACGTGTCACTGTATAGGCATCATTGTCCCGCACGCCGATCCAGCTTCCTCCCTGCATCGCGCCTGAAGTCTGAACCCTTATATCGGGCAGGTTTCCGGCGTCGAGTTCGATCGGTCGGGTCGCACCGCCCGTCTGCTCCGATAACGGGGCGAGGCGGTCCATGGTCGGCAGCAGTTCGGAAAATTCGACCGGGTTGAGCATGCCGACCGCAGCGATGGTCGTCAGATCGCCGTGATTGAGGCGGTAGGCGCCGAGTCCGTCGACGGGTGTCGTGCCAGTATAGTAGCCAGGCGCGGTTTCGGTCATGGCAATGCTTTGCGAGCGCCCGTCGGGAAGCGTGATCTGCGCCGTCTCCGGGGCCCGGTCCAGTGTCCGCCGCTCGACCAGCAACTGTCCATTTTCGGCGCGCGCGCTCAGCGTTTCTGCATCCAGATCCGGTTCGCCGAGCAGCCAGTGCGCGGTCCGGCGGAACATCTCGCGATAAGGCCCGCCGCCATCATGACCCTTGGCCCAGAGCCAGGCCTGATCGCTCATGATCATGGCAACGCGGCCATCGGCGACCCGGTCGATGACAAATAGCGGCGTGCCGTCCGGGCCTTCCATCAGCACATTGCCAGACAGCGGATCGTTACCGATCGCCCGGTACCACTGACCCCAGCTCTGGTCCTGACGTCCAGCGAAAGAGCGCGTGATCGGATGCAGACGCCCTTTATCGTTCAATTCGGGGCGGAACGGATCGGTCAGCGTTTCGCCGGTGGGTCGCGTCGGCAAGACGCTGACAAGCGGTGTCAGGAACAGGCTGTCTGCGGACGGGAAGGCGGGTCCTGTCGCCAGCAACAGGGCGCCGCCATCTTCGACATAGCGGGCGATATTGGAGAAAAAGCGCGGCGGGATGGTCGGCTGCGCCAGACCGGAGCGTGTCGGTATGCTGCGACGGCGATACTGATCGAAAATGATCAGGTCGAAATCACCTAGACGTTCTTCGAACAGCTGCCGGCGGGGGAACTGGATCAGCGACAATTCGCGGTCTGCTGCATTGGTGTTCTTGACCCGCGGCTGCGTCAGAATGGTGAACTGAACCAGATCGATAGCTGGGTCGGACTTAAGAAGATTGCGCCAGGCCCGTCCGCCATTATGCGGCTCACCCGTGATCAACAGGACCCGCATCCGGTCACGAATTCCTGATATTTCAGCGATATAGAGGTTGTTGTTCAGGGTCAGCTCCCCGCCATCGGCAGGCACGACGACCATCTCAACCGTGTTGCGTCCGCGCCGTTCGATTTCGAGCGGGATCGAGAGGGTCTGGCCGATTGTGATCGGGAAGCGCGCCTTGGTTTCGCCGTTCAGCTTGACCTCGATGGATGCGCGTTCGCCTTCAAAGCCCGGATCGTCGACACGAAGCTCGAACTCCGCCATCTCGCCGACAACGCCGAATTTCGGCGCAGTCACGGCGGAGATACGGCGGTCCCGCGCCTGCGGATCGCCAATGATGAGGGCGTGAAACGGAATGCCATCGGGTAGCGTATCCGCCGTTGCCTCGGTCACATCATGCGTCTGCCCGTCTGTCAGGGCGATGACGCCGCCGAGCCGCCCAGTAGGGACGGAGGCCAGCGCATCACTCATGGCGCGGGCCAGGCGTGTCCCGTCCGGGTCCGGCGGAACGCCAACCGTGACGATATCGATCGGGCCTTGCGCGCTCAACGCGTCGCGCAGGGCGACTTCGGCGGCATCCGCGACTCCGGCCCGTGTGCCTACCTGCATCGACTCCGACTGATCCTTCAGGATCAGGACAGTGTCTGGCAGGGGGCGACGGTCTTCGCTGACCAGCTGCGGACCGGACAGCGCGAGACCCAGAAACAGCGCGGCCAGCAGGCGCTGAAATCCTGACCCCAGACGCGAATAGTCCGAAAACAGCGCTGCCATCATGGCGAGGCCGATCAGGACAGCAACCCAAAGCCAGGGCAGCAGCGGATCGAACGCGATGGATGAGAGCCAGTTTTCCAGCATGTCAGCGCGGCTCCCGCGCTTGATCGAGCAGGTCCTGAATGCTGTCGAGACTGTCCGTGCCGGAGCCATCACCGGCATTGGCATCGCCCAGACGCCGGATCAGTTCGGCAGCGTGGACCTGGTCGGCCTTATAATTGCCGGACAGGGCATACATGGCGATGTTGACCCCGAAGCGAACCGCCATTTCGCGCTGGCGCGGAATATCATTGGCCAGATCGACCAGCGTGCCCGTCTCGGCATCGATCGCCCATCCTGCGGCCCAGTCGTTCGACCCGATGATGACGGAGCTGACGCCGTCGCGTCCGCCCTGCGTTGCGCCCCCGGCCTCGACATAGACGGGCCCATTGGCCCAGCGCCCGGGAAAGACCTGCAACAGATAGAATGATTTGGTCAGCACATGATCGCTCGGGACGGGTTCGAGACGCCCGATCGTCAAGCCGTCCGTGACGCGCGCCAGCCCCGGATGCGGGGCCCCGGCGCGGAATGAGCGTTCGGCTTCGTCAGCCGTGTCGAGAACCAGTGTCCCGCCTGCCGCAATATAATCGTTCAGGGCGAGACGTTCCGTCTCGGTAGGGGCGGGCGTATCGTTGCGGATGGGCCAGTACAGGAACGGGTACATTTCCAGCCCTTCGCTGCTGGCGCTGACCGCATGCACGCCGACCGGTTCGATCGTGGTCCGCGCCGTCAACTGCGTGCTGAGCGATTCCATGGCGACCTGGCTCATCTCGTCGATGCGGGCGTCCCCCGTTTCTATATAGGCGAGGTGCAGGCCCAAGGCGGCTTCGGCAATGCGGTCATTGGCCGTGGCCGTCTGCGGCGACCCCGTTATCAGGACCATGGCCAGAGCGACCGCCGCGACAGGTGTCAGCCGTCGCAAACGCCCGGACAGGACGGCGGACAGAAGGACATCGAGTGCCAACATCAGGATCGCCAGTCCCAGCAGCCAGCCAGCCAGTGAGCGCGGGTCCTGCCCATCCATGCTGGCCACGCTCAATCCCTGCGTCGGGACGGGTCTCAGGCTCTTGGGGTCCGTCAGGGTTGGGACGGCGCGCTGGCGGGTTCCAGAGCGATAATAGCCTGGAAGCGCACCGCGCAGATCGCTGCCGGATGGATCATCCCAAACGCGGTCCAGCAGGATAATGGGTTGAGGTGGTGCGGGCCGCAATTCCCCGAAAGGGCCGAGCAGCCGGTCCAGCGTCCAATCCCCGCCCTCGCTCGTGACGACGGGACGGCGAGATTTGGCGAGGGGCAGAATACGCTTCAGCATATCTACATAAAGCCCTGAAATTGCAAGGTTTGACCATTCCGGTCCTGCCGTGACGTGAAACAGAATGATCCGGCCTTCGCCGCGGACCGTCGAGGTCACGACAGGTGCGCCGTCCTGAAGCCGCGCCCATGTTCGGGCGTCCGTTTCAGCGCCGGGTCGCGCCATGACCTGCCGCGAAACGGTGACCTCGTCAGGAATGGACAGACCGACAAAGGGGGATTCAGCTGAGAATGGGGCCAGGCTCTGCGGTGTTTCCCACGCTAGAGCGCCGCCGATAGATCGGCCGCCGCTGCGCAGTTCAACCGGAACCAGGGTATCCTGTGCGCCTGCCCCGGCCAGTTGCGGCCCGGCAAAGCGGATCAGAACGCCGCCCGTTTCGACATAATCAGTGATTGCTTGTGCATCCGAGCTCATGCTGTCGGGCATGACGAGGACGGACGGATTAAGCGACAGGACATCATCGACATTGCCGATGAACAGATCGGCGAACGGTTGCAGCGCCTGTTCGGCATAGAATTCCTCGGACAGGAGCGGGCTCGACGTGCCCGACGGCGGCGCCAGAACACCGACGAGCGGTCGCCCGAAACTGTCATCCAGCAATTTGGTCGAGGCCCCGGCCCGCATCCCTGCAATGCGCAGGCGAGTGACGCGCGAGCGGAGCTGTGGTGGCAGGGAGATCGACCCTGTCGCCAGACTATCCGTCGGCCCGAACTGTATTGGGGTGACTGCCAGAACATCGCCGCGCGCGGATAGCGCCTCGATCTGGACGGCACGCGCACCGTGAGCGCTAAACCAGTCCGTCTCGAATCCATCGGCGGTTTCACGGACATCGCCCGGGACGATGACAGTGGCGCTCGGCTCCGGTCTGACGATCGTGGCATTGCGCGCCCGCAGATCGTCGAGCATAGCCACGTCATCACCGAAACTCACGCCGGACGACAGAAAGATTGTCGCTCTGTCTGCGGGCAGGTCCGACAGGTCCGGAACGGCTTGCACGAGCTTCGGCGTGGCTGACCTGAGCTGCTGCAGGGCTTCCGAGGCGGGAATGGGGTCGAATGCTGGATCGTCGCCTAGAACCAGAATGACATCGCGATTGGCTCGCTGGGCTTCACGCAGACGGCGACGGGCTTCATCGGTGATGGCGTCCCACACAGGGGCTGCGGCAGGTCCGTCGTCTATGATCAGGCTGAGCGCGCTGGACGTGTCGGCCTCGTCGCGCTGAAACAGCGGCAGGCTGAGGGCGAAAACGGCGAGCGCGGCCATGAACAGGCGGTAAATCAGAAGCCATAGCGGGGTCGCATTGGGGGTTTCCTCCTCCGTCTCGACCCCTTTGAGAATGGCCAGAGGCGGGAACAGGCGGCGCTTGGGTGCCGGCGGGCTGATCTTCAGGATCCACCAGACCAGCGGCAAGGCCAGCAGGCCCAGCAGCGTCAGCGGTGCCAGAAGGGTCAGCGAGCCCATCAGCTCGATCTCTCAAACGCCTGATAGAGCGCGGTCAGGGTCGGACCCGGTGGTTGATCGGTGCGGTGCCGGATCAAGGTGAACCCCAGCTGCCGGGCAGTGACTGTCAGCCGTTCGCTGTGCGCCTCGAACTTCCGACGGTAATCCTCACGTGCTCGTTCTGCCCGCCCCAGCAGATAAGGGGACATCCAGCCGCCGGGTGTTGCAAATTCGATACGACCCTTGAACGGAAAGCTCTCCTCCGCCGGGTCGATAATATGCAGAATGATGCCGGATGCGGGCCGTGCGGCCAAGGCGGCCAGCCGTTGCGGCCAGCCGTCCGGGTCTGTCAGAAAGTCACTCGCCAGAAGCAATTTGGCATGGGCCGGGAGCTTGCCGTTTAGGCGATCCTGCGCGCCTTCGGACAGCGCCAGTCGCTGAGCCAGACGTTCATAACCGACCCGGCCCGAGCGGGGCCGTTCGCTCTCGCCCAATATGGCGATCCGTTCCCCGGCGCGAGTCAGCAGGCTGGCAATGGCGAGGGTGAGCACGCTGGCCCGGTCCTTCTTGGTCGGCAGGGATTTTGACGAGCGCCAGTCCATGCCCGGTCCGCCGTCCCGCCAGATATAGAGCGAGTTGGCCGCTTCCCATTCCGTGTCACGGACGAAGACGGCGTCACTGCGAGCCGAGCGGCGCCAATCGATGCGGTTGGCGGAGTCGGAGGGGTCGTAGGGCCGGTATTGCCAAAATGTCTCGCCCTGTCCGGCGCGGCGACGCCCATGCACTCCGGCAGCGACCAGAGCCGCCACGCGATCCGCTTCGGCCAGCAGTGCCGGATAACCGGCAGCCAGCGCGTCCGCATCCTGTCTGAGTGTCTGAGCGGTGGTCTGGACCGGCATGCAGGGCTCCTAGCGGATGTGCGCCTTGAGCTGGTCGATCGTGGCATCGATGGTTGCGCCTTCAGCACGGGCCGCGAAGCTCAGCGCCATGCGGTGACGCAGAACGGGTCCGGCAAGTGCAATGACATCATCGACCGATGGAGCCACCCGGCCCTCGATCAGTGCCTTGGCCCGGGTTGCGAGCATCAGCGCTTGTCCGGCCCGCGGGCCGGGGCCCCAGGCGACAGTCTTGCGAATGGAGTCGATCTCGGACTGATCCGGGCGGGCATTGCGAACCAGCGACAGAATGGCGTTCAGCACGCTGTCGCCGACGGGCAGCTTGCGAACCAGCGTCTGCATGTCCACCAGGGACTTGGCCGTCATCGCCTTTTTCGCCGTCGGCAAAGTCGCGCCAGTCGTCGATATCAGAATGTCACGCTCGGTCGCCAGTTCCGGAAAGCCGACATCGATCTGAAACAGAAAGCGATCAAGCTGCGCTTCGGGCAGGGGGTAGGTTCCTTCCTGTTCGATCGGGTTCTGTGTCGCGAGAACATGAAAAGGTTTTGGAAGCGCGTGGGGTTTACCCGCGATCGTGACCGATCTCTCCTGCATGGCCTGCAATAGAGCCGACTGGGTGCGCGGGCTGGCACGGTTGATCTCGTCAGCCATGAGCAACTGGGTGAACACCGGGCCCTTGATGAAGCGGAAGACGCGTTTGCCGTCTTCGTCCTGATCCAGCACTTCGGACCCGAGAATATCGGCCGGCATCAGGTCGGGTGTAAACTGGATCCGCGCATCTTTCAGTCCCAGCACTGTGCCCAGCGTTTCGACCAGCAGCGTCTTGGCGAGGCCCGGCACGCCGACCAGCAAAGCATGTCCGCCGGAGAGAATGGCAGCGAGCGAAAGATTGACGACATGGTCCTGGCCATAGACGACTTCGCCAATATGGCTGCGGGCCTTGGCCAGCATCTCCACAGCGACCTCTGCGGCTTTTTCCGTGGCGGGATCAACTTTCGTGTCGAGCATTTGGCCCATAAGATGCGTCCAATATTGAGTCTGTGCGTAGAGTAACCACATAGGGACTAGCGAGGCGGGTGCCGCCGGGAAAGGGTCATGACCATCGAAAACACGTTAAATGGCGGTAAGCCCGGATCACATGCCAGTGATAATCCTGATAATGCTGATCCAAGTGCAGGGTTTTCTCTTCAGGATCTGATGGACGCACTGGCCGATACGTCTGATGGTGAGCGGCCTGTCGAGCAGTGGAACCCCGACTATTGCGGCGAGATGGATCTGGTCATCAAGGCGGACGGGTCATGGTGGCATGAAGGATCGCGCATCACCCGCAAGGGTCTGATCGCACTGTTTGCCTCGGTCTTGCGGAAAGATGCGGATGGGCGCACCTATCTTGTCACCCCGGTCGAGAAGTTGGGCGTTCAGGTCGAACGTGCCCCTTTCATGGCAATTCGGGTCGATGCCAAGGGCGAGGGGACCGAGCAACGCCTGTTCTTCCTGACCAATCTGGACGAAACGGTCGAAGCCGGACCAGACCATCCGATCCGGGTCGAGACTGATCCGGACACGATGGAACCTGACCCTTACGTTCTGGTGCGCGGACGGCTGGAAGCCGCGATCAACCGGTCGGTCTTTTACGAGCTGGTCAATCTGGCGGTCGAACATGACGGCGCGCTGGGCGTCTGGGCTGGCGGGCACTTCTTTCCGCTGGGCCCGGAAGGGGCGCATTCAGTCTAGATGGACGCGGACGAGCAAAGACTGCGGCGCGCATTCCTACCTGTCATCATTGCGGACGGATCGGACGCGATCACCCGCGAGACGCAGCGAGTTGCGGCTGTACTGCTGCCCTTCGTCAAGCGTCCGTCCGGCTGGCATCTGATCTATACGCAGCGGCCCGAAACCATGCCCAACCATGCGGGGCAGATCAGTTTCCCGGGCGGGAAAGCGGAAGTCGGCGAGACCGTTCTGGAAGCCGCGCTGAGGGAAACGGAGGAGGAAATCGGGCTAGGCGCCGAGGCGATCGAGATTATCGGGCGCCTGCCATCATTCGATGCCGCCGGACATTTTCGCGTGACGCCCTTTGCCGGAATCGTCGACCCGGATGCGGTTATGACCATCGATGCGCACGAGGTTGCGGAGGTTTTCGAAGTGCCGCTTCATTTCCTGATGGACCCGTCCAACCATATTGCCAAACAGGTTACCTTTGAGGAGCGATCGATCACGGTCTATTACATGCCTTATGCGGGCGATGACGGGGTTGTGCGCAATATCTGGGGTATGACGGCAGGTATGACCCGTCGGGTTTGGAAGCGCGCTTTCCATGATGCCGATGCCGATGTCACATAAACCGGCTCGGGGCTTGCCGCCTTCACAGGCGACACTATGAGCGGGGCCATGTCACAGCCAACTCGATCATTGTCCTTCCTGCGTGACCTGGGTGCCAACGCGGTCATGGCGGCGCTGCCTGAAGGCTCGACGCGCTATGTCGGCGGCTGCGTTCGCAACGCCCTCTGGGGCGTCGCAGTGTCCGACATCGACATGGCGACGCAGATGGAGCCAAACGCCGTCGCCGAGGCGCTGAAATCGGCCCGGATCAAAACCGTCCCGACCGGGATCGCGCATGGTACGCTGACGGCTGTCGTTGGTGGAAAACCTTATGAAATCACAACATTACGCCGCGATGTGGAGACGGATGGTCGCCGCGCCGTGATTGCCTATACGCAGGATTGGGCCGAGGATGCGCAACGCCGCGACTTCACCGTCAATGCGCTCTACGCCTCGGCTGACGGGGAGATATTCGACCCGACCGGACAGGGACTCGACGATATTGCCGCGCGGCGCTTCCGGTTCGTCGGTGAAGCGCAGGACCGCGTCCAGGAAGACTATCTGCGCATCTTGCGCCTGTTCCGTTTCATGGCCTGGTACGGACAGGATGCCAAAATTGCAAAGGCGGCCCTGACGGCGTGTCGGGACAATCGCGGCGGCCTGAAAACCCTGTCGGCCGAGCGGGTCTGGTCCGAACTGAAGAAACTGCTTTCGGCACCCAATCCCGTGCGGTCCGTGCGGATCATGCTGCAGCAGGAGCTGCTCGACACAGTCCTGCCCGAAGCCAGCAATGTCGACGGTCTGGACCGCCTCGTCGCCCTGGAAGCGCGCGAACAGATTGCACCTGATCCTCTCTTGCGGCTGATGGCGATGATGGGGCGGGAACCGCTACCCGCGACCTTGCTTGCCAAGCGAATGAAAATGTCGAACCGTGAATCCGGGCGACTCAAGGCGTGGGCGTCGGATTCGGAAAGCCTGTCTTGCGATATGGCTGAACGGGCCCGGATGCAGGCTATTTACCGCGCCGGTCAGCAAGTCATACTGGACCGGGCGAGATTGCGGGCGGCAGGGGCGCGCGATCCGATCGAATCCTCGCACTGGATGACGCTGGCTGATCTGGCGCTGGGCTGGACCCCGCCGACATTCCCTATACGCGGGGCCGACCTGATGAAGGCGGGGGTTCCGAAGGGGCCGGAACTGGGAAAAGCGCTGAGCGCGCTTGAGGCGCTGTGGATCCGCTCCGGTTTTTCGACGGAGAAGCCCCAACTCCTCGCAGCGCTCAAACTTCTTGGATACTGATTGGTGAGATATTGACATGTCGCTGCGGCTTTTCATCGGAAACTATAATTACTCCAGCTGGTCGCTGCGGCCCTGGCTGATCCTGCGCAAGATGGAGGTGCCGTTCACGACCGAAATGGTCGATCTGGACGTGCCGGGCTTTAAGCAACGTCTGCTCGAGATCAGTCCGGCAGGCACCGTGCCCGTGCTGGATGTCAATGGCGAGCGAATTCCCGACAGTCTCGCCATTGCGGAATTCTGCGCCAAGATGGTGCCAAATCTCTGGCCCAAGGACGAAGCGGACAAGTCGGAAGCGCGCCGGGTCACGCAGATGATGCATGAAGGGTTCGAAGCGCTACGCCGGGAAGCGCCGATGAATCTGAAACGCCGCACGGATGGGCCAATGCCCAAATCCTGTCTGAAAGATGCCGCCTTCATCGTCGACATGTGGGATGACCTACTCTCGCGCCATGACGGGCCCTATCTGTTCAATGACTGGTCGATCGCAGATGCCTTCTACACGCCCGTTGCAACCCGTTTCGAAAGCTATGGCTTGCCGCGCACGCGCCGGTCTGACACCTATATTTCAGAACTGATGAGCGACGAACATTTCCAGGAATGGGAAGCGCTTGCGTTTGCGGAAGACCATGTCCTGCCCGAAACGGATGCTGTGAATGCCTGATCAAAGACTCGAGATGATCGATCTGAAATCCATCATCCGGACGGTTCCAGATTTTCCCAAGCCGGGCATTCAGTACCGCGACATCACGACCCTTCTTGCCGATCCGGCGGCGTTGAAAGCCGCCGTTGAACAACTGGCCGCCCCTTACCGCGATACGGGTGTGACGGCGGTGGCGGGCATCGATGCCCGCGGCTTCATCTTCGGCACGGCTGTCGCGATCGAACTTGGCGTCGGTTTCATCCCGGTCCGCAAAGCAGGCAAGCTGCCCTTCGACACGCTGGAGCAGGATTACGCTCTCGAATACGGCACAGACACACTGCAGATCCATGCCGACGCTGCCAGCGAAGACGATACGGTCCTGCTCGTGGACGATCTGATCGCGACAGGTGGAACGGCTGAGGCGGCGATTTCGCTGCTTAAGCGGACCGGCTGCAATCTCGTCGGTGCCGCATTCCTCGTGGACTTGCCGGATCTAGGCGGGGCCGACCGAGTTCGCTCGCAAGATGTCCCGGTGAAAACACTCGTGGCATTTGAGGGGGAGTAAACCCTTAACTACGCTCATCCCGATTTTTTCGGTGTGAGCGGGGTGTGCCATCAAACGTTGAATTTGAACAGCATCACGTCGCCGTCCTTGACGATGTATTCCTTGCCTTCCTGGCGGACCTTTCCCGCTTCTTTCGCGCCCTGTTCGCCGCCATGCGCAATGTAGTCGTCATAGGCGGTCGTTTCGGCGCGGATGAAGCCTTTTTCGAAATCGCCATGAATGACCCCGGCGCAGCGCGGGGCTGTCCAGCCATCGCGGAAGGTCCATGCCCTGGCCTCCTTAGGGCCTGCCGTGAAATAGGTCTGTAGTCCTAGCAGATTATAACCGGCGCGGATCAGGCGGTTCAAACCGGGCTCTTCCAGTCCGATCGCGTCGAGATATTCCGCCTGTTCCTCGTCTTCGAGCACGGCCATTTCGGATTCGATCTGAGCGGAGATGATCACAGCCTGGCTGCCTTCGGCTTCGGCGTGGGCGACGACTTTGTCGGAATAGGCGTTACCCGTCGCAGCGCTGTCTTCATCGACATTGGCGACATACAAGACGGGTTTGGTCGTCAGCAGTTGCAGCATCCGCCAGGCTTTCCGGTCGTCATCGTCGATCTCGACCGTCCGGGCGGGTTGACCCTGTTCAAGAACGGCGATGGCCGTTTCGATCAGGCGCATGGTCTGCTCGGCATCCTTGTCACGCTGCTTCAGCTTTTTCTCCAGGCCCGGCTTGCGCTTTTCGAGGCTTTCAAGGTCGGCCAGCATCAGCTCTGTTTCGATGGTCTCGTAATCGGCCATCGGGTCGATCCGACCTTCGACATGGGTGATGTCCTCATCCTCAAAACAGCGCAGCACATAGATGATGGCGTCGGTCTCGCGGATATTGGCGAGGAACTGATTGCCCATGCCTTCTCCCTTGGATGCACCCTTTACGAGACCTGCAATATCGACGAAATTCATCCGCGCCGGAATGATCGAGGCCGAGCCGGCGATCTTCGCGATCTTGAACAGGCGCGGTTCCGGCACGGCGACATCGCCGACATTCGGCTCGATCGTGCAGAACGGGTAATTGGCGGCCTGCGCATTCGCTGTTTTTGTCAAAGCATTGAAAAGCGTGGACTTACCGACATTGGGAAGCCCGACGATGCCGCATTTGAAACCCATAGGACAAAACCTTTTGAACTCCCCTCTCTCTTGAGAGAGAGGGTCCGGCGAAGCCGGGGGTGAGGGTGTGCCGACGTGGGATGGGGAGTACCCTCATCCGGCTCGGCCACCTTCTCCCTCAAGGGAGAAGGGAATTATTTGACAATATATTCCGCGACGCGTGTCTGAAACAGTTCCGGATCGTCCTTGGCGAGATGGTTGGCATAGCGGGCGATCCCGTTGCAGAGATCGTCGCGCATATCGATTTCATCCTTGGCGAAGCCGGACAGGACATAGCCCGACACACGGTCCTTGTGACCCGGATGGCCAATGCCGAGGCGGATACGCTGAAAGTCAGGTCCACCGCACATCTGGTTGATCGATTTCAACCCGTTGTGCCCAGCCAGACCGCCACCCATTTTCACGCGGACCTTGCCGGGGGCGAGATCGAGCTCGTCATGAAAGACGCTCACACGGTCGAGCGGGATCTTGTAGAAGGCCATGGCCTTCTGCACCGCAACGCCCGATTTGTTCATGAATGTGGTCGGTTTGAGGATCAGAATTTTCTGACCCTCAATCGTACCTGTCCGCACCAGGCCGGAAAACTTGGCTTGAGCGGCACTGAAACCATGGTCGTCGGCAATTGCGTCGACGACCATGAATCCGATATTGTGACGATCGAGCGCGTGTTTCGCACCCGGATTGCCAAGGCCGACCCAGAGCTGCCCAATCGTGGACATGTCTTCAGGCTCTCTGCGAGAAAAGAGCCAGCGAAGCACTAGGCTTCGCCGTCACCATCCGTATCGATCTGAGGGTTCTGCTCGATGGCTGGAACCTCGTCAGCATCGACATCTTCCTCGGCATCTTCTTCGACTGCGGCGCGCGATGCGACGACAGTTGCAATCGTGAAGTCCCGATCCGTGATGGTCGGCTTCGCACCTTTGGGCATGTCGATGTCGGAAATGTTCAGCGTGTCGCCGATTTCCATCTTGGACACATCGGCCTCGAAGTGATCCGGAATATCACCGGCAGGGCAGGTGACTTCGATGCTGTAGCGCACGACGTTCAGCGTTCCGCCTTCTTTCAGGCCCGGAGAGTTTTCTTCGCCGACGAAGTTCACAGTGACTTCCACGTCGATCAGCGTCTTGTTCGTCACGCGGTAGAAATCGACATGCTGCGGGAAATCCGTGACAGGGTGAAATTGGACGTCCTTGGTGAAGACTTTCTGCTTTTTGCCCTCATGCGACAATTCGATCATGGAGCCGAGGAAGTCCCCGGTATTCATGGCTTTCAGCACTTCATTCATCTTCACGGCTACGGCCACGGCGTCTTCGTCGCCGCCATAGATCACACCTGGTACCATACCATTGCGTCGCGCTTCGCGCGCCGCGCCTGTGCCCGTGTCATCACGGACAGTCACATCAAGAACAACACTCATCGGAATACTCCTACTTACTGTGTTCGGGTTAAAGTAAAAGCCGCCCTGATCCTCTGAAATGGGATGGACGGCTCGTTCGCGCGCGCCTTTAGGGTACTGTCCGAAAGGATGCAAGCGGTGGCGTCAGGCGTATGGGGCAGACGCTTTGAGGCTACCAGGGTGCTAAATCCCATCTTATCAGCAATATGGCCGACAGAATGGCCGCGAGACCTGTCAGCGGGAGGCCAATCAGCGTGCGCCACCGGAGCGGACGCTGGGACTTAGTTGTCAACGCAACAGCGATCGTGACAAAGCCAAGCAAACCGCCGAGCATTGCGAAGATAGATCCAAGCTTGGCTGGCGGTGCAAAGCCAGCAAGCAAGCTGATCTCGGATATCTCCATAGCTGCTGCGGCGCCCGCGCCAATCAGGCTAACGCCTAGCAAGGACGAAAACGCGCTCGAAAAGCCAAGGACCCGTGTCCGGGCGGGGCCAGGGTTAGGCAAATATGTGCTGGTTCCGGCAAAGCGACGGGCGATAACGCCGAAAGCAATCGCGATCAGGGCGGCCAGCAGTGTGAATATCAGTGTCCCGGCATAAATGGCTGGCGCAATCAGAGACTTCTCGTCCTCAATTGCCATACCGGCGAGCTTCAATGTGGCGCGGGACTGCAGATAAGTGACGAATTTAGGCGGTTCCGGACCCTTTTCAAGGCAACTGGCGTCGAGCGCGGAAAGGTCTTGAACTGGATTGTCAAAGAAATCAGTCATGACCTGAGTCCCGCATTCGGACATGGACCGTGTCGGTCCATGTCCGGCGTAAGGCACAATGATGAGGCGACCATTGGTGAAACCGGGGGCGATGCGTTCGGCGAGGGGAGGCGGCGTGATTGGATCCCACTCGCCATTGACAATCAGCGTCGGTATAGATGTTTGAATGAGCTGGTAGTCAGACCGGTCTCGGGGGGCGAGACCCGCATCGATACAGGCATTGGCGGCGGCAAGGCTACCCTCGACTGTAAACACGCCGCCCGCGAAGCGCGGATTTTCGGCTAAATCCTCGGCGGCTATATCGGCTTGCGCCGCTGTGTAACCATCAAGGCAGCGAATGGCTGCGCCCATGGCTTCGGAATAGTCGGGCAAGCCATCCTGTCCGGCTCCGGCAAGCCCTTTCATGACCTCCGGGTCCTGGGTTTCGAGTATGTCGATCAGGGCTGTCATGACGGCTGGGATGGCCGGATGTTCGTCCTGCTCATACATCATCTGGAACGGCGCGAACGCGACGATTGCGGCAGGAAGAACCATGCTGCCGGACGGGAATACTTCCTCGTCCATCGCCGGGATCGCTAATGGCGTGTCCATCAGCCTGTCGAAAACGGCCGACATGCGTGTTTCCAGATCGTTGCAGGTTCGCGCTTGTTGACGTTCGCATTCCTCGAATATCAGACCGAAATCGCGGTCGATCCAGCGGTGCAGCCGCATCAGATCACCGAGATCATTCGGTACAATGGCATCAAGGACGAGGGCGCGAATGCCTTCCGGGTCAACATTGACCAGCATTTGACCCAGGTGGCTTCCATAGCTGATACCCCAGACATTCCATGTCTCAAGTCCGAGGGCGCGACGCAGAGCGCGGACATCCCGGGCATTCTCGACCGTATTATAACCGCGCAGGTCGATGCCGCGCGCTGTCGCGGCTTCGAAACAATCCAGCATGCGCTGGGCATCTTCACGTTCGCTTTCTTCCGTCGTGGTCGACAGAACCAGCTCTCGCCGGGTCTGGCTGTAAAATGGGCAGAGCTCCTCTGACGCGCCAATGCCGCGCTGATTGAGGATGTAGAGATCGCGCGTCTCTGTCATCTCATGGTCGAGGAAGCGCTCGACATAAACGGAAATACCAACGCCGGGACCGCCTGTCAGATATGCGACCGGGTCTTCACGCACGACGATCTCGTCTTCATTATCGGCCGACCCATCTTCATCATCCGCATCTTCCAGACGCCCTTCGGCGAGAATCTGAGCAAAGGCGATCCGGATCATGCGGCTGTCCGGGACTTCACGGTTTTCGGGAACAGTGATGAAGCCGCACTTCACGCGACCCGGTTCGTAATCCACCCTATCTTTGAAGGGACAAACGACGCTGGTTACGTCGCTCATCGGGTCGTTAAGCGTGAACGGCGTAATCTGTGTGATGTCAGCGTCAACCGTGACCAAGGTTTCGATGCGGTCCGCATCCTGTGCCAGTGCAACTGTCGGCAGGCCAAACGCGAGGGCCAGGACGCTCTTGGCGATCAATCGGTTGAAAAAGCCCATCTTATCATCTTTCTCATATTCGGCACAGGGTTCCGACTTCGCATATGCCGTTTCAGGCTTGCGGGTATCAAACGCGTGCCTGAACAGAGCCGACGTTACCCGAACAGCTTTGATACGCTCTCATCATTGGCGATGCGCCGGATCGCTTCGCCGAGCAGGCGTGCTGATGACAACTCGCGGATCTTCTTGCAGTCCTTCACCGCCTGCGGCTGGCCGATCGTGTCGAGAATCACGACCTCTTTCAGCACGGACCCCGTGATCCGCTCCACCGCCGGGCCGGACAGCACACCGTGGGTGATATAGGCCGAAACGGACTTGGCCCCCTGATCCATCAGGGCGGAGGCGGCGTTGACGATGGTGCCGCCGCTATCAATGATGTCGTCATAAAGGATGCAGTCGCGGCCTTCAATCTCGCCGATAATGTTCATCACTTCGGATTCACCTGCCTTGGGACGGCGCTTGTCGACAATGGCGATATCGGCATCGAATTTCTTGGCAATGGACCGCGTCCGGACGACGCCGCCAGTATCCGGTGACACGAACAGCAATCCGTCCCGTTCCTTGACGCTATACTGGTCCTTGATGTCGTCGACGAAGACAGGCTGTCCGAACAGATTGTCGGTCGGAATGTCGAAAAAGCCCTGGATCTGCCCGGCATGCAGGTCGACCGTCAGAACGCGGTCGGCTCCGGCCTTGCTAATCAGATTGGCGACCAGCTTGGCGGAAATCGGGGTGCGACCGCCCGTCTTGCGGTCCTGACGGGCGTATCCGAAATAGGGGACGACCGCGGTGATACGCTGCGCGGACGCGCGCACCAGCGCGTCGATCAGGATCAGCAGCTCCATCAGGTGGTCATTGGCCGGGGCGGACGTAGGCTGAATCAGGAAAATGTCCTCGCCGCGGACATTTTCGTTGATCCGCGCGAAAATCTCCTGATCGCGAAAGCGTTCAATATCGATATCCGTCAGGGGGACATCCAGAACATCGGCAATGCCGCCGGCCAGCGACATGTTAGCAGTACCGCTAATCAGTTTCATGGTGTGATCCCTCGCGCGTGATCCCTCGACGCTGCGTGGCCTCTAGCGCTCCGAAGGCGCGCGCGCAATTCAGTCTGGAAGCATTATTGCGGATATGTTGCGGCCATAGCCATCAATGCCTTGATGCGTATTCCGCCGGTAGGAGAAATAACGGCTCGCGTCGGCATAGGTGCACTGGCCCGTCCAGGCTGCGCTTGCGACCCCGCAATCATGCAGGCGGGACAGAATGAACCCCGGCAAATCGAAATGGGGGCGGCCTGACGGACCGTCCTCGAAGAAGCGGTCATACAGTTCGCTGACCGCATGGAATGTGTCGCGAAAGTCTGCGCCGACTTCGTAATGGCCTGGCCCGATACAGGGGCCCAGCACGGCGTTGATCGAAGTGGGAGACGCACCGACTTCGCACATGGCGGCAACAGTGCTTTCAACGATGCCGGACAGCGCCCCGCGCCAGCCCGCATGACAGGCCGCGATCACGCCCGCGTCCAAGTCACAGAACAGCACGGGACCGCAATCTGCTGAAAGGGCGGAGAGAGCCAGTCCTGGCGTCCGTGTCACGACCCCGTCCGCTTCGGGGCGTTCCGCCGGGGCGGTGTCGATGATGATGACGTCGGGCGAATGGACCTGTCGCAGGCTGACGAGGTGATCCGCGCCGAGCGCTTTGCGGACATTATCGCGGTTCTGCTGCACGGCGGACGGCGCATCGTCGGACCCCAAGCCGCAATTCAAGCTGTTATAGACGCCTGTTGAGACACCGCCTTTGCGGCCGAAAAATCCATGTGGCATTGGCAAGGATGGATGCGTGACAACAGGCGGGCTCATGTGAAACCCAGCGGGTCTGGCAGTCCGGGGGCGCTCAGGCAGACCGCCTTGAACAGGGATCCCATCTCCTCATCATCGGTCAGCCGATGCAGCTGGCGCAGCAATTTCGGGCGGGCGTCTTCATGGCCGCGCAGCAGGGCGACAGCGCGCAGCTCGATACCCAGCCGGGATAGCAATGCGCGCTGGGTGACGGGGCCATGGGCTTGAAGGTCTGCTGCGTCCGCCAAAGCCTTCAATCCCGAAAAGTCGACGCGCGCGGTCAAATCCGTATCGCCGGGCGCACTGAAAACGCCGACCTTTTCATGTCGTTTCAGAGCCTGCAACGTATCGCCATACTCGGTCGTTTCCGGGCCGTAATCGATAAATAGCGCCCGACCCGGCGTTTCAGTGAACCGCGCGGCCAAATGATCCACAATCTGCGCGGACGCCGGACAGATTTCAAGGAGATCGCCATCGACAGCGGTGGGATGGGTGCCGGGAAAGCTGTTCGTGACGCTCTCAGGGGCGCTCTGTCCGTCCGTTTCGAACCGCAACTGGCCATCCTGAACGCCAATGCGTCGTTCGCTCCAGTTCTGCTGTGTATAGACAAATTGCCGGATTGGCAGGCAGTCTAGAAATTCATTGCCGATAATGAGGCAGGGCGCGTCGTCGACGGCTTCGAGCCGATCCGTCCAGCTGACGGTCACGCCGCGATCGGCGAGACTTCGTGCCTGCACCGCCTGCAAGGCAGCGGATGCTTCGACAAGCGTGACCTGTACGGCCTTGCGGCAGGCGGGCTCCAGCGCGACAGCCTTGAGCATGTCGGACATCATCACGCCGCGTCCGGGTCCCAGTTCGACAAGGTTGAACCGTTTTGGACGGCCCAGATCCTGCCAGCTCTGCACTATCCAGAGACCGAGACATTCACCGAACATCTGACTGATCTCCGGCGCCGTGATGAAGTCGCCATCACTGCCAAGCGGATCGCGCGTTGGATAATAGCCATCGACAGGGTCGAGCAGGCACAGCGTCATATATTCAGCGACGTTGATCGGGCCTGTATCCGCGATCTGGGCCTTGATACGGGCAGACAGAGGCGTCGCCCCTTGCCGATCAGCCATTGTCCGCCGTGGCCTCTTCGCTCGCCGGTTCCGATTTGGCGACATAGTGCGGCGACACCGCCTGACGACGGCTCGCCCAGAGGATCACGATCAGCCCCACAATGACCATGGGCAGACTATAAGCCATGCCACGCGTCAGCATGCCAAATTGCGGGATGGGATCGGGTGTGCGGACGAATTCGACCATGAAGCGAAAAACACCGTAACCGGCAACGCCGGCGCCCGTAATCAGCCCGGGTTTGGAAAGCGCGCCGCGTTTGGTCATGAACCGCAGGATCAGCCACAGGATCAGACCTTCCAGGAAGGCTTCATAAAGCTGGCTGGGATGACGTGGCAGGCTATCGGGCGCATTCGGAAAGATCACACCCCACGGCATATCCGTCGGATGGCCATAAAGCTCCTGATTGACGAAATTGGTTACGCGGACCAGCCCCAGCCCGATCGGCGCGCCGACCCAGGCCAGGTCGGCAAACCGCATATAGGATGTGTTCTTGCGCCAGGCCGCATAGCCCACTGCCGCACAGACGCCGAGGAATCCGCCATGAAAACTCATGCCACCGCCGCGAATACCCAGAATGATCTGCAGCGGGTCGGTCCACAGCATATCCGTATCGTAGAAAAGCACATAGCCGAGCCGTCCGCCGGCCAGTATGCCAATGAAGGCATAGAACATCAGGTCGCCGAGATCGTCGCGCGTCGGAACGATCTGCGGTCCGCGTGTCGGGCCTGAAGGAACCCAGTAGCGGGTCGTTTCTGCTACGCGCGCCGCATAAAGATAGGCGAGAACCAAGCCGACAACATAGGCGATGCCATACCATTCGATACTGATCGGGCCGATGCTGAAGGCCGTGCTATCCAGCCAGCTCGGAAAGATGATCGCATTGATGAGGGTCGCCTGCCATACCATGCGCCGCCTGTAGCCCAGCCGCCAGACGGTTGAAAGCCGCAACTGGCAAGGTGCTGTCATCCTTCCTAAATAGGGAGGGACGAACAAGGAGACCCCCATGCAATCGCGTAACAAGCCCCTCGCCGATATTTCCAATCTGGTCGCCAATGCCGTCGGTGCCGCAAAAGGCGTCGGCGACGAAATCAAGGCAATGAGTCGCTCTCAGGCCGAGAAATTCATCGCCGATATGGATCTGGTCACACGGGACGAATTCGATGTGCTGAAACTGCGTCTGGACGCCGCCTTGGCGGAAATCGAGACGCTCAAGGCCACTCAGCCAGCCCCGCGCCGCAAGCCGGCGACGCAAGCCAAGGCGACCGCGGGAACCAAGGCAAATACAGCCCGCAAGACGACAAAAGCGACGAAATCTGATAAGGGGTAGCTCCATCAGGAGGTATCTATGCAAAACTCATTCGCGCTTATCGCTCTCTCCGGTCTAATGCTCACGTGGCTTGCAGCCTGTGCCACGACCGACCGCCCGACGCGGTCCGAGACACTCGCCCAACTCAGGGATGATCCGCGCACGGGCGAGGAGGTGGACCGCATATGCTTCACGCGGGGTATCGACAGCTTCAAGGAAGAGAGCCGTTACTCCGTTGTACTGCGCCGCGGCGTGAGTGACGAATATCTGGTCGTAACGCGGTCCTGTCCGGATCTGGAACGCGCGCAAAGTCTGGCCGTGAATGGATCAGGGAGCTGTCTGCGACGGCAGGATTCGATTCGTGTCTTTACCAGCGCTTTCGGCCCTTCGGCAGGCGATACGCCCGGTTTCAACCGATGTCTCATCGACCGCATCTATCGCTGGGATGGGGATGCCATGGACGAAAAAACAATGGACGAAGACGCGACGGACGATGTGTCTGATATAGAGGGCGACGGCTGATACCGCTCTACAGACATGATAAAAGCCCGCTCCGAGTGATCGAAGCGGGCTTTATTTTTGGGTGAACGCGGCGTTTAGGCCGTCTTGATGTCCGGGATGCGCAGGACCTGACCGGGATAGATCTTGTCGGGGTCTGAGAGCATCGGCTTGTTGGCTTCGAAAATCTCGGGGTACAGCTTCCATGTGCCGTAATAGGTCTTTGAAATTGCAGACAGTGTATCGCCGGATTCAACCGTGTGGAAGCGTGAGGCGCGTCCAACCATGCGGGTCGACGCTTCGTCCTTGACGCCGCCGACACCTTCGACATTGCCCACGGCCAGAATGATCTTTTCCTTCATTTCCTGGCTGACGGCTTCGCCCTTGACGGTGACGACACCGTCATCATCGACATGGATATCAACCCCGTCCGTATCGAGATCATAGCTCTCGACTTCCTTCTTGAGTTTATCTTTCGCGTCGTCGCCGCCGAAAATCTTGCCGAGGCCGCGACCGGCCGCTTTGACGAATGGGATCATGCCGAACATGAAGGTCTCCTTGATGGTTTTAGGTGTTGATAAGCATTGCAACGCGTGCCGCCAAGGATGTTTCCGTGAAATAAGGATGTTTCCGTCAAATCGCAGACCGCTGACCGTCATCCTGCCGATGATCCCTCAATTCAGCCACGAGCTGCCGATGATCCCTCAATTCAGCCATTGACGCACATAAGTGTTGGCGAAGGGCAGGGGGTTCGCTAAGGCCGCGTTCACTAGCGGCTAGGCATATAGCCGACCGAATCTTCCAAGGGATCGAACCCAATGGCCTATCTTATCCAAGCCGGCGTCAGCATTTTCGGACTTTTCTACATGGATCCGGCCCTGCTGGCTTTCGGCATGATCTTCACCGTCTTCGCGGTCCTGAACCTGATCGATAAGAAGCGGATCGACTAAGAGGTCTGACGCGCCGTGGCGCTGCTGCTTCCCATTCTGCTGCTCATTCTGGGTCTGGTCATCCTCGTGGTGGCCGGTGACGTGCTTGTGCGCGGCGCGGCTGCGCTTGCCCGTCACTGGGGCGTTCCGGCTCTGATCGTCGGTCTGACGATCGTCGCCTTCGGGACATCCGCGCCTGAATTGGTGGTCAGCGTGAATGCGGTGCTCGATGGTGTCGGGCAGATGGCGGCGGGCAATGTCGTCGGGTCCAATATCGCCAACATTCTGTTGGCGCTCGGTCTGCCGGCGCTCATCATGGCGATCCCGACCAATATGAGCGGTGTCGCCCGCAACACAACCGTCTGCGTGGTCGCGACGCTGATCTTCGTCATCCTCGCTTTCATCGGCAATCCGCTTATATTCTGGCAGGGCGCGATCCTGTTTGCCGGGATCGTCATCTATCTCAGCTGGATGTTCGTACTGGCCCGGGCCGGTGTCGACGAGACAATCCTCGAAGAAATGGCCGAGATCGAGGAAGGCCGTGGTGGTCTGCCCAAATCGGTCTGGCTCGACTGCGTCTATGTCGTTGCCGGCCTGATCGGCCTGTTCCTCGGCGGCGAAATGATCGTCAATAATGCGGTCATTCTGGCGGGCGGGCTCGGCATTTCGGAAACCATCATTGGCCTGACAATCGTGGCGATCGGCACTTCTCTTCCGGAAATCACAACGGTAATCGTGGCTTCGCTGCGCGGTCATTCCGAAGTGGCGCTCGGCAATGTGTTGGGGTCTAACGTCTTCAATCTGTTTGCCGTGATGGGGGCTGCGGCGATGACGGGTCCGGTTCTGGTCGAACCCGGCCTGTTCGCCTTCGACTTCTGGGTCATGCTGGCGGCGACGTTCGCGTTGCTGATCTTCGTGATGTCGCGACGTCCGATCGGACGCAAGACCGGTTTGATCTTCGTGGTCGCCTATATTCTCTACATGCTCGCGATCCTGCGCGGGGTCATGTAAGGGCACGGCCATGCTCTTTGAGATCGAGAAAGACTTTCAGTTCGAAGCCGCGCATTATTTCGTTCACGACGACGCGAATGATCTGTTCAAGCGTGTCCATGGGCATAGCTTTCGCGGCACCGTGACCGTTCGCGGCAATGCGCAGGACGAAAAGGGCTGGGTCCGTGATCTGTGGAAGATCGAGCAGATCGTAAAGGATGTCGTTTCGCCTCTGGATCACGCCTTGCTGAACGATGTTGAGGGGCTGGAGCAACCCGCGCTGGAACAGATCGCCGCCTGGATATTCGAACGGCTTGGCCCGAAGCTGCCCGGCTTGCATTGCGTCGAAGTCGGCCGACCCAGTTGCGGCGAGCGCGCCCGGATCGTCGCCCCATGAGCGACGCAGCATGAGCATTGGACAGTGAAAACGGTTCTGATCACAGGCGGCGCGGCCCGGCTCGGCGCACGTATTGCGCGTGGACTTGCGGCAGACGGCTGGACGGTCTGTGTCCATTACCGCACATCCGTCGCCCCCGCCGAAGCGCTGGCCGCCGAGATTGGCGGCGTTGCTGTCAAAGCCAATCTGCGTGTGCCCGCCGATGTTGCGGGTCTGATCGAAGCTGCCAGACAGTCGCTTGGCGCTCCGCTCTACGCACTCATCAACAATGCCTCGACCTTCGATCCGGATACAGCCGATGCCTTCACCAACGGCACGTTCGATCACCATATCGATGTCAATCTGCGCGCTGCCCTGCATCTGTCGCGCGACTTTGCAGCGCAGGCGCCGGGTCAGGGCGCGATCATCAATATGATCGATCAGCGCATGCTGAGCCCACGTCCGGACTTCTTCACTTACGGCGTTGCCAAGGCGGGGCTGCTCTGGGCGACACGGACAATGGCACAGGCCTTTGCGCCCGATGTCCGAGTCAATGGGATCGGACCAGGTCCGACGCTGCGCAACCACACCCAGTCAGTCAACGCATTCGATGATGAGGCCCGCTCCACGCTGCTCGGCAATGGGTCCCCGCCTGAAGAGATTGTCGGTGCGGTGAAATATCTTCTCAACGCTCGCTCCGTCACTGGGCAGATGATCGCCGTCGATGGCGGTCAGCATCTGAACTATGAGGCACCGTGATGGGAAAACGCCCCATGTTCCGCCGTCTGTCGCGCCAAGGTGTTGGATTGTCCGCAAGATATGCGAAGGGAAAAACCTCCACGCGCATCTTCGTCCGCGGATTACAGATTCAGGCCAGCATCGGTGTGCATCCGCACGAACATGAACAGACGCAGCCCGTCATTATCGATATTGAACTCGATATGGGCGACATGGCGCTGCCCGAAGAAGACCGGCTGCATGAGACGCTGGATTACGGGCTGGTTGCAGACCGGGCCGAAGCCATTGCCCTGCAGGCCCATGTGCAACTGGTCGAAACCTTGGCCGAACGGATCGCGGACTGGGCGCTGTCGGCTGATCCGCGCGTCAATCGCGTTGCCGTGTCGATCGCCAAGCCGCAGGCGTTACTGAAAGCCGATGCGGCAGGCGTGGAAGTCGTGAAAAGCCGGTGAGGCGGTCGCGTTCCCGCAATGTGCTCGGCACAGCGCTGCAGGCCTGTTCGCTCGATCCGATGACAGGCTATTTCCGGGATGGGTGTTGCGAGACGGGCCCGTCGGACCGGGGACGACATATTGTCTGTGCCGTCATGACCGATGAGTTTCTGGCCTTTTCAAAAGGACAGGGGAATGATCTGTCGACGCCCCGACCCGAGTTCCGCTTCCTTGGACTGAAGGCTGGGGATCGCTGGTGTTTATGTCTGGAACGCTGGCGCGAGGCTTACAAGGCCGACTGCGCGCCGCAGATCGTGCTGGAGGCGACCCATGAGATCGCGCTGGAAAGGCTTGAACTTTCTACACTGCGGGCATTTGCAGTGGAGCCGCTGGACTCCTAGCTTCCACCTGTGAAGCCACCCGAATCAAATGCCAAGCCGGAGCGACGGTCCGCCAAGACGGGACCTGACAGGATCAAGCAATATGTGAAGCGCCTGCCGAACAAGCCGGGCGTCTACCGGATGACGGATGAGCATGGGACGGTGCTCTATGTCGGCAAGGCCAAGGACCTGAAGAAACGCGTCACGGCCTACACGAAATATGACCGTCATCCGACGCGGCTCCGCCGCATGATCCGGGCGACGACAAATATGGAATTCGTGGTCACGGTGAGCGAGGTCGAGGCCCTGCTACTCGAAGCACAGCTGATCAAGAAGCTGAAGCCGCGCTACAATATCCTGCTCCGCGACGATAAAAGTTTTCCCTATATCCTCGTGCGGAAGGATCATCCGGCGGCGCAGGTGGTAAAACATCGTGGCGCCAAGCGCATCAAGGGCGACTATTACGGTCCCTTTGCCAGCGCGCATGCCGTCAATCGGACGCTGGACACGCTGCAGCGGGCCTTTCGGCTGCGCAATTGCTCCGACAATATCTACGAATCCAGGACGCGGCCCTGTCTGCAATATCAGATCAAGCGCTGCTCTGCGCCGTGTACCGGTGTGATCACGCTGGACGATTATGACAAGCTGGTCACGGACGCCGAAGATTTTCTCAAAGGCCGATCCGAAGCCCTGCGTGAGCGCTTACAAGGCGACATGCAGACCGCATCAAAGGCGATGCAATTCGAAAAGGCGGCGGAACTGCGTGACCGGCTACATGCGTTAGCCCGGATCAGCACAGGCTCGCTCGGGAAGATCAATCCGCGCACCTTCAGTGACGGCGACGTCATTGCAGTGCACACGGATGGCGGTCAGTCCTGCGTGCAGGTGTTCTTCTTCCGGGCGGGACAGAATTGGGGCAATAGCGCCCATTTCCCGCGCCACGAAAAGGATCAGGGTCCGGCAGAAGTGCTCGATGCCTTTATGGCGCAGTTCTATACGGACAAGCCGATTCCAAAGAATATCTTCGTCTCGCACGATCTGCCGAGCCATGATCTGATCCAACGCGCCCTGTCCGAACGGGCGGACCGGGTCATCCAGATCACGCGTCCGCAGAGGGGCGAAAAGAAAGCGTTGCTGGATACGGCGCGGCGCAATGCGCAGGAAGCGCTCGGGCGCCGCATGGCCGAGACGAAGAACCAAGCCAAACTGCTCGAAGATGTGCGCGACTTGTTCGGCATGGAGGATCTGCCCCATCGCATCGAAGTCTATGACAATAGTCATAATCAAGGCAGCAACGCCATCGGAGCCTTCATCGTCGCCGGGCCGGACGGATTTCGTAAACGCGACTATCGCACGTTCAATATAAAGGCAGCGGACGTCACGAATGATGATTTCGGCATGATGCGCGAAGTGCTGTCCCGCCGCTTTTCGCGACTGGTCAAAGACGACACGCTGGAATGGCCGGATCTCCTGCTGATCGACGGCGGGAAGGGGCAGCTCTCTGCCGTGACGGGCGTGCTGGACGAACTGGGCGTGCTGGGGCGGATCACGCTGGTTGCCATCGCCAAGGGACCTGACCGCAATGCCGGACGCGAGACCTTCTATATGAATGATCGCGACCCGTTCACCCTGCCACCGCGCAGTCCTGCCCTCTACTATTTGCAGCGATTACGCGACGAAGCGCACCGATTCGCTATCGGCACGCATCGGGCGCGCCGGAAAAAAGATATGAAAGCGAACCCACTTGATGGTATTCCCGGAGTCGGTCCGGGGCGGAAACGCGCATTATTGGCGCATTTCGGGTCAGCCAAAGCCGTCAAGAACGCGGCCTTGGACGATCTATCTCGTGTGGAGGGCATCAGCCAAAAGCTGGCGCAGCAAATTCATGACTACTTCCTTGGATAATGATGTGACAGACAACGACGCGGCAACATCGCCGAACGAGGCTGGCGGCGCGTTCGCAGACGCGCTGACGCTGGTACGATTTGCGGTCACGCCCCTCGTCATGGCGCTGATCATCTGGCAATGGCCGGATCCGCAGGTTGCCATTCTGGCAAGCTTCCTGTTTATCATCGCCGCGCTCAGCGATATTTTCGATGACTACTTCGGTGGCGCTGCCCGCAGCGCTGTACGCCGCCTCGGCTATCTGGATGATGTCGCCGATACGGTTCTGATCGTCGGCGTTCTTACCGCGCTCTCGATCGTGCTCTGGCAAAACGGCCTCTTTCACTGGGCATTTGCGGTTCCCGTCATCATTCTCATCTTGCGGGAGGTCGTGGTCGGTCTGTTCAAGGGGTATGAACTGTCGCGCTATGGCTGGCCGGATAACATTCTGTCCAATCTGAAGGCGGGTCTGTCCATGCTGGGAACCGTTCTGCTCGTCGGCGCGCCCTGGCTGACCCAGATGCTGGACCGCCTTCGCGCCGGGTCTGACAACGCCATGGCCGTCTACGATACCGTTTCGCCTGCGATCTGGATCATTGGGCAGGGCTTTCTCTGGCTCGCCATGATCGCTTCGCTTCTGTCCGGCTATAAGATCCTGACCCATATACGTGATGAGGAGGTCTCGGACCCGTGACGGATCTCGACGTCTCTGCACGCCATTCCCTGTTCTGGCTTCCCAATGCGCTGACCGTGTCGCGTATCCTGCTGATCCCGGT
Source organism: Algimonas porphyrae (assembly GCF_041429795.1). NCBI lineage: Bacteria > Pseudomonadati > Pseudomonadota > Alphaproteobacteria > Maricaulales > Robiginitomaculaceae > Algimonas > Algimonas porphyrae. Next base: position 2,242,838 of record NZ_CP163424.1, on the reverse strand, counting down.
GTTCATTATCGGCATTCTCTCTTTGGAGTTTGGCTGGGGCAGCCCGTTCGGGCGGCTCTTCGTTCTTGGTCCACTCTTCATCATCGCAGCTTTTACAGACTGGCTGGACGGCTTTCTGGCGCGCCGATGGAACGTGGTGACGGGGTTTGGCCGCATGATCGACCCGATTGCGGACAAGCTGCTGGTCGCGGGCTGTCTGATCGCCTTCATGATCGCAACGCGCGGACACTGGATCTTCCTGATCCCGGCTCTGACCATCATCGGGCGGGATATTCTTGTATCCGGCGCCCGCGAGCATGCCGCTCTGACCGGCCGGGTCATGTCGCCGACGAAGCTCGCGAAATGGAAGACAGCTTTCGAACTGCTGGCCATTGCCGCGCTGCTGCTCTGGATCCTGTCCAAAGCCTATCTACCGATCGATAGCGTCATTCCCGACATATCCATTGTTTCCCGTCAGATCGGGCTTGTCCTGTTGTGGCTGGCGGCCATTCTATCGGCTTACACGGGCAGTCTCTATCTGCGGGATGCGATTCGGGACTGACCAGGGTCGCCACGTCCAGCAGGCTGCCCCTCACGGCGCTTTCACTGGCTCACATTTCCGAATAGGTCCGGCCCATGCAAATCCTTCTGACCAATGATGACGGCGTCCGGGCGACGGGGCTGCAAGTGCTGCGACGGATCGCGGCGGAGCTTTCGGACGATGTCTGGGTCTGTGCGCCCGACACCGAACAATCCGCCGCGTCGCGCGGAGTCTCGCTGCACAATCCGGTCCGCCTCAGACATCTTGACGACCGGGTCTATTCGGTCACGGGAACCCCGACCGATAGCGTGATCGTCGCGATGCGAGACCTGTTGGATGATCATCCGCCCGATCTGGTGCTGAGCGGGATCAATCGTGGCCAGAATCTGGCTGAAGATGTGACCTTCTCGGGCACGGTTGCGGGCGCGTTGCAGGGTATGCAAATGGGTGTTCCGGCCATCGCGCTGAGCCTGGCACGCGGCTTTCAGGGCGCGACCTCGCTGCCTTGGGAAACGGCGGAAGCGCATGGGGCCAATGTCATCCGAACGTTGCTGGATCAGGGCTGGCCGAAGCGGGTCATATTCAATGTCAATTTCCCGGATGTGGCCCCTGACGCAGTGCGCGGGGTCCAGTTCACCCGCCAGGGACATCGCGATTTTCAGATGAGCCATATCGACAAGCGCGATCATCCGCGCGGCGGCGATTATTACTGGCTGACCTATGGCGCGAAGAAGTCCAATCCTGATGCTGGGACGGATTTGCGTGCCATCTATGACGGCTATATTTCCGTTACGCCCCTGCATACGGACCTTACCCATGAGGCGACGCTCGCGCGGCTTCAGGAGTCGTGAGCTTCGACCCCCGGCTTGTCGATCTGGTCATGCGGTTGCGGTCGCGCGGGATCAGTGACGCCAACACGCTGCGGGCCGTCGAACAGGTGCCCCGCAAGGCCTTCATCGCCCCGGACCTGTTCGAACAAGCCTATGCCGACATCGCGTTGCCGATTGCTTGCGGGCAGCAGGTTAGCGCGCCGATGACGACCGCTCTGATGATGCAGGTTCTGGCCGTGACGGATCAGTCGAAAGTGCTGGAGATCGGGAGCGGCTCAGGATGGATGTCCGGCATGCTGTCGCGCATCTGTCGCCGGGTCTATGCGGTGGAACGCTATGTGTCGCTGGTCGGTGAGGCGGAAGCGACGCTGCTGGCTATGGGGTTGCGCAATGTCGAGATCCGGCACGGGGACGGTCGTTATGGCTGGCCCGGTCAGGCTCCGTTCGACCGTATAGTTCTAGGCTGTGCCGTCAGGGCCGTTCCGGACAAGGTGATGGATCAACTGGCCCCGAACGGGCGGCTCGTCGCCGTGGTGGATGGCGTTCTGACCTTGCATGAAAAGGCGCGCAAACATGTGACTGAGACCGAAATCATGCCGCTATCGCTGACCATGATCGAAGCCGGAAAGTCCAAGACGCTCTAGGCCCTGACACTATGGGCCGAGACGCTCAGGCGACGATAATGACGCCCAGATTGAACAGTATGAACAGGACGAGCAGGATGCTCAAACTGGTCTGGATCGGAAAGAGGCGCGGTAGGGTGAGCGCGGACTGGCCGTCCTGAGGCTTCACCATGGTTGCGATCCGCCGTTCGATCCGGCCCGTCAGGGTCGGGAAGATGGCAAAGAGAAGATTGAACAACAGTGTCGCCGCAATCGCTGCGATCAGCAATATCAGTGCGAGCTGGCCCATTTTGTTCTCTCCTCTACTCCGTTTCGGAACGGTGCTCCCGCGACATGAGGCGGATCATCGCATCATCAACTGACAGGTCGCCGCTGAGAATGTCAGCCAGAGCGAAACTGATCGGCATTTCGACATCATTGTCCAAAGCCAACGTCTTGAGGGCCGGTGCGGTTGCAACACCTTCGGTCACAGCGAGGCGATTTTCGAGAATATGGTTAAGACTTTCCCCCCGTCCTAGTGCCAGACCGCAGCTCATATTGCGGCTCATTTCGCTGCTGCAGGTCAATACCAGATCGCCCAGACCGCATAATCCGGTCAGTGTTTCCGGACGTGCGCCGAGCGCTTTGCCCAGACGCGTCATCTCTGCAAACCCGCGCGCCATGATTGCGGCATGGGCCGAGCGGCCGAGGCCCTTGCCCAGCACGATACCGCAGACGATGGCGAGTACATTCTTCACAGCGCCGCCAATTTCTGCGCCGATCACATCGTCCGTCAGATAGGGGCGGAAGGTCGGTGCGGCGCAGGCTTCCACTAGCTGTTCGCCGACCCGGGCATCCTCACAGGCCAGCGTCACGGCCGTCGGCAGCCCGCGGGCGACGTCGGCAGCAAAGGACGGCCCGGACAGGACGGCGGGCACAGCGTCCGGCAGCACGTCGCGCAGCACGCCCGCCATGAAGGCTCGGCTGCTGATTTCGATGCCTTTGGAACAGAGCAGGACGGGCGTTCCGGACGCGATATGCGGCGCAAATGATTGCAGGGTTGCGCGTGTGTGCTGTGCAGGGGCGACGGACAGTATGGCGTCGGATCCGGCGAGATCGGCTGGTTCCGAGGTCGCTTTCAATCGCGGGTCGAGTGGGACACCGTCAAGATAGCAGTCATTGACGTGCCGCTTGTTGATCGCATCGGCACAGTCGGGTTCGAAACTCCAGATCGTGACGTCGCGCCCGCTGCTGGATAACGTCTGCGCAAGGGCCGTGCCCCATGCTCCTGCGCCGATTACGCCGATGGTCTGGTAGCTCACGATTTCGGTCCTTTCCGGCCCGCACCCGATGCAGGCGCCTGTTTCGCCGCCTCCGCATCCAGCGGCCAGCGGGGCCTTGCGGGTGCGTTCAGAGGATCAACGTGGCCCGCCTGCAACCGTTCCAGACCCGCCTGGGCAATCATCGCGGCATTGTCGCCGCAAAACCGGAGAGGCGGAAAGATCGCGTCGAAACCCCGTTCAGCCGCAACAGATTTGAGCCCGTCTCGCAAGGTCGCGTTGGCCGCGACGCCGCCGGCCACCACAAAGCGGTAGGGGCCGTCTCGCCCCTCTGCGAACTGTGTCATTGCGCGGGCGACCCGGTCATTCAGACAATCCGCGATGGCCCGCTGAAAAGACGCCGCCAGATTGGCCTTGGCCGTGTCGGATCCGTCCGATGCCACGTAAGCCCGCGCGACTGCAGTCTTGAGCCCGGCAAAGGAAAAGTCGCAACTGTCACGGTCGAGCAACGGGCGGGGGAGCTTGACCGCATGGTCGTCGCCCTTGGCGGCCCAGCGCTCCACATTCGGTCCGCCTGGAAAACCCAGCCCCATGACCTTGGCCGTCTTGTCGAAGGCTTCGCCCGCCGCATCGTCGATGGTCGAGCCAAGGCGCGTATAATCGCCCAGTCCGTTGACAGAGAGGAGCTGGGAATGACCGCCGGACACGAGCAACAGCAGATAGGGAAAGGCGCAGTCTTCCGTCAGTCGCGGAGACACAGCATGACCTTCGAGGTGATTGATGGCGATAAGGGGCTTGTTCAGGCTGAGCGCCAGCCCCTTTGCCGCCATGAGGCCGGTAATCACCCCGCCGATCAATCCCGGTCCGGACGTTGCCGCGATACCGGTGAGGTCGGAATAGGTGAGGCCGGAGTCCTGCACGGCCCGATCGATGATGGCGTCGATTTTCGACATATGGGCGCGCGCAGCGATTTCCGGAACGACGCCGCCATAAGGTGCGTGCGCTGCGTCCTGTGAGGCCACGATATTCGACAGTAATCCGGCATCCGAGCACAGCACGGCAGCCGCCGTTTCGTCACAGCTGCTTTCAATGCCGAGCACGCGGACAGGCGCAGCCCTGTCTTGCAGAACTGGCGATTGTAAGGTGGGCTGGGATACGGCTAAAGACACCTCGCACACGTAAGGGAGGGCCACGCGCCTTGCAACCAGTCCGGCAACCGACCCGCCATATTGGCACGCGTGGCAGTCCGCTCGCACTCTATCAAGCAGAGTGGGTGCAACGGCTGTTGCGTGACCGCGATCCGGAGACGGACTGGCAGCTGCGGATCCTCAAAACGTCCGGCGATACGATTGAGGGTGAATTGAAGGACTTTGGCGGCAAGGGCCTGTTCACGCGGGAACTGGAAGAGGCGCTTCTGGATGGTCGGATCGATCTGGCCGTCCATTCGATGAAGGATGTGCCTACGGTCGGGCACGAACGACTTGTCATTCCAGCCTTGTTGCCACGCGCGGATGTGCGGGACGCTTTCATATCGGTCCAACACGCATCGATCGATGCTCTGCCCGAGGGCGCGCTGGTCGGTTCTGCCAGTCTGCGGCGTCGCGCGCAACTGGCGGCGCGGCGTCCGGATGTCCGCTTCTGCCTGCTGCGCGGCAATGTTCAGACGCGACTGCGCAAACTGGAAGAGGGAGTGTGCGATGCGACTTTCCTGGCTGTGGCGGGCCTGGACCGGCTCGGTGCGAGTGACCGAATCACGCAGGCCGTGCCGACGGATGTCATGTTGCCGGCCCCGGCGCAGGGCGTGGTCGGCATCGAAATCCGGCGCGAGGATCAGCGTATGCGCGATATGCTCGCCGGATTGAACGACAAGAGGGCCGAGCTCTCGATTACGGCGGAACGGGCGTTTCTGCGGGCGCTTGACGGCTCCTGTCGGACACCGATTGCGGCGCTGGCCGAGTGGAACGGGTCCACCCTGCAGTTTCGCGGCGAAGTCCTGTCGACCGATGGGGCGTTGCGCTTTGGTTGCGCGGATGCGCGGACCATTGAGACGGTTGGCGAGGCCTATGATTTTGGCTTCGTCCACGGCGAGGTTCTGCGGAGCGACATTGGCGGACGGATTACGTTTGACATCTAGGGTCTGGATCACACGCACACAGCCTGGTGCCACAGCCAGTGCCCGCGCCTGGGCCGAGGCGGGATTCGATCCGGTCATTGCGCCTTTGCTGAGCGCCCACCCTGTTCAAGATGCGCACGAGATTGCGCTGGACGCCCATCTGGTGTTCACGTCGGCTCACGCGGTGCGACATTGCGGCGTCAATCCGGATGATCGGCCTGTCTATACGGTGGGTGACGCGACGGCGGAGGTGGCCCGGCGCTACGGTTTTACGCAGGTCGTGTCTGCCAAGGGCGATTGGACCGACTTGCTGGCAACCATTCCGAACACGGCCGCGCCGATCGTTCACCTGTCTGGGCGGGTCGTTCGCGGCGCACTGGTTGCCGGACTGCAGAAGCGCGGCCTGAATGCGTCGCGAATCGTTGTCTATGACACCCGGACTGTGGAGGACTGGCCGCTCGACCCCGCCTCAGTACAGGCGGTCGCCTTCTACTCGCCCATGGCCGTACAGACATTTCGGGCTCTGCCCGCACGTCCGGTAAGCCATATGACAGCTTATTGTCTCAGCTCCGTCATTGCCGACGGATTAACCGGACTGACCAAAAAGATTGCCGACCGACCCGATGAGGCCGCGCTGATCGCTTGCAGCCGCGCCATTGACCCTTAAGTTAAGGACGTGACCGACTCTGATGACATCATCGTTCTGACACCGGACGAACCGGATGATTTCAGTGACACCGCGCCTTTGGCGATGCATGCGCGGCGTCCGCTCTGGCCGTTTTTCCTGGGCGGGGGGCTTCTGCTGGGTTTCGTGATCGCCATGGGTGTGAGCTGGTATCTGCGCCCTGCGGACATGAATATCGCACCGCTCGAAGCCGAGATCGAGACGCTGCGAACGGAATTGGCGTCCTTGCAGACGCAGGAACCCGTCGCGGCCCCGACGGTGGACCTCGGTCCCGTGACGCGGCGCATTGCGGCGCTGGAGGCCCGGCCTGTGGTCGATCCGCTCAACGAAGAAATCGTCGCCCGTCTCGAAGCCTTGCAGGCGGACGGGTTCGAAATTCCGGATATGCCTGAGATGCCGGATATTGATGCGCTCAATACGCGCATTGCTGCGCTCGAAACATTGGTTGCAACGCTGGATGCAAGGATCAGCGCAGGATCGCCGACGGTTGCAGTCAGCGACATCGCTGCCATCGACCCGGACAGCCTGCCGCGTTTTCCCGCCGATCGCCTCCGTGAGGGCGCGCAGCAGCTGTCGGGCAGTGGATTTTTCCGCCGAACTTTTTCGCGTCATGTGCGTCTGAAAGGCTCGAACGATCCCGAAACTTTGATTGCGGGTATTGAAACCGATCTGGCTAACGGTAAGGCGCAGGCGGCGCTGAACAAATTCGACCGCCTGCCGCCCCGGCTGCAATCATTGGCGCGCGGCTGGCGCGCCGATATGGAGGACGCCCTGCCATGATGAAATATCTCGTCGCGTTTCTGGTGTTTATCGTCCTGCTGGCGGCCATGCTGCTCTATGTCGGTGACGATGCAACGCTGTTGCTCAGCTCTACTTCGGGCAAGCCGCCTTTCGCCTTGCCCCCCATGGAGCTAACCTGGCAGGCCGTTATCCTGTTCGGTACGGCCTTCATCGTCGCAACCATCACGCTTTGGTCGGTCTTACTGTGGATCTGGCGGCTGCCACGCAGACTGAAATCCGGGGTCGGGATGCGTAAGCGCAACCGCGCCATCGATGCGATGGAAGATGCGCTGATCGCTGGTGCGGAAGGCGACATGGACCGCGCGCGTAAAGCGTCTGCGCGCGTCAGGGATCTGACCGGATCAACGGATCTGGGTCGGATTATCAGCGCGACCGCAGCAGAAGCTTGCGGCGACCATGAAGAAGCCGTGGCGCATTATACGGCGATGATGGATAGCGACAAGACACGCCCGACGGCGCAGCGCGGTCTGGCGCAATCCAAACTGGCCACCGGCGATCTTCCAGGTGCCGTCGAGGCGGCGCGCGACGCCTTCGATCAGAATCCACGGGCACGCTGGGCGTTCGATACGCTGTTCAAGGCATTGGTTGCAGATTATCGCTGGACCGAAGCTCGCGACGCGTTGGACAAGGGCAGGGCAGCCAAACATGTCGATGGCAGTCTATATGATCGTCGTAAGGCCGTGCTGCTGACGGCTGAGGCGGATTACTGGCTCGACAATGGGCAGCATGACAAGGCCTTGCAGCTGGCGCAGGCTGCGTTGAAACATGCAGCCGACTTCGCTCCCGCAGCCGTGATTGCGGCCTATGAGCTGGCGCGCGCAGGTGGACAGAAAAAGGCGGCGTCATTGCTGGAACGGGCCTGGGCGAGCCATCCTCACCCGGCCTTGGCGATCGCCTATCTTGACCTCTATCCAGGGGAGAGCGTTGAAACGCAGGGCGGACGCATCGACCGCTTCATCGCACCGGAGCCCGATCACCGCGAAGCACGCCTGCTGCGTGTATCCCATTATCTGCGCGCCGGAGATCCGGTCGAAGCGCTCTCCATCCTGTCGCCTATGCTGGAAGAAGAGACGCCGACGGCGCGGCTCTGCCTGCTCGCTGCCGAAGCCGAACGCGTGCTGGGCAACCGGGTCGACGCGGCGCTCTGGACCGAACGCGCCGCAACCGCCGCGCATGAGCGTGACTGGTCCGATCTCGATCCGGACGGACCCGGGTTCGATTATGAACCGCAGGATTGGCGACGTCTGATTTTCTCCTTCGGCGATACGGGAGAGCTGGTTCATCCGCGCGGCGACCGTAGCAAGGCCGTCCGCCGTCCAACCCCTGATCCTGAGCGCGACCCGCTGCGTCTGGCAGGGCCTGACGAGTCAGCTCAGGATGATGAGGATGACGATCTGGCCCGCCGCTTCGACGATCTGCTTGACGGGTCGGGCGAAACGGAGCGAGACTGACGAATGCGACTTGCAGGCCTTTGAGCAGGTCGCTATAGCGCCGCCTCGCCAAGGCTGCCGTGCCGCATTAGCTCAGCTGGTAGAGCATCACATTCGTAATGTGGGGGTCGGGTGTTCAAGTCACCCATGCGGCACCAGCCTGGCGATATCGTCTTCTGCGAGCGCACAATACAGGTCTGTTTCTGTCGTGCAGCTCAGATTTGACAGCCGACCGACCGCGCCTAAGGTGTCGCCTGTTCGTTGACGGGAGACGGGACGATGATGCGTTTGAGCTTACTCTTATCTGCGATGTCGCTATTGGCGACGCAGCCAGCCCTTGCACAGGACGAAGCCGCTCCTGAGCTCTCGCGCGGGGCGGCACTTGTCGCTGCGAACAGTTTCGCGATGGACCGGGACGGAGATGTCTGGAGCGGCGCGGGTGTCGCGCGTCTGAGCAGCGATATGGATGATGCGCGCTATCTACTGATTGCCGAGCCGCATAATATGCGTGATGTGAATGCGTTCACAGGATGGGCCTACAACCATTTCTCGCGAGAGGCGGGCGTTAATCGTCTGGTTATCGAACAGGATCCTGTGCTCGTATCTCAGCTCGAAGCCATGGCTGAAGTGCTGGACCGGGACACATTTTTCGGCTTCGCGGCGCAGAATTATTTTTCGCTCCACTTTTTCACCGATAGCGAACTCGACCTGATCTACGATGTAGCGCGCAGCGACATGGGCGGTCTGCCGAATCTGTGGGGTGTCGACCGGGCGCTGGGCGTGATGCCTTCGCTCAAAGTCATGGCGGAGATCACCGAAGATGGTGCAGAGGCAGCACTCGTATCCGAAGCGCTCGACATGGCAGCCGCACATAATGGCGCCATCGATATTCTCAGCGACCCACAGGGTGCGCCGCAACGTCGCTTCATGACGCAGGACAATGCGCAGTTCGATGCGATCTTGGAAAAGCTGGCCGCGTCGGAACAGGTTGAACTGGCGAAGCTCGCCAAGACCCTGATGATCAGCCGCTCGAACATTCGCGACTACGAAATCGATCATGGCGGTGCAGCGTGGGGCTATTCGAACAATGCCGAACGCGAAGAGCTGATGAAACATAATCTGTCGCAGCATTTGGCCGGCGACGGCGACATGCGATCCAAGGCGATCGTCAAGATGGGCGGCTGGCATGTGTCGAACGGACATTCGCCTAATCGCCTGTCGACTTTGGGCAATGCAATGGACGGACTCGCGACGCTAGAGGGTAGCGACGCCGTTTTCATGACGATCCTGGCGGTAAACCGTCCGGGCGTGTCCTATTCGATTACCGACAATGATGATTACGATATTTTCGACAGCGTCGCGGATCCGGACGCAACCGTTCTGGTCGATCTTCGGGCCCTTCGCGACGATCTCTATGCCGGTAACATCAAGGTCGAACCGTCGGTTAGCAAGATGATCTACGGCTATGATTATGCGCTACTGGTTGGCGGTCTCTCAGCTGGCGGCTATGATCGGCTCTTCACGATTGCCAGTCAGGGTTTACAGTAAATCAGGGCGCTGCGGCAATAACGATAGCGGCGTGCAGCCGATCGCTCAGCCCAGCATTCGCATGACGATCTGACCCAGCACATACTGGTTGAACCAGCCGATCAGCAGGATCGCGGCAATGGGCGACAGGTCGAGCCCGCCCATGGGCGGGATGATGCGGCGAAATGGATCGAGAATCGGGTCCGTGAAACGCGACAGACCGTAGCGGATCTGTGCGACCATGCCGCCGCGATCGGCAATGCCGAAGGCGATTACCCAGCCGAGAATGATTTCGATGATGATCAACCAGACGATCACACTCAGGATCGGCATGATGATCATGGCAAGTATGGACTGTGCGAATGTCATGACTGCCGCCTAGCTAGGCCGTGCATTGCGATCAAGCAGGGATTACCGCCCTAACCCTTCTGCCCGACGCGATAGATGGTCGGAACGTTCGCTTCGATACACTCGATGATAGACCCGGCAATATCCTTACCGGTGGCCTGCTCAATGCCCTGAAGTCCGGGCGACGAGTTCACCTCCAATATCTTCGGGCCTGAGTCCGACCGCAGAATATCGACACCGGAAACGTCCAGCTTGAGAATTTTCGCGGCGCGGATAGCGGCGCGGCGCTCGTCGCGGGTCAGCCGCACGGTCTTGACCGAGCCGCCCTGATGGACGTTGGAGCGGAAATCCCCAGGCGCGGCGGTCCGCATCATGGATCCGACAACCTTGCCATTGACGACGAAGCAGCGAATGTCGCTGCCAGCCGCTTCCTTGACGAATTCCTGCACCAGAAAGTGAGCGTCCAGCCCCCGGAAGGCATCGATCAGCGCGGACGCCGACTTGCGTGTTTCGGCGAGAACGACGCCACGGCCTTGGGTTGATTCCAGCAATTTGACGACGGCGGGGCTGCCGCCGACCAGATCGAGAATGCCTTTCGTGTCGCGCGAGCTTTTGGCAAAGGCTGTGGCCGGCATGCCTAGACCATGCTGACCCAGCAGCTGGTGGGCTAGCAGCTTATCGCGTGACTTGCCGATCGAATTGGCGCGGTTCAGCACATAGACGCCCATGGCTTCGAACTGACGGACGACGGCCATACCGTAAAATGTCAGCGATGCGCCGATCCGCGGAATGATCGCATCATAACGTTCCAGCGGTTTGCCGTCATAATGGACTTCCGGCTTGTGCGCATTGATCGCCATATAGCAGCGCGACGTATAGATGCAGTCGATCGTATGGCCGCGCGATTCTGCGGCTTCGATCATGCGGCGATTCGAGTAGTTTGACGGGCTCTGCGTCAGGATGCCGATCCGCAAGGGGCGCTGCTTGACCGAGGACTTCCGGCGTTTCTTGTAGACGGAATAGGAGAGCTGACCCTGCAGGAAACTTTCCGTCGGGCTGACGATCATGCCGTCATCGATGGCAGAACGCCCCAGCAGCATGCGGTAGCCCATAGTCTCGCGATTGGTCAGGCTGATATCGATAGGCATGGTCTTGTCGCCGATCGTGGCATTGGCCTGAATGATGTAGCGCAGTTCGGTCTGCCCGTTTGACGAGGTGACGGAGCGGCGATCCTTGACCCGTGCGGAACAGACGACCTCGATGGTCGGATCATCGGGATCCGGATGCATGATGAAGCGGACTTGCGGCTTGGCTTCCGAGCCAAAAGGTTCGACCCGGACAGCGTGCAGAGCGGATGTCTTGGCGCCCGTATCGATCTTCGCCTTGATGGCGGGTAGTCCGAGATCCGGCAGGGCCAGCCATTCTTCCCAGCCTAAACGAAACTTGGTCGGCTCAATCGGGGCGTTGGTCATTCAAGTCCTCATTTCATGCGGTATCGCACAGCTTGTCGCGCGGCCTATTACGCAGTAGTCCAGCCTGCACAAAGAAAAACAACCGGAAGCGGGACTAGGCTTTTCATGGTCAATAACGAAATGAGTGACACAATCGATCCGGTCATGCGCGAAAGCATGGAATATGATGTGGTTATCGTCGGCGCTGGCCCGGCGGGCCTGTCTGCGGCCATCCGGCTTAAACAGCTCAATCCCGAGACATCCGTGGTCCTGCTGGAAAAAGGCTCGGAAGTGGGCGCGCACATTCTGTCGGGGGCCGTACTTGACCCGATTGGTCTGGAACGGCTGTTTCCCGACTTCCGAGACGATGCGTCCTGTCCGGTCAAACAGCTGGTGACGTCCGATCATCTGGCCGTGCTGGGTAAATCGGGGGGCTTGCAGCTTCCGAACATCATCATGCCGCCCCTGATGAGCAATCACGGCAAATATGTCGTCTCCATGGGCGCCGTCGCGCGCTGGATGGGCGATCAAGCCGAGGCGCTCGGCGTCGAGGTCTTCCCGGGCATGGCCTGTTCGGAGCTGATCTACCGCGAAGATGGCAGCCTGAAAGGCGTGATTGCGGGTGAGTTCGGCTATGAAAAAGACGGCTCCAAAGGGCCGAACTACGAACCCGGCATGGAATTGCACGGCAAATATGTGTTTCTGGCCGAAGGGGCGCGGGGATCGCTGTCCCAGATTGCGATGAAGACCTTCAATCTCCGCGACGGGGCAGACCCGCAGAAGTTCGGTCTGGGCATGAAGGAAGTCTGGGAAATCGATCCCGCCAAGCATGATGCAGGCAAGGTCTATCACTCGACGGGCTGGCCGCTTGGTCTGAAAAGAGGCGGCGGATCATTCCTCTATCATGCGGAAAACAATCAAGTTTATCTCGGCATGATCGTCGATCTGAACTACGAAAATCCGCACGTTTATCCCTATATGGAATTCCAACGCTGGAAGCATCATCCGGACATTGCGGACGTGCTGAAAGGCGGGAAACGTATTTCCTATGGTGCGCGTGTCGTGACCAAGGGTGGCTATCAGTCAATTCCCCAAGCGGCGTTCCCCGGCGGGGCATTGCTCGGCTGTTCGGTCGGTCTGGTCAATCTGCCGCGGATCAAGGGCAATCACAACGCCATGCTGTCGGGCGTTGCGGCGGCTGAAGCGGCGGACCGCGCGCTGCGTGCGGGCCGGTCGGCTGATACGCTTTCCGACTATGATAACGAAATCCACAATGGCGACATCGGGGCGGACCTCAAACCTGTTCGCAATGTCGCGGCGCTGAATGGGCGTTTTGGTCCGTTTCTCGGCGGCATGTTGATGGGCGGTGTCGATATGTGGCTGCAGACTCTGTTCAAATTCAGCCCGTTCGGCACGCTGAGCCACAAGAAGAACGATGCGAAATCGACTCAGAAAGCGGCCAAGCACAAGGTCATCGAATATCCGAAACCCGACGGCGTGCTGTCCTTCGACAGGCTGACCAATGTCAGCTTCACCAATACATATCATGGCGAGAACCAGCCGAGCCATCTCAAGCTGCTGGACCCAAGCGTGCCGATCGATGTCAATCTGCCGGAGTTCAACGAACCCGCGCAGCGCTATTGTCCGGCCGGGGTCTATGAAGTCGTGGTTGAAGGCAATGAAGGGCCGAAATTCGTCATTAATGCGCAGAACTGCATCCACTGCAAGACCTGCGACATCAAGGATCCGTCAGAGAACATTCTCTGGACGGTGCCGGAAGGTGGCGGCGGCCCGAACTATGCGGGCATGTAGGGTTGCGGCCTCAGGACAAAGTCCGCAGCCTGACGGAATGGTAAAGACAACGTCGCTGTCAGCCGGACAGCAAAGCTGGTAGGGCCGTGACATGATGCTTCGTTCTCTTCTACTGGCCGCATGCCTGACCTGTCTGCCGATTTCGTCAGCACGATCTGCCGAGCCGGATCTGCGGACGGAGCGGGCGCGCATATTGGGCGACTATCTGGCGGGCAGCTATGCGCGCTATCTGAACGATCCCAAGGCCCAGTCGCGTTTCTATCAGGACGCTTTCGTCCTCGCCCCTGACGATATCCGGATCGGTCGCCTGGCACTTTATTCCGCACTATTTGCAGGGGATCAGGCGCTGGCCCGCGAGACGGCGGCCCGCATTCTGGAAACCGATCCAGATGAAAGCATGGCCCGCGCCATCATGAGTGTCGATGCCTTCGCGCGGGGGCGAACCGCGCGAGTGCGCAAGTTTGCGACCAAACCGACGGCGGATTTTACCATGGGTCAGGCGATGAAGATCGTGCTGGGCTGGACGCTTGTCGATGAAGGCAAATATGCGCGTGCGCGCGAGGTGTTCGGCGATATGGGCGATTCCGCCTATTTCGGCGCGCTCGGACAGCTGCAGATCGCCAAGATGGAAGCGCAGCAGGGCAATATGAGCGAAGCGCGCAAGGCTTTCGATCTTGTTGCGGCGTCAGGTGTCGCGCCGCAGGAATATACGCTGGCGCGTGCGCGATTCGAGGCGGCATCCGGTGACGTTCAGGGTGCGAAAGCGCGGCTGAAGGCTGCGATCGCGGATAATGGTCGGGCTGATATCGGTCCCGCCGGCGCCTATCTGCGCCGTCTGGATGCGGGCAAACGTCTGCCGCGCCTGTCGGAGAAAGCGCAAGCGGCCCGCGCGCTGACGGAGCCGGCCTTCGGATTTTTCGTTCGCCGCAAGAGCGCGGACGGAGCGGAGACGTTCCTGCGATTCTCACGCTGGATCGATCCGGATTACGACTTGTCGGCCTTGTGGCTGGGCGGTCTAATCGAGGAGACACATCCGGATATCGATCCCGGGACACGCGACGACGTGCTGGAACTCTATCAGTCCATCGATGAGCGGAGCTCCTATTTCGTCAATGCGCAGATGAGCGTTGCCAACATCTATTTCGACCAGGAAGAAGACGAACGGGCGCTGGTCATTCTCGAAGCGCTCGCCGAAAGCCACCCGTCCTATTTCACGCGCGAAGTTCTGGGTCGCGCCCGGTTCTTCCGTGAACAGTGGGCAGAGGCTCTGCCCTTCTATGACGCCTTGGTGGAAAGTCTGAGTTCGGATGAGCTCCGCATCAATCCTGAGCCACTGCGCCTGCGGGGGATTATTTTCGAACGGCTGGATCGCTGGTCGGAAGCGGAAGCCGATTTCAAGCGCGTGCTCGACTATCAGCCGGACGATTCGCAGACGCTGAACTATCTTGGCTATACTTGGGTGGATCGCGGCGAGCATCTTGATGAGGCCTTCACCCTGATCGAACGGGCTGTCGAACTGGAACCTGAATCCGGCGCGATCGTCGACAGTCTCGGCTGGGCGCACTACAAGCTCGGTCGCTATGCGGAAGCCAAGACGCATCTGGAGACGGCCGTTCTCCTGACGCCTTATTCGGCGACCATCATCGATCATCTGGGTGATGCGTACTGGCGGCTGGGTCGCAAGCGCGAAGCCACCTATCAGTGGCAGCGCGCCCTGGAATATGATCCGACCGATGAAGAGCGTGTCGCCATTCAGGCTAAGCTGGATGCAGGCGTCGACGCCGTTCCGGCCAGTTGAACCCACCTTTCGCGGGGCGAATAGATGGTTGAGGTGCTCTGTCCGGCAAAGGTCAATCTGACACTGCATGTCGGGGCTGCCATCGCGTCCGGTGATCGGGCGGGCTACCATCCCGTCGACAGTCTGGTCGTGTTCGCCGATATGGGTGACGCGATCCGGTTCGAGCCGTCCGAGGCGTCAATGCTGGAGATAGACGGACCCTTCAGCTGCGGCCTGTCCGCGGATACAGACAATCTGATCCTGCGTACACTCACCGCCTGTGACGCGCCACCGCAGCGTGTACGGCTGACGAAGTGTCTGCCGGTATCAGCAGGTCTGGGCGGCGGGTCGGCCAATGCGGCTGCGGTTCTGCGGATGTTCGATCCGAACAATCAGGTCGACGGCGCCCGGATCGGAGCCGATATTCCTGTCTGCCGCCTTTCCAGAACGGCGATGATGCGCGGGATCGGAGAGCGCGTAACAGCTGTGCCCGGACTGGGGCAGGTTCCGGCGGTTCTGGTCAATCCAGGTATTGCTGTCTCGACAGCAAGGGTCTTTTCGCGCTTCGATGCTGCGCCGCGTGCCGCCGAGCCTGTATCGACAGCGCAGACGGGGTCCTTGCTGGACAGAGCGTTGTCCGGGAGGAATGATCTTCAACCCGTGGCGATTGCCGATGTGCCGATCATCGAAATCGTGATTGCAGCCATTGCCGATCAGCCGGGATGTCAACTTGCTCGCATGAGCGGATCGGGCGCGAGCGTATTTGGCCTGTTCGATACGGACGCAGCCGCGCAAGCTGCTGCCAAAGTCCTGTCAGCGCGTGGATGGTGGTCGGTCGCAACCCGGTTGGGTGATCCGGCGTGAATTTTGGCGTAGCTGCTGATATGATCATGGCGCTGCAGATTGGCGGTATGGCGTTTTTCGTCTCGCTGGGCGTAACAGGCTTTGCGCGTCTGGGCGGATTGGGCGATGTGCCGGATCATCGCTCCAGCCATGCCCGCCTGACACCGACGGCTGGCGGGCTCGGACTGGTCGCGGGGATCGGCGCTGCCATCCTGACCGCGGGTCTGTTTTATGCCGACTCCTTATTGGCCCAGCCCGGCAGCACGGAAAAGCTGGCAACCCTGATGTCCCTGGCATTCGGCGTGTCATTTCTTGGTCTGCTGGATGACCGTTATGTGCTGCCGTCGAAGCTGAAATTCGGACTTCTCCTGATCTCCTGTGCCTTGGCGGCGGATGCGCTCGGCTCCGTCACCATGCTGCCTTTCCGGGGCGACCATATCTATCTGCTCTGGTGGTCCGGGCTGGCCGGGACCATTTTGTGGCTTTTCACAGTGACCAATGGTGTGAATTTCATGGACGGCATCAACGGCCTGTTCGGCCTGTCCATGGCGATCGCTTCGGGCGCGCTCTGTCTGCTGGCCATCAAGGTGAGCGCGCCTGTCACGGCGCTGCTGACGGGTACGCTCTGCGCGGCATTGCTGGGCTTTCTGCCTTATAATCTGAGACCGAAAGCGGCTGTCTTCTCCGGGGATTGTGGATCGCTCAGCGTTGCGTTTCTCTATGCGGGATCGGTGCTGTTTCTGGTCCATGAACAGCCGGAATTGCGGTTGCTCTATGCCGGGCCGCTGCTGATCCTGCCTCTTCTGACGGATGTGCTGATCACGCTTCTGCGCAAACCGCTCAAGGGCATTGGTCTGCTGGAACCGCACAACACCCACATCTATCAGCGTTGGTCACGCCATCGCGGCGGTCATGTCAGTGTGACGTTAATCTATGGGGCGATGATGCTGATCATGGCCGGACTGGTTCACTTCAGCTTCGGCAATGGCACATTGGGCTCTCTGTCGGGACTGGCCTTGCTGTCCGGACTATTCGCCTGTCTCTACATCATGCGGTCGGCGACCTTGCCGCGCTAGGAAGCGCGCGAGACGACGAAAGCGGCCAGATTCTGCAGGCAGTCCCGCAGCGGCGTTTTTTCGAACATGTCGAGCGCTTCGATTGCTTCGACCGAGAAGCGCCGCGCCATCTGTACGGTTTCTTCGAGCGCGCCGGACTTGCGGACATAGGAGACGGCGCGCTGCAGATCGAGATCGTCCTGATCGCGCTCGACGATGACCTTGCGCCAGAAGGCGATTTCAGCCGCATCGGCCCGGGTCAGTGTACGAATGACGGGCAGGGTCATCTTGCCTTCGCGGAAATCATCGCCGACCGATTTGCCGAGCGCGGCCTGCTGTCCGCCATAATCCAGCACATCGTCGATCAACTGAAACGCCAGGCCGAGTTTCAGGCCATAGGTTTGCAAGGCTGCGCGGCGGTCATCATCCAGTTCAGCAATGACGGGTGACACTTCGGTTGCCGCCGCGAACAGCGCCGCCGTCTTGGCCTTGATGACGTCCATATACTCCGCTTCGGTCATTACGATGTTGCGGAGGGCGGCCAGCTGCTGCACCTCGCCTTCGGCAATGACGGAGGCGGCGTTGGACAGGATGCCGAGTGCGTCCATCGATCCTGTTTCGACCATCAGGTTGAAAGCGCGGGCAAAGAGGAAGTCGCCGACCAGAATGGAGGCGCTGTTACCCCAGATCAGATTGGCGGGTTTCTTTCCCCGGCGCAGATCCGACTCGTCGACTACATCATCATGGAGAAGGGTTGCGGAATGAATGAATTCGACGGCGGCGGCCAGTTTATGATGCGCGTTGCCCGTATAGCCACAGAGTTGCGCGGTCGCGACCGTCAGCAGCGGACGCAGGCGTTTTCCACCGGCACCGACCAGATGGTCCGCCAGATCGGGGATCAGGCCGACGGGCGAATGCATCCGTTCGAGAATGATTGCATCGACTGCAGCCATATCGTCGGCATTCATCGACCACAGGGTCTGGGCCGGTGACAGCGCGTCGTCGCTTTGTATCTGTGCCGGGGCGTTCAACGGATTGCGTCCTTCAAAGTCTGACCCGCTAGTTAGGTGCGTGACCACTCGCGCACAAGTGACAAAGCGTGACGGGACACAGGCTTGCAAAAGCGCCGTACATGGCAGACGTGAGACGTATGATAGCTTTGATAGTCACGACCGACCCGGCCACGATTGCCTTTGCACAGGCGGTTCTGCGCGATGCAGAGATCGAATGTTATGTCATGGACCAGAATATGAGTGTGCTGGAACCCGGTATCATGATCCCGAAACGGGTGATGGTCCTGAAAGAGGATGTGGCTGAAGCGCGCGACATCCTGACCGATGCCGGTATCGCCAAAGAGCTGGAAGTCTGAGCTGCCCGCCCGCACAGGCTGAGCCGCAATCTCGTATGGAGCGGATCACCTCTGTCGTTTCATCCGCCAACCATGCTTGAAACTCGCGCGTAACGGCGTAAAGCCGCCGCCATGGCGAACTCTGTCAACAGACCCGACTCCTTTCAGGATCTGATTTTGCGGCTGCAGGCCTACTGGTCCGGCCAGGGCTGCGCGATCCTGCAGCCTTTCGATACGGAAGTCGGGGCTGGAACATTGCATCCGGCGACCGTGCTGCGCTCGCTCGGCCCGAAGCCGTGGAACGTCGCCTATGTGCAGCCGTCACGGCGTCCCGCCGATGGCCGTTACGGCGAGAACCCCAACCGGCTGCAGCATTACTATCAGTTCCAGGTCATCATGAAGCCGAACCCGGTCGATCTGCAGGAACGCTATCTCGGCAGTCTCGACGCCATCGGCATCGACCGCACGCTGCACGATATCCGCTTTGTCGAAGATGACTGGGAAAACCCGACCGTCGGAGCCTGGGGGCTGGGCTGGGAAGTCTGGTGCGACGGAATGGAAGTCAGCCAGTACACCTATTTCCAGCAGGTCGGCGGTCTGGATGTGGACCTCGTCTCCGGCGAGTTGACCTACGGGCTGGAACGTCTCGCAATGTATGTATTCGGCGTCGACAATGTCTATGACTTGCCATTCAACGCGCCCGGCCTGCCGACCAGCCTGAGCTATGGCGACGTGTTCCACCGCAACGAGGTGGAGCAGAGCACCTATAATTTCGAACATGCCGACACGGATAATGTGCTGGAGCGCTTCCGCATGGCCGAAGCCGAGTGCCAAGCCCTGCTGGCCCTGCCGGAGCCGCTGCCGCTGCCAGCCTATGAGCATGCGCTCAAGGCCTCGCATAATTTCAACATTCTCGATGCGCGCGGCGTCGTCTCGCCGACCCAGCGTCAGGAATATATCAAGCGCGTCCGCGACCTCGCCAAAGCCTGCGCCAGCGCCTGGGTCGAGGGCGAGAAGGCGAGGGCGGCGTGAGGGGGTTCCTGATTATCGCTGCCATGGCCGGTCTCACGGCCTGCCAGCCGCCTGCAGATGACACGCCGGGCATGTTCGAGCCGTTTGCGGCGACCCGGGTCGCGGATGCGGCCTGCATGTTCTTCGCCGATGGGGACGCGTCGCAGGATCAGTATATGTTTGCCACACGCGAGGATGATGTCGACCATATCGCCTATGTTCAGTTCAAGGGGGAACTGCTCAAGCTGATCCCGCGCGACGTGCCTGATTTTGCCGGCGAGCCGCTCGACGTCACCTATGACGTGCTGGATTATCTGAATTGGAAAGTCCGTCTGCAAGCCGAGCCGACAGGCACGGATGCGGGCAGCGCCGGTTATGACGGGTCACTGACACTCATGCTCGACAGTTCGGAGCTTTCGACCAGCGCCGATATTTACGGGGAATGCCGCGTCTGATGGCCGAACTGCTTTTTGAAATCTTCTGCGAGGAAATCCCGGCGCGCATGCAGGTGCGGGCGGGAGGCGACCTTGTCCGCCTGATGGACAGCGCGTTGAAAGAGGCAGGCCTGTCACCAGGGGACAGCACCGTCCTGACCGGGCCGCGCCGATTGACTTATGTGACGGATGTCGAGACGCGGTCGCCGGATGTCTCGGAAGACCGCAAGGGCCCGCGTGTCGGAAGCCACGAAAAAGCCATTGAAGGCTTCATGCGCGGGGCCGGGATCAGCGATATTTCCGAGGCCGAAATCCGCACGGACAAGAAGGGCGATTTCTATGTCGCCGTGATCCGCTCTGAAGGCCGTGAGACGGTCGATATTCTGCGCGAGGCGATACCCGCTGTGATGGGGGACTTCCCCTGGCCGAAAAGCATGAAATCCGGCGATAGCGATTTCCGCTGGGTGCGTCCGTTGCGCGGTCTGACGGTCCTGCTGGACGGTAAGAGTGTCGATGGAATCACCGTTGGCGGCATCACGTCCGATGATCAGGTTCACGGGCATCGCCAGATGGGGCCCGGGCCGTTTACCGTCACCTCGCTTGCGGACTATCGTGCGCAGCTGGAAGGCGAGGGGCGCGTCTATCTGGACCGCGAACAGCGCAAGGCTCTCATCCTGGAGCAGGCGAGCGCCGTGTGCTCAGAGGTCGGGCTGGAACTGGTCGACGATGCCGGACTGCTCGACGAAGTGGCCGGGCTGGTCGAATGGCCGGTGGCGCTTCTGGGCGACATGGATCCGGATTTTCTCGAACTGCCGGACGAGGTGATCCGCCTGACGCTCAAAAGTCATCAGAAAACCTTCACGGTGCGCGACCCGAAGACGGGCAAGCTGGCCGCGCATTTCGTCATCATCGCCAATCTGGAGACGCCGGATCAGGGCGCGACGATCAAGGCGGGCAACGCCAAGGTGATTTCTGCCCGTCTAGCGGATGCACGCTTCTTCCAGGAGGAAGACCGGAAGAAAAAGCTGCAGGATTATTACGATCAGCTGGACGAGGTGGTCTTCCACAAGAAGCTCGGTTCCGTGCGTGACAAGGCCGAACGCGTCGCCGCCCTCGCAAAGGAAATCGCGCCGCATGTCGGGGCCAATCCGATTTTGGCCGAAAAGGCGGCCCGCCTCGCCAAATGCGACCTCGTCACCCAGACCGTGATCGAAGCCACCTCGCTACAGGGCAAGGTCGGTCGCTGGATGTATGAAGCCGAAGGCGGCGACCCCAAAATCGCCGTCGCGATTGAAGATCACTACAAGCCGCAGGGGCCAAGTGATGCCGTGCCAAACGAGCCGATTGCAGTCGCCGTGGCGCTCGCGGACAAGATCGACACGCTGGTCGGATTCTGGGCGATTGGTGAGAAGCCAACGGGGAGCAAGGATCCCTATGCGTTGCGCCGAGCTGCGTTGGGTGTGATCCGGACCTTATCGGAAAATCGACTACGTTTAGGCCTGCAAAAATTGCTCTTTTGGCACCACGACTTCATCGAAACCGAAAAATACTATGAAGAGCGTTTGGAGCATCTTCAAAAAATCGAAGACGTTAAGAGACTTGGAGTAGATTCCACCGAAGCATCCTTACGTTTTCAAGGGGCTACGAAAGCTGTAGATTCCAGAGATGGGGGAATACTATCAATAGGTGGGTTTGAAGATTTAATCGAAACAAATGAGTTGCTCTCCTTCCTCCTCGATCGCCTGCGCGTCTACCTTCGTGACCAAGGCCACCGCCATGATGTGATCGACGCGGTGATTGCGCAGGGCGAGGATGATCTGCTGGCGATTGCGCAGCGGGTGGAGGCGCTGGGCGCGTTTCTGTCCGACAAGGACGGCGAAGACCTTGTGCAGGGCTATAAGCGTGCGGCGAATATTTTGCGGGCGGAGCAGAAGAAGGGTGATCTTGATCTCACCGATTTCGACACGCTCTCTGGTTTTACTGCTGATGATGCGACAGGGCTTCAAAGGGCTCTCGCCGAGACACGGCCAGCCATTGATGTCGCCCTCGACGCCGCCGACTACCCTGCCGCTCTCTCCGCGCTGGCGGACCTGCGCGAGCCCATCGATGCCTTCTTCGAAAACGTTGTCGTCAATTCGGACGATGCGGATGAGCGCGCACGGCGGCTGGCTCTGCTGTCCGCGATCGTGGAGACATTCCATGGTATCGCCGATTTCTCGCGCCTTGATGGATGATTTATCGCTTGCTGCTACTGTCCTCTTTGACAACGCTGTCAGACTTGCGGTGCGGTGGGGCTGGCCTATTGGGCTGTAACGATTGCGACGGAGAGTTGATCCGGTGCAGCGCGACAAGGGATTTCAATCGATGAACCAGTGGGTTTACAAGTTCGGCGGTGGCTCTTCCGAAGGCGATACGTCGATGAAGAACCTGCTGGGCGGGAAGGGTGCCAATCTGGCCGAAATGGCCAGCCTCGGCCTGCCCGTGCCGCCGGGCTTCACCCTGACGACCGATGTCTGCACCTGGTACTATGATCATGACGAGACCTATCCGGACGATATGAACGATCAGATCGAGACCGGGCTCAGCCATATCGAGGCGCTGACCGGCAAGACGTTCGGTGATCCGACTAATCCGCTGCTCGTCTCGGTCCGATCGGGCGCGCGCGCCTCCATGCCCGGTATGATGGATACGGTATTGAACCTTGGCCTGAACGACGAAACGGTCGCGGGGCTGGCAGAGCTGTCAGGGGATCGCCGCTTCGCGCTGGATAGTTATCGCCGCTTCATCACCATGTATTCCGATGTCGTGATGGGCGTGCATCACCACACATTCGAAGACATTCTCGAAGATGCGAAGCTCGATGCGGGCTATCGCAACGATACGGAGATGACGGCGGATGACTGGGCCGGTGTCATCGAACAGTATAAGGCCGCTGTGCGCGACGCGCTGGGCCGAGACTTCCCGCAGGATGCGCGCGAACAGTTGCAAGGCGCCGTCGATGCCGTCTTCGGTAGCTGGATGAATGAACGAGCCGTCGTCTATCGCCGCCTGAACGACATCCCCGCCGCCTGGGGCACTGCCGTTAATGTGCAGGCCATGGTGTTCGGCAATATGGGCGACACGTCCGCCACCGGCGTGGCGTTCACCCGCGATCCGTCGACGGGCGAGAACCGCTATTACGGCGAATTTCTGATCAATGCACAGGGCGAGGATGTGGTCGCAGGCATCCGCACGCCGCAGACTTTGACCCGGGAATCCCGTCTGTCGATGGGCGAGGACGCGCCGTCCATGGAAGAAGCGCTGCCCGAAGTCTATCAGCAGTTGGCCGACGTCTTTGTTCGCCTTGAAGCCCATTATCGCGACATGCAGGATATCGAGTTCACCGTGGAACGGGGCAAACTTTGGATGCTGCAGACCCGGACGGGCAAGCGCACCGCCCGAGCGGCGCTGAAAATCGCCGTCGATATGGCCGAGGATGGCTCGATCTCGACGGATGAAGCCCTGATGCGGGTTGATCCGTTGTCGCTGGATCAGCTTCTGCACCCGACGCTGGACCCGGACGCGTCGCGCGACATCATCGCCAGCGGCCTGCCAGCCTCTCCGGGCGCGGCGATCGGCGAAGTCGTCTTCACCTCGGATGATGCCGAGGCCATGGTGAGGGCCGGGCACAAGGTCATTCTGGTGCGCGTCGAGACCTCGCCTGAAGATATTCACGGCATGCATGCTGCCGAAGCCATCGTAACCGCACGGGGCGGCATGACCTCTCACGCAGCCGTCGTGGCCCGCGGCATGGGCACGCCCTGCGTCTCTGGTGCAGGCGACATCAAGATCGACTATGCCGCCGGGCAGTTCACCTGCGCAGGCCGCACGATAAAGCAAGGCGATATCGTGACGGTGGACGGCGCAACTGGCCAGGTCTTCGCCGGTGAAGTGTCGATGATCCAGCCGGAACTCTCAGGCGATTTCGCCAAGGTGATGGGTTGGGCCGATGCGGCCCGGACGCTGCAAGTGCGCACCAACGCCGAGACGCCGCTCGACGTCGAGACGGCCAAGGGTTTTGGGGCCGAAGGGATCGGCCTGTGCCGGACCGAGCACATGTTTTTCGAAGCCGATCGTCTGGCCCATTTCCGAGAAATGATCCTGGCTGACAGCGAAGAGGCGCGCCGGGAAGCGCTCGCCAAGATTTTGCCCGTACAGCGCGACGACTTCGCTGCCATATTCCGGGTCATGGAAGACCGTCCCTGCACGATCCGACTGCTGGATCCGCCCTTGCACGAATTCCTGCCGCACGCGGAAGCCGATATTGCGGCAGTCGCGGAATCCATCGGTGTGCCGGCCAGTGAATTGATGAGCCGGGCGCGGGAGCTGGAAGAGACCAATCCGATGCTGGGTCATCGCGGTTGCCGCCTCGGCATTTCCTATCCGGAGATCTATGAAATGCAGGCGCGCGCCATTCTCGAGGCGCAAGCGCTTGTGGCGAAGGAGACGGGAACGACGCCTGTCGCCGAAATCATGATCCCGCTGGTGAGCGGCGAAATCGAGCTGAGGCTTCTGCGCGAGCGTATCGACGCGGTCGCGCGGGATATCGGCGTATCAGATTATACAGTGGGCACGATGATCGAACTGCCACGGGCGGCTCTGCGGGCCGGTGCCATCGCCGAATTTGCCGATTTCTTCAGCTTCGGAACAAATGATCTGACCCAGACGACGTTCGGCCTGTCGCGTGATGATGCGGGCAAGTTCCTGCCGGACTATGTCCGCGCGGGAATCATGGATAAGGACCCATTCGTGACGCTGGACCAGGACGGTGTCGGCGATCTGATCCAGATCGCGACGGAACGCGGGCGAGGCCGGAAATCCGGACTGAAACTGGGTATTTGCGGCGAACATGGGGGCGATCCGGCCTCGATCGACTTCTGCCAACGAACCGGGCTCGATTATGTGTCCTGCTCGCCCTATCGCGTGCCGATTGCGCGTCTTGCGGCGGCTCAAGCGGCGATTCGCGCGAAGCGCTGAATTAGAAAGCCTTTTCTAACAGCATGTTAGCTGATCTTGCATTTGCGCGATCAGGCCTTATATGGTGCTCACGAAACAATGAGCGGCCATAACCGATAACGGATGGCCAGACGCCCCATGACGGGCTTTATTCGATTTTAACCTTAATTCGCAAAGCGGCGTGGCAAGTTTGTCACAGCACTCGTTCACAAAGCTGACGCAGACCGAAAGGATCGGCGCGTCGCTTGCAAGGCCGCGGCGAAAATTGCAGGGAGCGACGGTATGAGACCGAAGCGTCAGATTTTTGCAGGATGGGCCTTGGGCCTTGCGACAGTTGTCGCAGGTTCCATCACCTTGCCTGCTGCGGCCGACAAGGCCTCCAACCAGCGCGCAGAGGTCGTTCTGACCAACGCTGCGATGGATTTCCGCCGCGTGGCGGAACCCACAAGCGACAGTGCGACCGTGCGCCGTCTGGCTGAACTGTACGGCCCCGACGCCATGGTCGAGACACCGTTGCAGCGTGTTCATTTCGATCTGGGTGATGTCGACCGCGATACGCGCTCGCTGCGCCTGCAAAGCGATGCCGAAATGCGCGAAGCGCTGTGCCTGGCCGAAGCCGTCTATTATGAAGCGCGTTCTGAGAGCCGTTCAGGGCAGGTCGCCGTGGCCCAGGTCATTCGCAACCGCGTTGCATCCAAGCATTTCCCCGATTCCATCTGTGGTGTCGTCTATCAGGGCTCCGAACGCCGGACAGGTTGTCAGTTCAGCTTTACTTGCGACGGATCGATGGACCGCGTCCCGACAGGCGAATCGTGGACGGAATCACAGGATGTCGCCCGTTTCGTGCTGACACAGTCCCCGCGCAGTCTGGTCGGCCGGTCGACACATTATCATACGACACAGGTTTCACCTGTCTGGTCGGCTACGCTCGAACAGACGCGTCAGGTCGGCAGCCATATTTTCTACCGCTTCCCATGGCGCGAACGCCCCACAGCGACGGCGTCCCTGCGGGCCGCACCGCCGAGCTGATTGCGCGGCAAAACCAGACATGAAAAAGGCGCGCTCTCGAGCGCGCCTTTTTTGTTGGGATCGAGCTTATCGAGCCCAGATTGCGGCGGTTGGGGCCGGGTCTATTGACCCGTCCAGTCGTCGCTGACCTTATGCTCATCGACGAGCGTTCTTGAAATCAGCTTGTCGTTCTTGAACCACTGCCAGACGCGGGCCCGCTTCTGGCCATCGTCACTGATCTGGATCATCTCGTAAAGATAAAGATCGGGCTCTCCCGTGCGGGTCCAGTTCAGCATGGTGGACCGCCCGAAATCATCGAGCTGCACATCCGCAGCCCAGCCCTGAATGAACTCATTATCCCAGCGAAGACGTCCGCCCTCGACCGTGGCTGGGAAATCACGCGTATCCGTACGGCCATCATCCCAGGTATAATAGTTCGTCTGATGATAGGGGTGGCCTTCATCCGGGAAGCGACAGACGAGCTTGGACTTGTGCTCATCCGTCTTGTTGCCGTCCGCATCATAATGGCGGTAGACGCCCTCCCAGACGCCTTCGTGGCGCGCGAGTGTCGGCATTTGTTCTTTCAGCGGATTGGTCATGATGTCTGTCCCTTATTGATAGGGGCCGTTAGTAGCGCGCCTGATCGATCGGCGTTTGACCTATTCCAAGACGACGGGATGCAGCGCTCAGGCGCGACCGCGATGCTCTGTGAAGTCTTCCCGGCCACCCAGTTCCCGGATCTTGTCCAGATTGACGATCTCGCAGGAATGGCTGTCCTTGAAGGCTATGATCCCGGATCGTTTCAGCGACGAAAAAGCGCGGCTGACCGTTTCGATCGTCAGACCGAGAAAGTCGGCAATGTCGAGCCGGGTCATGGGCAATTCGATATGGGTCGACTTGTCGCGCGGGCCGACGGGATCGAACCGGGCCTGATTGGCGCGCAGATAGAGCAGGAAGGACGCGACGCGTTCGACCGCGCTGCGCTGGCCGATCGTATAGACATGGTCGTGCGCGCTTTCCAGAATACGGGTCAGCACCGTCCGGAATTCGGACGCAAATCCGGGCGTCGTTTCGAGCACGCGTTCGAGCGCATTGCGCGGATAGCAGATCGCCTTCACTTCGGTCAGTGCGGTTGCCAGATTGGGATAGCGCTCGGTCGAGCTCGCGCCCAGGAACTGCCGCGCGCCGAGAAAGGACAGGATCTGCCGCCGTCCGTCCCGGCCATTGCGGGCCAGGGCGACCGTGCCGTCCAGCACGTCGTAGAAATAGTCCGTCCGCTCGCCTTCCGTGATCAGATGCTCGCCGGGCTGGAATGTTCGCTCCCGGCCTTCTGCGAATAGAAAGTCCAGTTCTGCGCTGGATGCCCCATCGGCCATTTCTGCCAGATGTCCCTTCCGGTTACTCACGTATTCCCCTCTATGATGTCGAGCGCGGTGCGTTCTGCCGACTCCATGGCGGCTTCCATACCCGTGTGCAATAGACCGAGATGTTCGCCGGCGAAACGCAAAGGACCGATCGGCCGTCCCATATCGCGCCCAAACCGCGCAGCCTGACCGGGTTGCCAGTGATAATAGGCCCCGCCTGCGAACGGATTATTGGTGGTCCAGTCGATCAGGGCGAGCGGGTCGAGCTGACCCTGCGAGGCGGGCCGTAATTCCGCCAGGCGCTGGACATAACGCTGCTGCGCACTCGCCGTGTCGTGCATCCAGTGCGCGACGCCCGTGCCATTGACCCATCCGCGCTGGAAGCCCGACAGGCTGCCGTCCCGGCCCGAATCCGCGAAGACGCGTTCCAGGTCCGTATCGGTCCAGAGGCTCGGGGCCAGATCATCCGTCGTCCAATAGTCGGTTTTGGCGCGCATATGGACCTGCATGATCTGCGTGTAGGCCAACCCGTCAATGGCTTCGGTCAATGGCAGCGGCGTATCGAAGCCCGACAGTCGGATCCGGCGCAGCGCCGGGAAGGGCAGGGTGCAGACGATGTGCGCGCCCGTAAAGGACCCACGCGATGTCCGGACCGTGCCGCGACCGGCTTCCAGTGCAATCTCCGTTACGGGATGGTCCGTCAGGACGGGCTGGTTGAGGCTCGCCGCCATGGCTTCGGGCAGACGCTGACTGCCGCCTTCGACATATTGTGTCGCGCCCATTCCGGCGCTTTGCTGGTAGAGCTGCCAGGTCCGGTGCAGATTGAGCATGGAATAGCTGGACAGGTCATTGGCATTGAG
Organism: Algimonas porphyrae; assembly: GCF_041429795.1. NCBI lineage: Bacteria > Pseudomonadati > Pseudomonadota > Alphaproteobacteria > Maricaulales > Robiginitomaculaceae > Algimonas > Algimonas porphyrae. The sequence continues at coordinate 2,214,744 of NZ_CP163424.1, read as the reverse complement.
CGCGCGATCGATCAGCCCTTGTGCTGCCTGAGAAAAGCCGTTCTGCGTCAGGAATTGCGCGGCGGAGATGTCCAGCTCCGGCGCGGGGTCGAGCCAGCCATCGGGCCGGTCGAAACCTGGCGTCCGGGCCAGCAGGCGGAACAGAACGGACCCCGGCGGCGTGTTGCGGAACGGCTCCGGAAAGACCGGAATGTCGACGCTGCCCAATTGCCACGCGTCGTTGAGATAGTGGGACGTGGCCGGACCCCGCCCGGTCTCGGCATAGAGCGGGACGCCCAGTTCCGCCGCCACATCCAGAACGCGCGCATAGCTGGCCCCGATCTGCTGTCCGCCGCCTTCCGTATAGCCATCGCCGTGATCGAGGGTGAACATGCGTCCGCCGACACGTGGCAGGGCTTCGATCACCCTGACAGTGAAACCCGAATCTTCCAGCAGCATGGCAGTGTAGAGACCGGACAGGCCGGCCCCGAGAACGATCACATCGGCGTCCAGCTTGCGGCTGGAAGGCTGGCAGGCAGGCATCAGCAGAGACGAGGCGGCCAGCCCGATAAGCGTATGTCGGCGTGTCAGATCACAGGTCATGAGACGCATTGCCGAGCAGAAGACCCACTTCGCCTTGTCATGTCGCAAGTCATGGGAGATGTTGTCGGGCAGAAGCGCGCTTGTCGCAAACAAAAAATTGGGGGGACGCTACATGGCGGATTTAGCCGGAGACGACGCCGGAACGTCGAAAATGGGTGAATGGCGGCGAGGCTGGCCGATCGTTTTGGCCAGTCTGGTCGGTATCGCTCTGTGCCTCTCGCCTCTGCCCTATTGGGCACTGATCATTATCGGCCCGGAATTAGCCAGAGAATTTGGGTGGTCGCGTGAGGTCATCACCGCCGGATTTCTATTCATGACGTCAGGTGTGTTGATCGGTGCGCCCGTCGCGGGACAGCTGGTTGATCGATATGGCGCCCGGAAAGTCCTGCTGCCCTCCATCGTCGCGCTGGGTCTTGGGACCATGGCCTTTTCCCAGATGACGAATGATCCGCGCGTCTTCTACCTGATTTTCTTCATCACGGCGGTGCTCGGCTCGGCGACGCTGCCGATCACCTGGACCAAGGCCATCGTCAATAATTTCGACCGCTATCGGGGATTGGCCCTCGGGATCGCCCTGACTGGCACCGGACTTTACGGCTTCATTGCGTCGCCCACGATCCAAGCCATGATCAACGCGTTCGGATGGCGCTGGGCTTATGTCGGCGTCGGGGCTCTACCGTTGATCCTGTCACTTCCACTCGCCATCATTCTGTTCAGGGACGAGAAGGAAGATCGACAACTCGCCGATGTCGATACGTCGATGGAGCGCTCACTGATGAGCTGGATCTGGGTGCCAATCCTGATCGCCATCGCCCTGTGTGCGGTCGTCATTACCGTGCTCAGCACGCCCAACGGTGCGCAGAAAGCGATCGCTCTGATGGCGGCCTTCTTCCTCGCCTATGTCGGCTATGTTTACATGAAATCGAAGCAGCAGGACGTCAATCCGATGCCGGGACTGACGGTCAAGGAGATTTACGCCGACTACCGCTTCTGGGTGATCCTATTCTGTTTCATGCTGCTCGGCGCGGTCGTCTCCGGCATTATCGCCAACTCCAAATTCATTCTGCTCGACAAGGGCTATACGGCGAACCAGTCGGCCAGCCTGCTGATCGGGGCTGGCGTGATCGGTCTTTCCACCATGGTTGGGCGGCTGGTGGGGGGCTATCTGGTCGACCGTATCTGGGCACCGCTGATCGGCTTCGTGTTTCTGTCCGTGCCGGCGGTCGGCTGCTGGATATTAATGGGGAACCATCCCGTCGCCCTGAACGTCGTCGCGCTCATCCTGGTGGGGCTCGCCGCGGGGGTCGAGTTCGATCTGATGGCCTATTTCGTCAGCCGCTATTTCGGGATGAAATCCTATGGCCGCATCTACGGGCTGATCTATGCTGCTTTCGGGCTCGGATCGGGCACCTCGCCGATCATCTTCAACCTGATCCGCGGTGACAGTCCTGACTATTCCGGCGTTCTGATGCTGGCGTCCTTCGGTTTCCTGATCGGCGGAGCGTTGCTGCTCACGCTTGGCAAATACAGGGATTTTGGCCTTGATCCGCACGCTCACTAAGGCGGTCGCGCTGACGCTGCTCCTGTCGGCCTGCGCGACGGCGCAGGACTATCCGGCGCTGTTTCCGGACGCGCCGGAGCGCACGGGCACGGACATTATGCGCGCGGCGCACGCAGCGGCAGGTGGCGAGAACTGGGTCCGACCGGAGACGCTCTCCATGGACGGCTACGCCGTTTTCTATCGGGGCGGCGAAGCGACACGGCATGAGCGCCACACCATGTACCGGGTTTATGAGTCCGGGAAGGCGGACGCGCACCGCGCGGACGGCAAGGTCCGGATCACATCCTTGCGCGACGGTGTGCCGATCATCGATGTCGCCTTTGACGGGGCGGTCACCTCAACGGCGCAGGGTCCGCAGCCCGAAAGTGCCTCTGACGCGCGCTGGGCCTCCAATTTTGGGTTTGGCGTCATCCGTCACGCACTGGATGAGGGCTATACGCTGTCGCGCCTGCCGGATGATCTGATCGACGGCAAACCGGCTTATTGGGTGCGCGTCACGGACCCGGCAGGCGGCGAAACCCAATTCGCCATCGCCCATACGGATCACGCCATTCTCAGTGTTGCCTTCGACACGGAACGCGGCTGGCATCAGCGTATCTATTCGGACTTCTATTCAAACCCGGGCGTGAACTGGGTGCAGCCGCGGCGCGTCCGGCTCTATTATGATGGGGTGAAGGCCAATGAAGTGATCTGGACCCGGCATCACATCGATGCGGAACTGGATGACTGCCTGTTCAGCCTGCCGGAAGTGGAGGGTTGCGACGGGCCGTTCGACTAGCGCGCAGCCGCCAATGTCCAACCGCTGATCTGGCGGCAGAGGAAAAAGATGCGGAGGGCGTCCGCGGCGTCGGCCTGTCCAGCGACCGGCCAGGGTGGCTATGGCGGTGGCGATTGCTGCCGCCGAAAACGGGCTTTCACCGCAGCACGGTTCTGATCATCCGGAGCCTTCTGTCCTTCAACGGTGTCTCCGGACTGGCTGAGCGTGGGGGCAAACCCACATCACAGCCGAACCGTGATCTCCGGCTCAAAGGTCGGTTAGCGTCCTACCCGCCCTCCGCATGACCGAAGATACGAGGGTAAAGTAGCCTCGCGTTTCGCAAGCGGGGGTTGGGTTTCTGCAGGTCGCGGCAGCCAGGCAGGTTTCAGCTGGTTTAGCCGTGGGTTGAGCTAGCAAACAAGGCGCCTGGTCGCGGGACAGTTTACTTAACATGGTTTGTCATTTGAAGCGCCCGAAGACTTTGTCGATAGTCATACGCATCGTGAAACGTCGCCGTAGAAACAACCCTGGGCCGGAAGCATAAAGTATGCTGAGATTTGTAACCCTATCCTGCGCCGTGCTTCTTATCGGAACCGGTCAGCCCAGTTTGGCGCAAGATGAACATCCGATGGTCGAAGCGCAAAGGCGCCTGTCCTATGTGAAGACCATAAAGCCGCCTGATAGATGGTTATGCAAGTCGACGCCGCGCTATGCGACAGGCGTGCCCATGGACTACGTTCTTTCCATGAACTTCAATTTCACTGATGTGGCGGCGCGTATCCAAAGTGCAGCCGAATTGGAGGGGAAGATCTATCAGTCCAACATTATCATGTATGGAACCGGGTCGGCGAACATTCTCAAAGGAACCGCCAAGGTCGTACTCAACCGCGCCGGGGAAGCCCAGTTGGATCCGTTGCCATCCTATGCGGAATGGGGCGATGTCAGCAAGGATGCTTACGAGCTTTCCATTGTGCCGAGCGCTAACCCGAAAAGCGATAAACCTTACAATCTGGTGGGAACAAGAACATCCGAATTCGGTATTGAGGATATAAGCTGTATCGCCTTTCCGGCACCGCGTCCTGCCGTCGTTTCGATACCCTCGCCGGTGGACTATCTCGTTAGCGTCAAGGCGAACCAGGACCATTGGCGGTGCGATGTCGATCCTGCCCCGGTTGTGAAAGACTCTGACGGGCGAATACTTCTACGACCCGACGTTTATCACATCAATTTTCGCCGACTAAAATCGGGCCAGATCGCCGCAGATATCTGGTCGCGCCCGAAAGCGCTCGGGTCATCATATCTATCGAAATTTTCCAAGGTCGCCGAAAGCCCTCGTGAAGATACGACCCGGCTGACCTTCAAGGCGGCCTATAATATCGAGCGAGACGCCGCCGGACCCCTTGGTGTTTTCTGGTCTGATCCTTTCAGCGAAGTCTTTCAGATCAACATCAAGCCAAACCCACGTGCAAACGCCAAATCGCCCTACGTTTTGACGGGGGCTGCACAATATGAAGGCCAGACGTGGGGGAAAACTCACAAAGGCGGTGAAACGACCTTTAGCTGCTCTGTTGACGAATAAGGCCGTAAAAAAGGCCGCCTATTGGGCGGCCTTTTGATTTCATAAGCTTGAGGGTCGTTTAAGCGGCCTTCTTCCCCGCCTGTGCGTTCAGGATCTTGGCGATCGTGTCGGCTTTCAGATCATCGACGCTGGCGGCGATACCCATGCCGTTGGCGATCTTGACCACATCGGCTTCCAGCATCCGCTCTAGCGCGGATTTGGAGTAGGTCGTCGGCGCGCCGCCATAGATCGTTTCACCATTTTCAGCCATATCGCGCAGACCCTGCGGCGGGGTGAAGCGTGCGCCGTGGCGCTGGGCCAGCATGTCGGCAGTGGCGACGAAAGTGCCGACGCCGATCGTGTCGATGTAGCTCATCGGGCCGCCTGTCCAAGGCGGGAAGCCAAGGCCGAAGATCGCGCCCAGATCGGCGCTTTGCGGGTCGGGAACGACCCCTTCGGCATAGGTGCGCGCACTCGGGACCAGAAGCGCATACATCAGGCGTTGCTGCACCTCTTCCTGCGTCGGTTGGTCTTCGAGCAAAGGATAGTGATCGGTCATGCCTTTCCACAGGCCCAGGCGTTTGCCGGTCTCGTCATAGTCATAGAAACCCGCGCCGAAACGACGCCCGGCCCGGTCCCATTTGGTGACCATGTTTTCCATGAAATCTTCGATACCAGACGGGACGTAATCCTTGCCCATTTCTTCCTGGGTCGAGCGCATGATGTCGTAACCCAGCTTCAGCGTGGTATCGTCGGACACGGCCAGCGGACCGATCGGAAGCCCCATATTCAGGGCGCTATTCTCGATCAGGGCCAGAGATACGCCCTCCGTCACCATCAGGGCCGCTTCGTTGATGTAGGGCGGGAAAACCTGATTGGTGAAGAAGCCGCGCACGTCCTTCACGACGATCGGCGTCTTTCTGATCTTGCTGTTATAGTCGAAGGCGACAGCCAGCGCGCGATCGCCCGTGCCGTCATGCGGGATGATTTCCAGCAGCGGCATACGCTCAACGGGGCTGAAGAAATGCATGCCGATAAACAGTTCGGGGCGCTCGGAATGTTTCGCCAGACCGCCGATCGGCAAGGTTGATGTATTGGACGCGAAAACGACATCGTCGCCAATCACCGCTTCGGTTTTCTTGATGACGTCGGCCTTGACGTCGGGGCGTTCGAAGACGGCCTCGATGATCAAATCGACATCTTTCAGATCGTCATAGTTGGATGTCGGCGTGATGCGCGCGAGAAAGGCATCGGCTTTTTCCTGCGTCATGCGACCGCGTTTGACCCGCTTGTCGAGGATCTTCTTGGTATAAGCGACGGATTTCTGCGCCTCCTCATCCGTGCGGTCGAGGCTGATGACCTCCATACCGGCTTTGGCGGTGACATGCGCAATGCCGGAGCCCATCAGGCCAGCGCCGAGAACGCCGACTTTGCGGATCTCGACCTTGTCGATGCCGTCGGGGCGTCCCGCACCCTTTTCCGCCGCCTGCTTGTTCACGAACAGGGTGCGGATCATGTTCTTGGCAACCGGATCGCCGAACAGGGAGAGGAAATATTTGGTCTCGACTTCGATCGCCTTGCTCATCGGCAACATGGTGCCCTCATAGAGGCAGGACATGATCGCCTTGATGGCCGGGAAATTATCCTTGGACTTGGCCAGTGCCATGGCATTGGCCGCCGAGAAGAATTGCACGGCCTTGGGATTGGTTGCGCCTGCGCCGCCCGGAACCTTGAAACCTTTCACGTCCCAAGGCTGCAATGTGCCGGCCATATTGTCCTTCACCCAGGCTTTGGCGGCGTCGATGGTTGTCCCGGGCTCGACTACTTCATGGACCAGACCTTGCGCCTTGGCTTTCTGAGCGTTGAGATTGGTCCCGGTCGTGATCATCTGCGCGGCATTCTGCAGTCCGATCAGACGCGGCACGCGTTGCGTGCCGCCGCCGCCGGGCAGAAGTCCGACCAGCACTTCCGGCAGGCCGAGCTTCACCTTGGGGCTGTCTGCGACAACGCGGTAGTGGCCGGCCAGCGCCAGTTCCAGGCCGCCGCCCAGCGCCAGACCTTCCAGCGCGACGGCAACGGGCTTGGCTTTCTTGCCTTCACGCTGAATTTCGCGATCCGTATGACCGCCCGTTTCCAGTTTCCGGAAGGCCCGGTTGAGCGTCATGCCCGCCTCAAAAGCAGCCTTGTCGAGCGTGCCGTCCTGCTTTTCCAGCATGCGCAGATCGGCGCCCGCCATGAAGGCGTTCTTGCGCCCGGATGCGATGACGAGCCCCGTCATCGTTTCAGAGGCGATGAATGCGTCGAAGAAACGCGGCATTTCAGCCATGAAATTTTCGTCGATGACGTTCATGCCCTGATTGGGCACGTCGATTGTCATCAGGGCGATGCCGTCCGCGTCCGTTTCGACGGAAAAAGTTGTGTAGTCTGCCATTGTCCTGTCCTGTCGTCCTTTGGGCCTAAACGCGCTCGATGATGGTCGCGATGCCCATCCCGCCGCCGATGCAGAGCGTGACGAGGGCGGTTTCCTTGTCGGCCCGTTCCAGCTCGTCCACCATGGTGCCGAGCACCATCGCACCCGTCGCGCCCAGCGGATGGCCCATGGCGATCGCCCCGCCATTCACGTTCATGATCGAATGATCCACATCCATCGCCTGCATGAAGCGAAGCACGACAGCGGCAAAGGCTTCGTTGAGCTCGTAAATATCGATATCGGTCGATTTCATGCCAGCCCGTTTCAGGGCTTTTTGCGCCGCCACTTCCGGACCCATCAGCATGATGGTCGGTTCAGAGCCGATGGACGCCATGGACACGATGCGCGCTCGCGGCTTCATGCCGAGGCGCTCACCCGCATCCTTATTGCCGAGCAGCACCGCGGCCGCCCCGTCGACGATACCGGAGCTGTTGCCGGCATGGTGGATATGGTTGATCGCTTCGACTTCTGGATAGCGCAGTTTGGCGACGTCATTGAAGCCGAAGTTCTGTCCCAGCATGGCGAAGGACGGGTTGAGTGCTCCGAGGGCCTGCATATCCGTCTTGGGACGGATCGTTTCGTCACGGGCCAGGATTTCGACGCCCATCACATCCTTGACCGGAATGATCGACTTGTCGAAACGGCCTTCGTCCCAGGCCTTGGTCGCGCGCTTATGGCTTTCGACGGCATAGGCGTCCGCATCGTCGCGGGAAAAGCCGTATTTTGTTGCAATCAAGTCTGCTGAAATGCCCTGCGGCACGAAATAGAGGTCGAACATGGCTTCCGGGTCGGCCACCATGGCGCCGCCGTCGCTACCCATGGGTACGCGGCTCATGCTTTCGACGCCGCCGCCCATGGCGATGTCGCATTCGCCGGACATGACCTTGGCTGCTGCAATGTTGGTGGCTTCCAGCCCCGAGCCGCAGAAGCGGTTGACCTGTATACCGGAGGTCTGGATCGGATAGCCCGCCTCGAGCACAGCCGTGCGGGTGATGACCGATCCCTGCTCGCCGACCGGGGACACACAGCCAAAGGCGACATCTTCGACTTCGCCCTTGTCGATGTTCAACCGCTCCGGAATGGCTTTCATGACCTGTGCGGCGAGCTGTAGAGGCGTGATTTCGTGCAGGCTGCCGTCTTTTTTGCCTTTGCCGCGCGGTGTTCTCACCGCGTCGTAGATGAATGCTTCGGCCATGGTCGAAACTCCCTTGCTCCGAGTGTGTCAGTTAAGTTGCGCTGCCTCTAATACGCGGCAGCCGGGCAAGGGAAGGGCCGGTAGCTGTGATTCCACGCTTCATCCGTGTTGTGTTGAACCCCAACTTTGCATGAAGGATGCAGGCAAAGGGGACAGTTTCAGCCCGTCAGCCATGCTCACGGATCTGTGATGCCAGCCCGTTGGCACCTGCGATCAGCAGGCTGATATCAGATCCCATCAAAAAGAAATGGACACCATGTGCGCGCCATTTCGGGATTTCGCTGGCCGTTCCGACAAAGGTTCCGATCCTTTTTCCGTGGCGACGGGCCGTCTCGGCAATGTGGATGACGGCGTCTGTGACGGCCGGGTCGTCCCGATCCGTTTTCCCCATCGAAACGGTCAGATCGGACCGACCGATGAAGATCGCATCCAGTCCCGGCGTGGCGCAAATGGGCTCGACATGGTCGAGCGCGTCGGCGTCTTCGATCTGGGCGATGACGGCAATATGGCGATCGGCCTGTACGATCTGTTCCGTCAGAGACTGCGCGCCATAGGCCGCTGATCGGACCGAGCCCGAAAAGCCGCGGCCCGTAGCGTAACGGGCGTGACTTGCGAGCGATTGGGCATCATCAGCCGTGCGGACGTGGGGGCAGAGAATGGCATCGGCCCCCGAATCGAGCGCAGCCCCGATCAGGGACGGATCGTTCTGGGCGATCCGGACTATTGCCGCCCGACCGGCGGCCCGCAGGGCCAGAATGCCCAGATTGAGATCGATCCTGTCGAAAACGCCGTGTTCGCCGTCCAGGCAGACGCAGTCGCAATCGATCCGGGCTGTCGCTTCCAGATGGGCGATTGCAGGGGATGTGTAGAAGGGACCCCAGATAAGGTCGCCGGATTCAAGACGGTCACGAAAGCTCATGGGCCCGTCTTGCCCGGCCTGTGGCATGAAAACAACAGCTGGCCGAGATTCCATGATCCATGACAAACAGAGCTTGCGAGATTGTCATCCTCTGCCTATTCGGGTCCAAAGCCGCACAAAGCGGCCTTGGACAATAACCACGGGAACCCCATGACTAAGACACGTTCGCTACTTGCGACCTCTACGGCTGCGCTGGCTCTTCTTGTTACACCGGCTTACGCTCAGGACACATTCGATGACGAGATCATCGTCACGGCCACGAAGCGTCAGACAACGCTGCAGGACACACCCGTTGCGGTGACCGTCACGACCGCGGATGTGATCGAAAAGGCACAGATCCTCGACATCAAGGACCTGCAGTCCGTCGTTCCGACCTTCAGGGTTTCGCAGCTGCAGAACTCGGCCAACTCGACACTGATCATCCGCGGCTTCGGCAATGGCGGTAACAATATCGGGATCGAGCCATCCGTCGGCCTGTTCATCGATGGTGTCTATCGGTCGCGCGCCGCGGCTCAAATCGCCGACCTGCCCAACCTGCAGCGGATCGAGGTTCTGTCAGGGCCGCAGTCGACCCTGTTCGGTAAGAACGCTTCAGCGGGTGTTGTCAGCGTCATCACGGCAGAGCCGGACTTTGAGGGCAATGGTTACGTTGAAGGCGGTCTCGGCAATTACGGCCTCGGCTATGTCAAAGGCTATGCCTCGACGGGTCTGAGCGAGAATGTCGCTTTCAGCCTGGGCGGTGGTTATCAGTATCGCGATGGTTATTTCGATCCGGCTCCCGGAACGGCCGGCGGCAAGTTCAATGATCTGAACCGCTTCAATATTCGCGGCCAGCTGCTCTGGACGCCAACCGACGATCTGTCAGTCCGCATCATTGCCGACCGCTCGACGATTGACGAGAATTGCTGTGGTACGACCACGGTCGTGGCGGGTCCGACAGTCGGTATCATTCAGGCTCTGGGCGGAACGGTTCCCGGTCTGACCGATACGTTCAGCTATCAGACGACAGCCAATCGCGCGACAAACAACGAAATCACGGATGAAGGCCTGTCGCTGCAGATCGACAAGGACTTCGATTGGCTGGGCGGCGTCACCATGACGTCGATCACAGCGCAGCGTGCCAATAATGCCTTCTATGAAAGCGACAATGACTTCACGTCACTGGAACTTCTGGAAGATGTTTTCCAAGGCGTCGACATTTCGACCTTCACCCAGGAATTCCGACTGGCTTCAACAGGCGGTGGCCCGCTGAGCTGGCTTGTCGGCGGTTTCTATTTCAACGAATTGATCGATCAGAACTCGGGTCTGGATTACGGCAATCAGCTGCGCGGCTATATCGATGCGTTGGCATCGGGTGGTCAGTCACTGGTTCTCGGCCCAGCAGCGTCTCCGCTGGCCGGTATCGAAGCGTCACTGGGCTTTGCGCCGGGGACGTTTTTCAACGATAATGTTCAGATCAACGAGACCTTCACACAGGACAATGAGAGCTTCTCGCTCTTCGCCAATGTCGATTATGAACTGACGGACCGCTTTACGGTCACGCTGGGCGGCTCCTACGTGAACGACAACAAGCAGGTCACTGCGTCCACCGTCAATAATGACGTGTTCAGTAACCTGTCGCTAACAGGCGCTGATGGGACACAGGTCATCTCGACCGGTCTGTTCCTGAACGGCAATGCGGCGGCGGGTATTCCGTCCTTCCAGCAGGCGCTTGGCATCGCGTTTACGCCCGCCAACTTCCAGGCTGCGGCCTCGGGCGCTTTCGGTCCAGCTGCACAAGGCTATGTCAATCTGGTGCTGGCAGGCTCTGCAGCCTCTGCTGCCGATCCGAACGGTCCGCTGGCCGGTCTTCTGCCGCTGCAGTTCCAGCCGCAATTCCTCGCTTTCGGCAATGCTGTCGAACCTGGCATCACGGATGATGATCAGTTCACCTACACGGTCAAAGGTGCATTCGAGGTGAGTGACAATCTCAACATCTATGCATCGACATCGACAGGTTGGAAGTCATCCTCCTGGAACCTGACGCGCGACTCCCGTCCGTTCATCAATAGCGGTCCTGCGCTGTTCGAAGCCGGTCTGCTGCCGACGAACTATAATGTCCGCACAGGTCGTAACTTCGGTACACGCTTTGCGGGTCCAGAAGAGTCCACAGTCTACGAAATCGGTCTGAAAGCCCGTTTCGGCTGGGGTGCGTTCAATATGGCGCTGTTCGATCAGACGATCGAAGGCTTCCAGTCGACCATCTTCCAGGGCACGGGCTTCGTTCTTGCCAATGCGGGTGAACAGTCGACACAGGGTATCGAGTTCGACTCGACCTTCACCCCTGTCGATGGTCTGACCCTCGGCTTTGCAGGTATTCTGCAGGATCCGACATATGACGACTATCGCGGTGCTCCGGTTGTTCAGGGCAGTGTCGAAGATCAGGCCTTCGGTCTGCCGAATGACGGGATTGGCGATCTGTCGGGCGAACAGCCTGCCGGCATCAACGAAGTCTCTCTGTCCTTCTCCGGCCAGTATGAGTTCTCGCTGTCCGAGAAGATCGATGCCTTCATCCGCGCCGATTATCAGTATGAAGACGAAATCCAGGTCGTCGACAACATTCCAGGCGTCACACGTGACACCAGCAATGTGAACGCGGCGCTTGGCTTCAGCCTCGACAGCGGACTGGATATCCGTTTCTGGGGTCGGAACATCTTCAACCACGAAACGCTCACCAGCGCCTTCCCGGGCGTCGTGCAGGCGGGTACGATCAGTTCCTACCCGAACCAGCCGCGCACTTATGGTGTCAGCCTTCGGAAGAACTTCTAAAACTTACTCACGGGGTGAGGCGGATCCCAGTCGGCTGCAAAGCCGACGCATCCGCTTCGTTGGGGAGGAGGGCCGTCCGGAGGGGGCGGCCCTTTTTTATGCGCGTTTGATTGTCGCGTGATGTCGTTGCCGTAAAGTGCATTGCCGTCATGAGCCCCCTTGTGATGGCGTCTCACATGTCATTGCAGCGCCCATGTCGTCCCGCTAGGCCTTCAGGTCATGACACGTCAGACACTTGCCAATCCGTTCGACACGGTTGAACGCCGCGCTTTCCGCGAGATGCTCCGTGATTTCATGGCGCGTGAGATTACACCCCATGCCTTCGACTGGGACGAGGCCGGTGAAGTGCCGTGGGCCATTCATGAGAAGTTCGGGGCGCTGGGGTTGTGGGGCTTTGGGATCGACGAGGCTTATGGCGGGCTGGGATTTGATGATCCGTTCATGCGTATGGATGCCGCCATCGAAATTGCGCGCTGCGGCGTCGGCGGCATTGGCGCGGCAATCGGCGGGCGGGGCATTTCGCTCGATCCGATTCAGCGCCTTGCCAATGATCGGATCCGGACAGAAATTCTCCCGGAGATCATTGCCGGACGGGTCGGGTCGTCCCTAGCGATCACCGAACCGGGCGGCGGATCGGATGTTGCGCGCCTTAAAACGACGGCCAGACGTGACGGCGATATGTGGGTCCTCAACGGCTCCAAGACGTTCATAACGGGCGGGATGGAGAGCGACTATTTCGTCGTTGGCGCGCGTACGGGCGGCGAGGGGCTGGCTGGGATTTCGCTGTTCTTCGTCGAAGCGGACCGGCCCGGATTTTCGCGCACGGAACTGGGCAAGAAAATGGGCTGGTGGGCATCCAATCAGGCGACGCTCTATTTCGATGATCTGCGCGTTCCGGCTGATAATCTGATGGGGCAGGAAAATTACGGCTTCATTCAGATCATGAACAATTTCAATTATGAGCGCCTGAGCCTGGCCTCGATCTCACTCGGCATGATGGAGGCGGCGCTGGAAGACAGTATCGCCTGGGCGCAACAGCGAGAAACCTTCGGTAAGCCATTGATTAAGCATCAAGTTATCCGTCACAAGATTGCGGATATGAGCGCCCGGATCGATGCACTGCGCAGCCATCTCTGGATCATCTGCGCGACGATCGAACAGGGCACAATGCCGGTAGCGGAACTCTCCAAGGTGAAGTTCTTCGCCACCAAGGCGCTCGAATTCGTCGCCAGCGAGGCGATGCAGATATTGGGTGGTGCGGGTTACTTGCGCGGAAACCGGGTTGAATCGATCTACCGGGATGTCAAAGTCATCGCGATCGGCGGTGGGTCCGAAGAAATCATGAGAGACTTGGCCGTCCGCCAGATGGGTCTTTAGAGTTGGGGTTATGAGATGACACAGAAAGCTTACAGCGATTTCAATCAAGTCATCGACTGGATCGAATATCACGCGGCGACCAAACCGGATGCGCGCGCCATGGTCGATCTCGCCAGCCAACGCGTCTTCACCTACGCCGACATGCATGAACGCGTGGCACGGGCGGCTGGCATGCTTAAGGACCGCGGGATCGCGCCCGGGGATCGGGTGGCTTTTCTGTGCCTGAATACTACCGATGTGATGGAATTGATCTTTGCCTGCTGGCGGGTCGGTGCCGTCTGTCTGGCGCTGAATTTCCGGCTGACACCGCCTGAGTTGATCTACATTCTGAATGACAGCGAAGCCTCGCTCGTCCTCGTCGATGAGCCGTTTGCCGGTGTCGCAAAGGCTTCGGTGGAGGCCTGCCCATCCGTTAAGTGTTGGATTCACACAACAGGCGTCGGCAAGGATAGCGATTACGAAGCGGGTCTGGCTCAGGCGAGCCCCGTCTATGATTTCCATCCGCAGACCTATTCGGAACAGGCACTGCTGATGTATTCGTCGGGCACAACGGGACACCCGAAAGGTGTGATCATTACGCATGGCATGATCGAATTCACCAATGCCGGGGCGATGCGCGTCGGAGATGCGCGACCGGATCGTGTCAGCCTCAACAATATGCCGTTGTTTCACATTGGCGGACTGGGCGTGACCGCCTTGCCCTGCCTCTGGATCGGCGGGTGCTGCGTCATCATGCGAATTTTCGATGTCGATGCGACACTCAAAGCGATCGATGACCCTGATCTGAGCGTCGCTGTTCTGTTCATGGTTCCTGCGGCGTATAACGCCATGCGGCTGCATCCCGATATCGACAAGATCGACTTCTCCCGGATCGAGATCGCACTGGGCGGTGGCGAAACCGTGCCGGAACCCTTGTCGCATTTCTGGCTCGAAAAGGGCTTGGTCATTCAGGAAGGCTACGGAATGACCGAAACCTGTGCCGCAGGGACGACACTACGAAAAGAAGATATTCCGCACCGGATCGGCAGTGCCGGGCGGCCCCTGTCGCATTCGCGCATCAGGGTCGTCGATGAGAACGGACAAGAGGTGCCACGCGGTCAGACTGGCGAAATTCTGTTCAAGGGCGCGTCCGTAACGCCCGGTTACTGGCGTAACCCCGAAGCCAATGCGGCCAGCTTTACCGATGATGGCTGGTTCCGGTCAGGCGATATTGGTCGCATGGATGCGGATGGCTATGTCTATATCGAAGACCGCGTGAAAGACATGTATATTTCAGGCGGAGAGAACGTCTATCCCGCTGAAATCGAAAGCGTTATCTTCGAAATGCCGCAATTTTCAGAGCTCGCCGTCATCGGCGTGCCGCACGAGAAATGGGGAGAAACCGGCTGCGTCGTCGGTGTCTTGGAACAGGATCAAAGCTGTACGCTGGATGATGTTCTGGCGCATCTGCAAGGACGCCTGGCGCGCTACAAGCTGCCCGGCCATCTGCATATCGTGACGGAACTGCCGCGCGGCGGCTCCGGCAAGGTTCTGAAATATCAGCTTCGCAAATCCGTGCCCGACATGTTGCGCCAGTCCGCTTCTTAGAGCGGCGTGCCGGAAACTCCGCAGCGCGATAGGAAGGGCCCTAGAAGGACCCTTCGCTCGTCATCCCGCTCGGATTGATCTCGGTTTCGCAAATATCGGTGACTTCCGCGCCGGCACTGTTGAGGAAGACTACACGCGCCGGTTCGATTTCCCGCACGATCGTCTCCTTCTTCTGGATCGGCTCATAGGGTTCGTTCTCGATTTCCGTGATCGCGGTGAAGGTTCGCGTCACAGCCGGAATTTCAACCCGTTGCAAGGCACTCATCGGTGTGCAGGTCCGCATCTCCGGGACGTCGATATTGACCGATGTGTCCATATCGTCGGGGACAGTCTGACACGCTGACAGAACCGTCAGGCAGGATAGGGATAGAATAAGCGCGCGCATGGTATCTCCAGCGGTAGGATGGTGTCGCTACATGGCCCACCATGGCGTCAAAATTGTGACATGATCACGGCGCAATCAAGCACCAATGGCACAGAATCGCATGACGTGATGGTTAAGACTTTCTTTCCCGAAACATGTTGAATTAACCGCGCAACAATGCAGTGCGCACGACCCTTCCGTCGTGAACTTGAAAGCCTTACGGCCCTTTAAGTTTCCCGCGCGGGCGCGTCGCTTATGAGAAGACGCCGCGGTTTCATCCGGCCCGGTTGATAAAGGATTGATGATTGTGAGCCTGATCGCCCTGAGTATCATGCAAGTCGAGCCCGCTTCGGTGGGGGATTACTCCTTCCTGTCGCTGTTCATGATGTCGGATTGGGTCATCAAGGCCGTCATGCTGATCCTCGTGCTGGCATCGGTCTGGAGCTGGGTCGTGGCGGTCGACAAATTCATCATGATCACGCTTTTGAAACGGCGCGCGACCGATTTCGAAGATACGTTCTGGTCCGGTCGCACGCTGGACGAACTCTCGGCTGCGCTGGGCAATGATGCGCGGGACCCGATGGCACGTGTTTTCGCCGCAGCGATGCGCGAATATAATGAGGGCAGCGGAACGCAGCGGATTGGCAGTACCAACGCCAAGCATGAACGAATCGACTCGGTCATGAACCTCGTGATCAACCGCGAACTGGCCAAAGCCGAAAAAGGTTTGCCCGTGTTGGGAACCGTGGCGTCCATCTCGGTCTTTATCGGCCTGTTCGGCACGGTCTGGGGGATCATGAACTCCTTCCGCGCGATTGCCGCGTCAGAGAGCACGAACCTGGCCGTCGTAGCGCCCGGCATTGCCGAAGCGCTTTTCGCGACCGCGCTCGGCCTGATTGCGGCGATCCCGGCCAAGATTTTCTACGATATGTATCTGACTGACATCGACAAATATGGCGGTCGCCTGGAAGGTTATGCGGACGAACTCTCCGCCATCCTGGGTCGCAAGTTGAACGCGGGCGGCTGATATGGGCATGTCGGTACAACGCGGCGTCGGCCGCAATGGCGGGCGCAGGCGCTATCGCCGCTCTCGCGTCAGTTCGGAGATCAACGTCACGCCGCTGGTTGACGTCATGCTGGTGCTTCTGATCGTCTTCATGGTCGCCGCACCGCTCCTCTCCGTCGGTGTGCCAATCGATCTTCCCAAGACCGACGCCAAGGCGCTGCCGTCCCAGCAGGACCCCTTGACCATCACCGTCGATGCGGACGGGTTGGTCTTTCTACAGGAAGAGGAAGTCCCGATCGAGGATCTGGTGGCCAAGCTCGTCGCCATTTCGGATGCGGGCTATGACGAACGGATCATCATGCGGGCCGACAAGGATTCCAATTATGGCGCCGTGATGCGGGTCATGGCGCGCGTAAATGCGGCAGGCTTCTCCAACTTGAACTTGCAGACGGATCCGATCAATCAGTAATGCGCGCAGGCCTGCCCATATCGCTGATCCTGCATGCAGGCGTCATCTTCGGGGCGGGGTTCGCCTTCACGGCCGTCGAACCGATGGAACAGGGCCGCATCGTCCCTGTCGAACTGATAACGGTCGACGAATTCACCAATATCCGTGCCTCGCTCAAACGCCCTGCGCCGCAGCCAGGCCCCGAGCCCGAGCCTGAACCCATGCAGGTTCTGACGGCTGCGGACAATGCGCCGGACGCGTCCGACACGACCAGGATCGCCCCCGATGAGATGGCCGAAATCACGCCGCCCCCTGTGGAGGCCGATGATGATCCGGTCGAGGATCCCGAACCCGAACCTGAAAAGGTGGCCGAAGCGCCAGCCTTCGATCTGGACCGCATTTCCAGCCTGATCGACAAGTCCAAGGACACATCCCTGGTCGCAAACTCGCAGATCGCCGAGGAAGGGCCTTCGGAGCGTCTCGTCTATTCCGACCGTGCCCGCGAAGGCATCGGGGCCGGCAATGCGATGACCCTGTCCGAACTGGATGCTTTGAACAGCGCCATGTATCGGTGCTGGCGCAAGCCCGTCGATGCCAAAGACCTCGAAAAGCTGGTGGTCCGCCTGCATGTCGACATGATTCCGGGTGGTTTTATCAAGGACGTGCGGGTGATCGATCGTGCCGCATCGCGCCGTGCCGCGCCGGGCAATCCGTTCTGGGACGTGGCGGAGATGCGCGCCATGCAGGCCGTCAAGAAATGCGCACCCTATGATTTTCTTCCAGCGGACAAGTTCGATCAGTGGGAATCACTGATCTTGAACTTCCGTCCGCAACTGTGAGACTGAGAGCGACCATGTTTCGTATCCTGACCCTGATCGCCGCGCTTGTCGGTTTGTTATTCACCCAACCGGCGATCGCGCAGATCGAAGTCGATATTACGGAAGGCAATATCGATCCGGTGCCGATCGCCGTTCCCGATTTTATCGGGACGGAGGCGAACACGCAGCGGCTCGGCGCGCAGATCGCGTCCGTCATTCGGTCCGATCTGGAAGGCAGTGCGCTGTTCCGTGCGCTCGACCCGGCCAGCTTCCTCGAAACCCAGACCGACATCGATTATGAGCCGACATTCGCGGACTGGCGCGTCATTCGCGCCGATGCTCTCGTTTCAGGACGTGTCGTGGCCGATGGGGCTGACAGGGTCCGGGTCGAATTCCGGCTCTGGGATGTGTTTGCGGGGCGGCAATTGCAGGGCATCCGCTTTTCCACGACGCCTGATAATTGGCGCCGGACCGCGCATAAGGCGTCGGATGCGATCTACAAGGCGCTGACGGGCGAAGAGGGCTATTTCAACTCGCGCATCGTGTTCGTGGATCAGCGCGGGTCGAAGACGGAGCGGATCAAGCGTCTTGCCATCATGGATCAGGACGGTTTCAACCCGCAATATCTGCTTGGCGGATCGGACCTTGTCGTCAGCCCGCAATTCGACCCGAGCAGCCAGACGATCGCTTTCATGAGCTACGAGACCTTGCCGCCTCAGGTCTATATCCTGGACATCGCGACAGGGCGTCGCGAACTGCTGGGCAGTTTTCCGGGTATGACCTTCGCGCCGCGCTTCAAGCCGGACGGGCAGGGCATGATCATGTCGATGGAACAGCGCGGCAATGTCGATATCTACGCCATGGACCTGCGAACCCGTTCGACGCAGCGCTTGACAACTGATGCCGGTATCGACGTGTCGGCCAGCTATTCGCCAGATGGTCGGCGGATCGTGTTTCAGAGCGACCGGGGCGGCACGCCACAGATCTACACGATGAATGCCGATGGCTCGAACCCCAAGCGGATCAGCTTCGGCGATGGACGCTACAACCAACCCGTCTGGAGTCCGCGCGGCGACAAGATCGCTTTCGTTCGCCAGAATCGCGGGCGCTTCGCCATTGGGGTCATGGATCCGGATGGCAGTGGCGAGCGCATTCTGACGGATGGATATCTGGTCGATATGCCGAGCTGGTCGCCGAATGGGCGGGTCATCATTTTCACGCGCGAGTCGCGCGGGCGGGATTCGCGGGCGGAATTATGGTCGATCGATCTGACCGGTCGCAACCTGAAGCGTGTCGACACGCCTGGACAGGCGACGGATCCGGCCTGGTCACCAATTCTGGACTGACGCGCGCCGAATTCAGCCGCAAAAAGCGGAAATGGCCACAATTTCGCCGCGACCCTTTTTAAAGTTTCACGAATTCGCCTTTGACGACACGGGCTAGACATAGTTGAAAGCAACAAACGAAAGACTGGACGGAACATGACTTCTACGCTTCGCTTGCTGGCCGTGACTTCGGTAACGGCACTTCTGATCACCGCTTGCGCCTCCGCGCCCGAGCCGATGCCCGAACCCGAACCGGAACCCATCGCAGATCTGCCTGAACCCATGGTCGAAGAGCGCGCGCCGGAAGTCATCCGACCGCTGCCGCCAGTGCAGACCCAGCCGCAAGGCCCGGTCCCCGGCTCGATCCAGGATTTTGCCTTCCAGAGCGGTGGCGAAGCGCGCGTCTATTTCGGGTATGATCAGTTCACGCTCACGCCCGAGGCCAGGGCGAAACTCCGACAGCAGGCGCAATGGCTGACGGCCTACCGCGGTTACGATGCCGTTATCGAAGGTCACGCCGATGAACGCGGAACGCGTCAGTATAATATTGCGCTCGGCGCGCGTCGGGCCAATAGCGTCAAGGCGTTTCTGGTCAGCCAGGGTGTCGACCCCTCCCGTCTGACGACCGTATCCTACGGCAAGGAACGTCCGATCGATGCGCGCAGCAATGAGGAAGGCTGGGCGCGAAACCGAAATGGCTTCACCAATCTGCGTCCATCCGGCCAGAGCTAAACAGGGTCGCCTATTGCGAGCGGCTATTCCGGGCGGGCTGCCATTCGGGGCAGCACTTTCCGGAATGGCAGTCTAGACTGGCCTCATGACGTCTTTCATCCGCCTTCTTCTCATCCCGGTTCTGATCCTCCTGATGGGGGCGCCCGCCTATGCGCAGAGCCGTGCCGAGCTGGCCGCGCAGAATGCCGCCCTGCGTGAGCGTGTCGACCGTCTTGAGGCGCGCATGCTGACGGGTGATCCAGCGGCGGAACGTCTGATGTCGCGGATCGACACGCTGGAGGCGACGATCCGGACATTACGCGGCGAGATCGAGCGTCTGTCGTATGAGGCGGAGATATCCGACCGGGAATTCACGGCGCTGCAGGATGATGTTCGCCTGATGCAGGACCAGTCGACCGCGATGAAAATCCAGCTCGACGAAATCGCGCGCGGCGTTCCCAGCCGTCCCGAACCGCAGGTCGATGAGACCTATGCGGACGGCCCGGCTACATTGTCGCCGATACTTGGTCCCCCTGAGGGCGGGCTCGAGGATTTCGTCTTGCCGCCCGCTGAAGACAATCCCGGCAATGACGCGTCGCAAATGGGTGAAACTGGAAAAATCCGTCTGGCCGAAGAGGATTATGCCGGGGCCGAAGCCGCTTTCATCCAGTATCTTCAGGCTTTTCCAGACGCATCTGATGCGGGCGAAATCCATTACTGGCTCGGCGAGAGCTACTTCGTGCGAGGGCGCTTCAATGCGGCGGCGGAAAGTTATGTGACGTCGCTACAAGTGGATCAGGAGAGCTCGCGCGCACCCGATGCGCTGGTGAAACTGGCGGCGGCCTTGCGCGAAATGGGCCAGCCCGAGCAGTCCTGCGCCGCGCTGGCCTCCTTTGATGGCCAATATCCGAATGCTTCTCAGGCCAGCCGCGACAAGGCTGCGCTCGAGGCCAGCCGAACCGGGTGCTGAGCGAGGCGGTCCGCGCCCATCTGGCAACGCGCTTGCCGGATGATGCCCCACATTTTGCTCTGGCTTATTCCGGCGGTGGCGACAGCCTGTCCCTGCTGGCGGCCCTGAAGGATCATCCTGGACTGAAAGCGGTGCTGCATGTCGATCATGGCCTGCGCGACAGTTCGGAACGCGAAGCGGCGATGGCGGGGCTTCTGGCCTCGCAATATGGGTGGGATGTGACCGTCCTGACTTGGCACCCCTATGAACCACCGAAAACCGGATTGCAGGCCAAGGCGCGGCGCGCGCGTTATCAGCTCATGGGCGATTATTGCCGGCGGCATAGGCTCGATCATTTAGTCACGGCGCATCATGCCGACGATCAGGCCGAAACCGTCCTGATGCGGCTGGATCGGGGGTCCGGATGGCGGGGTGCGGCCGGCATGCAGTCCCGTCGCTACGGGGCCGTCTGGCCGGAGCTGGCGGGCATCACGCTTGTGCGGCCCGTTCTCTCGATCAGTCGGGAGGCGCTCCGCGCTTCGACGCAGGCGCTGTCGCCGATCGAAGACCCATCCAACCGGGACATTCGCTTCAACCGCATTCGCACCCGACACTATCTGGCCAGCCGTCCAGATGTGCGCGCCGACATGCTGGCTCTGTCTGCGGATATGCAGGCCGGACTGGCGCGGGACCGGGAACATATGCGGCGTCAGCTGCGGGATTATCATTTAAGCCATGAGGGATTGCTGAGCGTGCCCCGGCTGATCGACGCGCCGACACTGGCCGCGCTGGCGCCGATCATTGGCGGGCAGGCAGGCCCGCCGGACCGAAGCCGCATCGCGGCCCATCTCACGTCGCTGAGCGCGCAGTCCCGCCTTGCCATCGGTCATGGCTGTCTGGCGCAGTGGGACGGACAGCGTCTGACCCTGTCGCGCGATCCCGTCGCCATGACGGGGCGGCAGGATGGTCGCCAGCCCCCAACCGCGATACGGCAGGAGATCGGCTCGGCGCCGATCGTCTGGGATGGCCGTTTTCTGCTGCGCGGCGGGGGGGAATCATTCAGCCGGAGCGGCGTGGTCACCATGTCGGATACCGCATTCTCTATGGCCGTGACGTGCGGATCGACAACCTTGTGGACCGAAGATTGCAAGCCCTCCTGCATGGATCGAACCCGAAAGACGTAAGTGCGACGTAAAAACCCGTCTCCACCGTATAAAAACAATGTGACATGACAGTCCTGTCGCTTTCAAAATGGCGCGACTGCCCTATGTATAGCGTCACGTCCCCCTTCTGCTGGAAGTCCCATGGCCGAGAAAAAGACACCGCCCCCCAATAATAACCGGCAGTTTGCCGTGTGGGGGCTGATCATTCTGCTGATGCTGATTGTGTTCACGGTCGCGCAAAGCGGGGCCTCGCGCCCCGCGCCCGGTGAAACCTTCACCTTCTCTGACTTCCGCGAACGGGTCGAAGCTAGCGAAGTCCAGTCCGCCAAGATCGACATCCCTGGCGGCGTGGTGACTGGCAAACTCCGCAATGGCGAAGATTATTCCGTCAATGTGCCCCCCGTATCGGCGGATCCGGCGGGTGAGATACTGGACGGCTCTGGCGTGCCCTATGAATATGCGGAAAAGACCGAGCCGTCCGTTCTGGCCAATATCCTTCTATCGCTTCTGCCGCTGCTGATCATTATCGGCCTGTTCTTCCTCGTCTTCCGCAACATGCAAGGCGGTGGCCGGGGCGGCGCGATGAGCTTCGGCAAGTCGAAGGCCAAGCTGCTGACCGAAAACACCAAGCGCGTGACATTCGAAGATGTGGCGGGCGTGGAATCGGCGAAGGAAGATCTGAAGGAAGTCGTCGAATTCCTGAAGGATCCGAGCAAGTTCACTCGCCTTGGCGCGCGTATCCCGACGGGTGCCTTGCTGGTGGGACCGCCCGGAACGGGTAAGACCCTGCTGGCACGCGCCGTTGCGGGCGAAGCGGGCGTACCGTTCTTCACGATTTCGGGCTCTGACTTCGTCGAAATGTTCGTTGGCGTAGGTGCGTCCCGCGTGCGCGAAATGTTCGCCGAAGCGCGCAAACATGCACCCTGCATCATCTTCATCGACGAAATCGATGCGGTGGGTCGTCACCGCGGCGTTGGCACATCCGGCGGACATGAGGAACGCGAACAGACACTCAACCAGCTGCTGGTCGAAATGGACGGGTTCGAAGGTCAGGAAGGCGTGATCATCGTCGCTGCGACCAACCGCCCGGACGTGCTCGACAAGGCATTGCTGCGTCCCGGTCGTTTCGACCGCCAGATCGAGGTGCCCTATCCGGATATTCAGGGACGCGAGAAAATTCTCGAAGTTCACATGCGCGGCAAGCCGATGGCGGCTGACATTGACGTCAAATATATCGCACGCGGCACGCCCGGCTTCTCTGGCGCGGATCTGGCCAACCTCGTCAATGAGGCAGCCCTGCTGTCGGCACGGCGCAACAAGCTCAAGATTACCATGCGTGAGTTCGAAGATGCGCGCGACAAGGTGATGATGGGGGCTGAACGCCGGACGCTTGCCATGTCCGATGAAGAAAAGGCGATGACCGCCTATCACGAAGCCGGTCACGCCATTGTCGGCTTGAACATGGAAGGCAGCCTGCCGATCCATAAGGCGACGATCATCCCGCGTGGGCGTGCGCTCGGTATGGTGCAATATCTACCCGAGCGTGATCAGATCAGTCAGAGCCGTCAGGAAATGATTGCCCGCATGGCGATGGCGATGGGCGGCCGCGCCGCCGAAGAACTTCACTTCGGCTATGACAAGGTTACCTCTGGTGCGAGCTCGGACATCGAGCAGGTCACACGGATTGCAACGGCCATGGTTACGGAGTGGGGCCTGTCAGATGAAATCGGCCCGATCGCCTATAAGGATACAGACCAGCAGAGCTTCCACCCCGGCATCGGGCGCGGATCTGCCATTTCGCCTGAGACGGCAAAACTGATCGAGAGCGAGATCAAGCGTTTCGTGACCGAAGCCCATGACAAGGCGCGTGAGATACTGACCGATAAAAAGGATGACTGGATCGCGCTGGCCGAAGCCCTGCTGGAATATGAGACGCTGTCCGGTGATGAAATCAAGGCGCTGCTGGACGATGGGACCAAACCGAAACGGCCCGACCTGTCCGGCGGAAAGCGCCCGACCGTCAGCCCCGTGCCGACGACGAAATCCAGCAAAGGGCCTAAGACCATCGGGGGCCCCTCGGAAGCGTAATACCGTTCGCAGCAATGAAATAGGAGGCCGGGGCGACCCGGCCTTTTTCTTTGACCGGGGAGAGGCTAAGCTCTGAGCATGTTTACACGGCCGAAGATCATGGGGATCCTCAACGTTACGCCGGATAGTTTTTCCGATGGCGGACAATTTGTCGATCTCGATCGGGCTGTGGCGCAGGCGCGGCGGCTGATCGATGACGGCGCAGATATGCTCGATATTGGCGGTGAAAGCACGCGCCCCGGTGCGCAGGCCGTGCCTTGGCAAGTAGAACGCGACCGGGTCGTTCCCGTCATTCAGGCCATTCGCGACGCAACCCGCGATCAGGACCCCGAACCCATCATCAGCATCGATACGCGCAAGCCCGAGGTCGCCGAGGCGGCTGTTCTGGCGGGGGCCGATATATGGAACGATGTGTCAGCCCTGACCTATTCGGACGACAGCTTGACGCTCGCCGCCGAGCTCGGCTGCCCCGTCATCCTGATGCATGCCCAAGGCACGCCGGAGACGATGCAGGACCGTCCCCATTACACAGCGGTCGTCGAGGAGGTGCTGGACTGGCTCGAGGGCCGGATTGCGGCCTGCGAGTCCGCCGGGATCGATCGCGCGTCAATGACCATCGATCCGGGGATCGGGTTCGGTAAGCGGCTGGAGGATAATCTCGTCATCCTGCGTCACACGGCCCGCTTCGCAGCCCTCGCGCCGACCCTGATTGGCACGTCGCGGAAGAGCTTCATTCAGAAGATCGACGGGAGTGCTGTGAACCAGCGTTTGGGAGGCTCACTGGCGAGTGCGCTCTATGCGGCGAAGGAGGGGGCCGCGATATTGCGCGTCCATGACGTGGCAGAGACGCGGCAGGCGTTGCGGGTTTGGGAGGAAATATATGCCCACTGATCTCGACCTCTTCAGAGCGCAAACGTCGTTAAAGTCAGAGTTTCAAAACATTGAAGTGAATAGTTCAGTCTTTCTATCTTCAGAGATGAGGAAAGAAGGTGTCTCGTTACGAAAGACGCTTTTCCTAGGAAATACCGCGGCTGCAGGGGCCACCTTCCTGTTTTCAATTTCGACTATTGCTGACCCATCAATAGCTAGCGAGTTTAAGCATTTGTCTAAGTACTCAGCGTTGTGGTCGCTATTATCGTTAATAACCTCATACCTATGTATGATGAGTTTCACATCGCACCTAATTTATGGATATGAACACAATAGACTGCACGAAAAATCCAAACAATTGGTAGATTTGAATGTCAGAACTCTCGAAGCGCAGTCATTGAGCTCAAACCATCAAGGCACTCAAGACAACAGGATCGCATACGATAACTACATCAAGACAACGCTGACAGAACTTAAAAGTATGTTCGAGACTTCTGAGGCTGACAGAAGAACTAATGAGGTCAAGGCTGAGCGAAGTCGTCTCTTTGCGACTAAATTATTTTGCTTGTCAGCCGTTTTAATTTTCCTTTCTTGGGTAACTCCACTGGCGAGTTTTCTAGTTTATGAATACTTCTGACACACCGACGGCCCGCGTCCTTATCATCGCTGGGTCTGATTCCTCCGGGGGCGCGGGTATCCAGGCCGACATCAAGGCCTGCGC
Organism: Algimonas porphyrae; assembly: GCF_041429795.1. Classification (NCBI taxonomy): domain Bacteria; kingdom Pseudomonadati; phylum Pseudomonadota; class Alphaproteobacteria; order Maricaulales; family Robiginitomaculaceae; genus Algimonas; species Algimonas porphyrae. Next base: position 2,189,467 of record NZ_CP163424.1, on the reverse strand, counting down.
GGCGTTTGGGGCCTATTCCATGACGGCGGTTACAGCCGTGACAGCGCAAAATACCCTGGGTGTGCATAAGGTGGATTTGATGAGCCCCGACATGGTGCGGGCGCAGATCGAAGCTTGCGTCAGCGATATTGGCGTCGATGTGATCAAGCTCGGCATGCTGGGATCGGAAGCCATTATCCGCACCGTATATGAGCTGATCGAGCCGCTGGACGCGACCGTTGTGCTGGACCCGGTCATGGTGGCGACATCCGGCGACCGGCTTCTGGAAGAAGGCGCTGTTGCCGCCATGAAAGAGCTGCTGGTGCCGATTGCCGATCTGGTAACGCCTAACGTGCCCGAAGCGGAAATCCTGACGGGTCTGTCCATCACCGATACGGATGATCTGGCCAAGGCGGGCGAAACGATTCTGGCGATGGGGAGCTATGCCGCGCTTATGAAGGGCGGGCATCTGGACATGACGTCCGTGGTCGATGTGCTGGTGTCCGAAGACGGGGCCAGTGTGATGACGGGGCCGCGCATCCATTCGCGTCATACGCACGGCACGGGGTGCACGCTGGCCAGCGCGGTCGCTGCCGCATTGGCGTTAGGCGCCAATCTGGACGAGGCGGTCAGTTCAGCCCGAGACTATGTGTTCGAGGCGATCCGGACCGCGCCGAAACTGGGCGGCGGCAGCGGGCCGCTCAATCACGGTCTGGCCGTACCGCAGGGATCGGCGGACGGGGACGACCCTGATCCGGATCCGGCCAATCCATTTGCGGCGCTGAAGGGTCTGTCCTCCTGATCCGGCTGACGAAGACGCCGAGAATGATGATGGCGAAGGCGAGGGCGATCTTCCACGTGAACGGTTCGTGCAGGAACCAGACGCCGAAGACGACGCTGGCGACAGGCGGGAAATAGTTCAACCGCGCCATCGCGCTCGGCCCGACCCTTTCGATGAAGACCAGATAGAGGATCGTCGCGATCCCCGTCGCGCCAAAACCCAGCAACAGGATCATGATCAGCGCCGTCAGATTGGGCACATGGCCGCCGGGATCGACGATCAGGGCGGACCCCACGCCTGCAACACTGGCGGCGATCATCATGATGGCCGCGCCCACCGCGGCGTTAGTGATGGGCGCATTCTTCGCCGCCACCGTTGTGCCGCCATAGCAGAAGGCTGCGCCGAGGATCAGCAATTGCGCTTTCCAGTCGCCCGTCAGCCCGACAGCGAAGTCATCCGGCAGGAACAGGACGGCTACGCCCAGAAAGCCGATGAAGAAGCCGACTATCTTGAACAAGGTCAGTTTTTCGGATGTGAAGAAATGCGCCAGCAAAATGGTGATTAGCGGCATGGCCCCGACGATGACAGCGGTCAGTCCGCTATCGACCGTCTTCTGACCTTGCGCCATCAGCAGGAACGGCACGACTGCCCCTGTCAGCCCCAGGCCGGAATACCAGACCCAGCGTCGATCGGTTAGCGCTGGGAAGCGGGCTCCGCTGAGCAAGGCATAGGCTGTCAGGAACAGCGCCCCGACGACCAGACGCCATGCCGTCAGCCAGAACGGGCTGATATGATCCACCCCAACGCCGACGAAATTGAACGCACTGCCCCAGATCAGGATCAGTGACAGGCAGAGGGTCAACAGGACTGGACGGCTGAGGGGTTTGGGCTGCACGACCTGCCCCGTGGCAGCTTGGTCCAGACCGGTCAACGCATCTGTTTTCCGATCTTGTGAATAGGGCTGCGGCATCTAAGGGTGGCGTAAACCGAGGGAAAGACGCGCGAAAATGAAACGAATTCTGGCATCGGCCCTAGTTCTAAACGCGTTCGCCGCCGGCGCTTTTGCGACCGCGCCGGGACCGCTCAATCCGCTCGCCCCGAAGGCGATGCTGGCTTACACCAATGGATCGGACGTCGTGCCGGGACCCGCCATTCCACAAGCCGATCTGATCGCCGCGCTGGAAAGCGTCGTGGATCACGGGCTCGACCCGACGGATTATCACCTGGCGCTGATCCGGGACAAGGGCACCTCTGGCGAGATGGCGCTCTATGCCGTTGATGCGTGGATGAGCGCGGCGTCGCACATCGCATTCGGTAAGTTGTCGCCGACATCGGTTGAACCTGACTGGACCGCAAAAGGGCGACAGGCCGATCTGGTTGCGTCATTGCGCGGGGCGCTGGCGGAGGGGCAGCTTGCGGGCAGTCTTGACGCGCTGGCACCACAACATTCCGCTTATCAATCGCTCGTGACCGAGATGCGCCGCCGCCGCTCTGCGCCGCAGACGAACGACATCGAAATTCCGTCTGGGGAGACGCTCAAGCCGGGCATGAGCTCACCCCGTGTCGAGACGCTGCAAAGACGTCTGAGCATGGATCCGACGGGCCAATTCGATACGGCGACGGCGGATGCAGTCATGACGTTCCAGTCCGAAAATGGCCTGGATGCAGATGGTCTGGTCGGTCCTGCAACCCTGCGGGCGCTCAATCGCGGGTCGTCGCAGGCGATCGATCAGCTGCGTGTCAATCTGGAACGCTGGCGCTGGCTGGCGGATGATCTGGGTCGTCGACATGTGCGTGTCAACATTGCCGATTTCTCCGTTCAGGCTTGGCAGGACGGCGCGATCCACCGGGTTCACGGGGCCATCGTCGGACGCCCTTACCGGAAGACGCCCGTCTTTTCCGATCAAATCCGCTATGTCGTGCTCAATCCCTGGTGGGAGACACCGGCCAGTCTTGCCCGCCGTGACAAGCTGCCGCTGTTTCAGAAAGACCCCGCAGCCGTGAAACGCCTCGGTTTTCAGGTTCTGGACCGCTCAGGCGCTGTGATCGATGCGTCGACGGTTGACTGGAAAGCGGTACCTGCCGGAACCATGCCCTATCGTATCCGTCAGGCTCCCGGCGATCAGAATGCGTTGGGTCAGGTCAAGATCATGTTTCCGAACAGCCACAATGTCTATCTTCATGACACCCCCAATCGGGGCCTGTTTGCCCAGCGACAGCGCGCCTTTTCCTCAGGTTGCATCCGGACGCAGGATCCCATCGATCTGACGGAGTGGCTACTCTCGGAAACGCCAGACTGGAACCGCACTCGGATCGACGCTGCGCTGGATGGCGGGCGGGAAACACGCGCCAATCTCTCCCAGCCGGTGCCGGTCCACATTCTCTATATGACGGCGGTCAGCGATGCTTCGGGCGTGCGGTATCTTGACGACATTTATGACCGGGATGGGGCCGTGCTGGCCGGCCTTAAAAAGACGGCGAAAACCCGGTGACGACCGTCCTGACCAAGGTCACGGCAGGAGTCCTGCTGATTGGTGACGAATTGCTGTCGGGACGGACGCAGGATACCAATCTGGCGACGATTGCAGACTTTCTCGCGCCGCTGGGCGTATCGGTCGGCGAGGCACGCATTCTGCCCGACGACGCGGCGATCATCACCCGCACGGTGCGCGATTTCTCGGATCGGTTTGATTATGTCTTTACCACAGGGGGCATCGGACCGACCCATGACGATATCACGGCGGACTGTATCGCCGCCGCCTTCGATCTGACGATAGCCGAACGCGCCGACGCGCTTGCATCGCTGCGCGAGCGGTATGCGGAAGGTGAGCTCAACGCCGCGCGGCGGCGTATGGCGCGTATTCCGGACGGGGCGTCCCTGATCGCCAATCCGGTCAGTCAGGCCCCCGGATTTCAGACCCGCAACGTCTTCACGCTCGCCGGTGTACCGCAGATCATGCGGGGCATGCTGGCCGACATTGGTCACCGGATCGAAGGCGGCGCCAGGACCCATCAGATCAGTGTCACTTGTGAAGGCATTGGCGAGGGGGACGCGGCAGAGCCGCTGGCCGGGATCGAAGCGTCCTATCCGGACATCTCCATCGGCAGCTATCCCTTCTTTAATGATGCACTGCGCGGTGTGACATTCGTGGCGCGGGGACCGGATCAAGAGCAGCTGGCGCGTGTAAAAGCCGACCTTGAAAGGCTTGTCGCACGACTGACGGACGGTTAGGTCGAACGCGCTGTTCCGCGGGCGTGGTGGAATCGGTAGACACGACAGACTTAAAATCTGTTTTCCGAAAGGAAGTGCCGGTTCAAGTCCGGCCGCCCGCACCAAACTTGACGACCCGGAAAGAAATGACCTTCGTCGGCTGTTTCGGAATGGCCTGAAATAGACTGGGAAGGATGCTTCGTGACATGCCTCATGGGAGTCCGTTGGGTGCCAACAGCTCATGACGTGGGGCAGCCCACATGACGTGGGGCAGCCCACAAAAGGCGGGCATGATGGCTCAACCCTGTTAGTCGTAAGTAAGGTACGAAGGGGCGAACTTGCGATCGATATTCTCAGAGCTTCAACGACGAAACTGTCAGAAAACAATTCATCGCAATTTTGGACCAGTCAATAGACCCGGATTATCCCGTCACGAGCAGCACTGTCGGCGCATGGCGTATGTTGGGCGAAGTTGATCGGTTCATGGATGCCATCGATAGTCACATCTATGCCCACACGCCGACAAATCTGATTTTTGTCTGGGGCGAAGGTGAGGGAGGAAGGACGATCCGGCAGCACCCCAGATCTGCCGCATGGGCCGACAAGGTTGGCCTTGTGACGGCCTGGCAGGAAACCGGATGGCCTGACACGTGCAAGCCCAACGCCGGGACAGACGGGAGCGGTGGGCAGTTCACCTGCGTCTGATCGCCGGGGTCAAACACATCCCCGGATCTTGCAATTGCGGCTGATCGCAGGACGTTGGCAAGCCGATCTGCGAGATGTGATCTTGAGGTGATCGCATCCGCGGCAGGAATGCGCTACGCCACGCATATGAAAACCGAACGTTTCACATTTCCCGGCGCGCTGGGTCACGATCTCGCTGGGCGACTGGACTTGCCGGATAATGGCGAGGTGCTGGATTACGTCGTGTTTGCGCACGGCTTTACAATCGGGAAGAATTTCAAACCGCTGCAGACGATCGCCAAGGCGCTGGTCGAGCAGGGCTACGGCATGCTGCGGTTCGACTTCACCGGGCTGGGCGACTCGGGCGGTGATTTCTCCGACACGAATTTCTCGACCAATGTCAGCGAGATTCAGGCCGCCGCTGGCTATCTGGCGGATCATTACGGAGCGCCCGGTCTGCTGGTCGGCCATAGTTTTGGCGGGACGGCTGCATTGAAAGCGGCGGAGAGTCTGCCATCCGTGACTGCCGTGGCAACGATCGGCAGTCCCTGTTCGACCTCCCACATCGTGCATAATTTTGCCGACAAGCTGGAGGAGATCATCGAGAGTGGCCAGGCGGAAGTCATGCTGGCGGGGCGGCCTTTCGTAATCAAGAACCAGTTTCTCGACGACATCAAGAAACATGATGTAGCCGAAGGGCTGGCCGACCTGAACCGGGCCTTGCTGGTCTTTCATTCACCGCAGGACCGGGTCGTGAATATCGACAATGCGAGTCACATCTTCCGCTATGCCAAACATCCGAAAAGTTTCGTCAGTCTGGACGGGGCCGATCATCTGCTTCTGAAAAATGATGACGATGCCGATTATGTCGGCCGCGTCCTCGCGGCGTGGGCCTTGCGCTATGATCGCGGCAGTCCGGACAGAGACTCGACCAGCGCCTGATAATCCGCTGGCGGCGGCGTTTCGAATGTCATCGCCTCCTTCGTCATCGGATGGACGAAGCCTAGCAGGCGCGCATGCAGGGCCTGCCGTTTGAAGGTGGCGATGGCGTCGCGCACCCGACCTTCAACCGCGGAGCGGTTGGACAGAAAGGCGCGCTGATTGCCGTAAAGCGGATCACCGAGCAGCGGGCAGCCAATATGCGCCATATGCACACGGATCTGGTGCGTCCGGCCTGTCTCCAGGCGACATTCGACTTCGGCGACGACGGGCGTACCGACGCTGGCATTCTTCTTCTGACCGAAGCCGCGCAGGCTGGCGTAATGGGTGATCGCGTGTCGACCATGATCCGAGGCGTCGAGATTGTCATCCGTGCCCCGGACGACCGACTGTTTTTTGCGGTCATGGGACGAGCGGGCCAGTCGCGTCGCGATCCGCCCGGATCGCGGATTGGGCCGCCCCCGCACCAGGCAGATATAGGCTCTTTCAATCGTATGCCGGGCAAACTGCTTGGCCAGTCCGCGGTGCGCCTTGTCCGTCTTGGCAACGACCATGACGCCGGACGTATCTTTGTCGAGACGGTGCACGATGCCAGGGCGCATCACCCCGCCAATTCCCGATAGCGTGTCGGCGCAGTGGAACAGCAGCGCATTAACCAATGTCCCGGCACGTGATCCGGGGGCGGGATGGACGGTGAGGCCAGACGGCTTGTCGATCACGATCAGATGCTCATCCTCATACAAGATGGAGAGCGGGATGTTTTCGGGCCTGGGTGTATCATCGACAGGGGGCGGGACCAGAACGGCATATTCGACGCCCTCGCGAACCTTGCCAGTCACTTTTCTGATGATGTCGCCATTGGCGCGGACATGATCGCGCTCAACCAGATCGCGCACGCGTGCCCGGGACAGTTCGGTCCAGCTGGAAAGCCACTTGTCGACCCGTTCGCCGGCTTCGGGGGCTTCCGCGATACGGGTTTGCCAGTGACCGTCAGTCATGCGGCATTCCGTTACAGGCTGGACGACAGGCCGACATGGTGAGCTTACGCGGCAATGAGCGCCGCCGCACATAACAGATAGGCACGACCCGTTGCGGAGCCGAGCTTGGCCTGCAAGGCGTCGTCGCTATGTATCGATAGGAGCGTATCGGAATAGGCCCGGCGAAAACTCTCTGCTCGCAGCTTGAATTCCAGATCTTCGTTCAGGACCCGCTGCAAATGCGCGATCGGCCCGTCCAGCCGCGCCTGCACGCAGGCATTCTGGGCTTCTTCGCCCCCGGTCCGGCGGACGGCGGCCGCTTCGTAGATCGTCCCCTCATCGACGACGGCACTCGGGGCCAGCTGCACTTCACAAAGGCGCGCGACGATATCCGACCCGTCATTGACGGACTGCAAGCCTGTGACAGGCGGGCTCAACGGCACGCCGGCCGGGGGGCGATCGACACCCTGTTGTGGCAATGCGGGCTGTATTGATGCGGGTTGCGCAGCTGCGTCATTTGACGGCGCCTCATGGAGCGGATCGATCCCGCCCAGCATGTCGCGCCAGCGCCAGCTGCCAGTCTTCGCGCTGTCGGAATTATCGCTGCGCTTGGGACGACCGAAGGGGCCTTTCGCCGACGCGTCAAGACCGGGTCTGCGGACGACATCGTCAGCGGGCGTGACGCGGCCCGACAGGTCTGCGGGCGGCGAAACTTCGACGATTTCGACGAGATCCAACAAGGATTCGTTCGCATCATCCGTCGGTTCTTCCGGAATATCCAGACTTTGCGGTTCGAGCGGCGGGAAATCGGTTTCGAGCGGCTGCAGATGGATGCGAGCGGATGGAGCTTCGAGAAGGCTCTCCTGCTTGTCTTCCAGTCCGAGCGTCATGGCGGACTGGTCTTTCATCCGGGATTGAAGAACGCGCAATTCGCCTTCCATTATCGAGAGTTCGCGGCGCGTCTGGGCGATCGAGTCGTTGACCCGGTCCGACATGTCGGCGGTAAAGGCGCGCGAGCGGCGGTCGGCTTCGGATAGCGTACTGTCAATGTCAGACAGGCGTGAGGCCAGTTGCGACTGAATGCCCCGGGCATGGTCCAATACGGCGGTCAGCCGGTCATGCGTCGATGCGATCTGGGTGTCGATCGCCTCGAGCTGTCCGATCTGATGCGTCAGAGCGTCGTCCGTGCGGCTCGTTTCTGCCGTCATGCGATCCGACAGATCCTTCAGATGTTGCGAACGGCGGTCATAGGCGGACGTCAATTCCGTCGTCCGTTCCGCAACGCGGTCCGAGATCGCCTGCAGGCGCGCTTCCGCTGCCGAAAGGGTCTGGTCGGCGCTTTCGACATGACCGGACAGATCGCGCCCCCGATCGGAGACGGTATTGATCGTTTCACTGAGTGATTGCGTGACGGTTTCCATACGTGCCGCACTATCCATTCCCGCTGTTTCGAGCAGGGTTGCATGACGTTCGACGCTTTGTGCCAAGCTTTGCAGCCGGATTTCAAACTCGGACAGAAGGGAACGGAATTGTTCGCGGTGGCTGGTCACGGCCCGGTCGATCGCTTCGGCATTGTCCGCCGCGCTCTGTGTCATCTGCGCCAGTTCCGCACCCTGCACGGCGGCCTGTTCGGCGACGCCCAGCAAATGCTGGCGCGTGGCAGACAGATGGGTGTCGACATGGGTCAGCTCGGACCGGATGGCTGCGGACATGCTGGCCACATCTTTCGCAACGCGATCATCGACATGGGTCAGCCGTTCCGCTGCAACGGCCAGATGGTCGGCCTGCTGCGTCACGCGCGACAGGGCCCGCAGCGCAGCCCATAGCGTGCCGACTGTCGCAGCCGGAACGATGGCGGCCATCGCAATGATGGCCATCTCCATCGGGGTGAGCGCGCTGTCAGCAGCCAGCATGACATATACCAGCCCGCCAATGCAGCCCGCGGTCAGTACGGTCAGAATGAAGCCGATCCAGCCATAGGCTCGGCCCGGCTTCGGCGAAGCCGGATAGCGATCGTCAGTGCGTTCGCGCGGGGCAAGGGCGGCGACGAGGCTGGGCGAGGGGCCCGGATCCGGCGTTATCGTGGCGGGCGGGCGGTCGATGACGGGATGAACAGGGTCGCTTGCGATGGACTGTTCGGTGTGATCAGCGGTGATCGGCGCAAAGGGTCTAGAGGAGCGGATTGACTGGACGATGTCGCGATCGGTCAGCTCGTCGACCGGACGCAGCTGAATACGACTGCGTTGCGGCGTGTCGACATCGGGTGTGTCCAGATCCAGTATGTCGTCCGGCGCGTCCGGCTTAGTGTCATCGGGCAAGGGCGGAACGATCGCGATCGGGTCTTCGTCCGGGTCGGGATCGATGGAGAAGATCTTCTTGCTGATATCCGACACGATCCCCTGACCATCCTCTCTTCGCCATATTGTCAGCGATTCTTACTGACCGCGCTATCATAGGGCCGGAATGAACAAAAGCGACGATAGGCGCTGATAATCAATCCGCAGCCCCGACCGTCGCGGGCGTCACGTCACGGTTTTTCTGTCGTGTCAGGTAGAGCAGTCCCAGAACGATACTCAGGATCAGGATCGTCGAAATGGCATCCCCGGTCGGTTCTGCCCGGACCTGCCAGATGGACGGTGTCGGCAGAACAGAGTTCTCATAGTTCACGAAGATCGCCGCGAACGTGTTATTTGCCGCATGGACGCCGATGGCGGATTCCAGACCGTCATCGATCAGGACCATCAGGCAGGCCGCAAAGCCGAAGAAGAAATAGCCGCTCATGACGATGGGTAGATTGCCGGATGCAGCTCCGGCAGAAGCTTCGGGGTTGGCCAGATGCAGGGCCATGAACAGGCCGCTGGTCAGAATGAATGCGACCCATTTATTGCCGAGAAAGCGGATCGCAGCCTTGTTCATATAGCCGCGGACGACGATTTCTTCCGTCGCGCTCTGAACCGGCAGTAGCAGCAGCGACAGAATGGCATAGGGTACGAAACGGGCCGCATCGAAGACGAATTGCGGGGCATTGTCGGTGAACTGGCTCAAGGTCAGACCGTAAAGACCCAGGACGATCCACATGATCAGAAATGACTGCGCCACGCGCAGCCAACGAAAACGTTTGGCTGTCGTATGCAGGGCTCGCAACGTGCCTTTGTGAACCCGCGTCCAGCCCCAATACAGGCCGATCAATGCAACCGGGAAGGTCAGAAGCATCAACATATAGGCAAAGGGTGATAGACCGATGACCGACAGGACGAGTTCATTGGCTTCCGTCATCTCTGCGCTGCTCATGAAGAAGGGGACGAGGCCGAAGAAGGTCAGGAAAATACCGATCATCGCGATCCACAGCGCGCCTTTTTCGCGCCCGCCCAGAAAGTAAGCCAGCAATCCAAGGCCGCCGGTCAGCGTGCCGACGACCAGAGACGGTGTGCCGATACGTTCGAATAGCGATTTAGGTCGTGCCGTTTCGGCATCGAACAGCTCGAACAGGCGGGCAAAACCCTCCGGGTCATAGGCCCCCAGCATGAAGGGCAAGGGCACCGTCAGGATCAGCTGTCCGCCAATCCAGACGATGATCGTCATCCACAGGACGATGGGCCAGGTGAACCAGCGCGTATCGCCGATCGGGCTAGGGTCATAGTAACGCATGGCTAGATCAGCCCTTTCCATAGTCTGCCGACTCGCATAGCCGTTGGCGCGCCCTAACGACAGAGTTCCTTTTCATGTCACAGACAGAAATCGATTTCGACCATTTGAACCGCTATGTGGGGGGCGATGTCGCGCTGACGCGCGAAATATTCTCGCTCTTCACCCATCAGACCGAAATGTGGGGCAAGGGGCTGACCGCTGATGCCGATGACGAGGTCTGGGCGTCCGTGACCCATTCGCTGAAGGGATCGGCTAAGGCCGTGGGCGCGACGCGTCTTGCCGCGCTTTGCGAGGATGCTGAGCAACTGATAGGGCCTGAACGTCGCATGGGCGCGCGCGACGTAGCCGTTCAGAATATCGAATTTTCGATCGAACAGGTCCGGACGGAAATCCAGCGCTGGGAGCATCGCCAAGGCTTGCGTGACTTGCGGACATGAAAACGCCGCCGCCAGGGGGAATGGCGGCGGCGACACAAGAGAAGAATGCGTGAACGTTTTCTCTAGGGCCCAACCTCTGTCGAGGTCAGTCTGTACGCAAGATGAATAGCCATCGACCCTTAAGACGGGTTTGAGGTATAGGCTTAAGCCGACGTAAAATAGACGGACGCCAACCCCGTTTTCGCCTCGCTTTGGACGTAAAGCGCTTTCACTATAGAGAAATGACGATCATACCGATTCACTAGATAGCGGAGGTGCGGCTTGTGAGCACGGGTAAGGGCTGGGTACTTGGACTGATTTTGGTCGGACTATTGGGGGCGTCCGGGCTGGCCGGTTATTATCTGGGCCCGACGCTTGGCTTTGCAGCAGGTCCGGATGACGCTGCGGATATCCGTTCATCCAAAAATCCGGACGTCGAAATCACGACGCCTGCGGACTCTGGTGTGACTGGAGATCGTTCGGTAAACACCCCCGTATCCGATGTGCTGCTTTATCGTGGTCTCGATACGCGACGGAATGATGGCGTGCCAAAAGCCTGCTTCCGGTTTTCGGAGGCGCTCGATGCGGATGGCGTGATCGATGACCGGGCCTTTGTCCGGATCGAACCGGATCAGCCCATCTCCCTGCAGGTCGACGGCTCGACGCTGTGCGTCCTCGGACTGGACGAGACTCAGACATCGACAGTGACGATCCGGGCCGGCTTTTCCGCCACGAACGATGCCCAGCTGCGCGCCGATCTGACCGAGACCGTCAGTTTCGATCCCAAACCGGCCATGGTCGGCTTTGTCGGCGACGGGATCATCCTGCCCCGCCAAAATGATTCCGTTCTCGGCATCAGGGCGATGAACAGCGATCAGGTGCAGCTGACGCTGTACCGAGTCAATCACCGGGCGCTGTTCGATCAGAGCCCGGAAATCGGTGAAACCAGCATCGAAGGTGACTGGTCCTGGAACTCAGCCGCTTGGTCGACGCGGGTCGAAATACACAGCGAGACTCTGGATATGTCCGGAGCCGTCAATGAAATTGTCGAAGCTGGCTACGCCATGGAATCGATCGTCTCCGAACACGGACCTGGCGCCTATGTCGTTCAGCTGGATCAGCAATCCGGTGATGATAACCGCCGCAATGCGTCGTCCTGGCGATGGCTCTATGTCACCGATCTGGCGATCGCCTCCTACCGGAGCGCGGACTCGCTGCATGTCACTGTCCGGTCGATCACTTCGGCAAGGACTGTGGGCGACGTCAAACTGACACTGATCGCGCGCAATAATGATGTGCTGGCCGAAGCGCGGACGGACGCCACAGGACGCGCGAAATTTCCGGGCGAAGCCTTGCGCGGGGCAGGGAATATGGCACCGAAAATGCTTCTGGCCTATGCGGGCAATGATGACTTCGCAGCGCTGGATCTGGCGCGAAGCCCACTTGATCTGACGGCCTATGACGTCACCGGGCGAGAGGCGACCGGTCCCGTCGACGCCTGGCTCTATACGGAGCGCGGGGTCTATCGGCCTGGAGAGACGGTCAATCTGACTGCTTTGATCCGCGACGGTGCTACGCAGGCGGCTTTCGATCGGGACGGTCTGCTAATCGTGCGTCAGCCGGACGGCACGGAGTGGCTGGAACGACGTATCAGCCCCACCGATATGGCGGGTGCGATGATCGAAACGATCCGCATTCCCCGCGACGCACCGCGCGGTCGCTGGACGGCTATCGTGCAGCTGGACGGGCTGGACAAGGTCGGCACTGTTCGGTTTGCCGTCGAGGATTTCATTCCGGAACAGCTGCGCCTCGATCTGCGCGCAGACAAGGCACCGCTCCGGCCGGGCGAGGCGCGAGAACTGACCGTGGCTGCTGATTTTCTCTATGGCGCAAAAGGTCGGGATCTGGACGCGGAAGCAGAAGTGCGCATCAGTGTCGACCCCGACCCCTTCCCGCAATGGGACGGTTACCAGTTCGGCGATGCGGTCGAAACCTACCGCGAGCAGTTTCTGCGGCTGGGTGACGGCCGGACGGATGCTGACGGGCTTTATACAGCGTCCATCGATCTGGCGGGGGACGAATATCGCTCCCGTTCGCCCTTGCGGGCCTTCGTGACGGCCGGGATCGCAGAACCTGGTGGACGATATGTTCGGGACAGCCTGTTCCTGCCGCTACGCAGCGAAGACGTCTATGTCGGCTTCAATCCACTCTTCGATGGCGGTTATGCCAAGCGCAACACCCCTGCCGAGATCGATCTGATCGCCGTGAACGCCACTGGCGACGTGGTGGCTGCGGATGCGACAATCGCTCTGATCCGCGAAGATTACGATTATCACTGGTACCGGGAAGATGGCCGTTGGCGCTATCGTCGTGACCGCCGCGATTTCGTCCTGGAGGAAGCAAAGGTCAGCCTGGGCGCGGATAGGCCATACCGTTTTGCGCAAGCCTTGCCTTACGGACAATACCGTTTGCAGGTGACAACCTCTGAAGGGGCGCGCTTTTCCTATCAGTTCGGCTCGGGCTGGCGTCGCAGTGGCGGCGAAACCGCCGCGCCGGACCGGATCGATATGGGGCTGAGTCAGTCGGATGTCCGCCCCGGCGATACGGTGGTGCTGAGCGTCAATTCACCCTTTGGCGGCGTAGGCGAACTGGTTGTCGCCGACCGCGATGTGCGCACGGTGCAAACGGTCCGCATCGATGCGGGCGAGTCGCAGATCCGCTTGCCGATCGACCGGGACTGGACGACCGATCTCTACGCCATGCTGACCGTCTATACGCCGGGCGAAGACGCGCAGCCCCGCCGGGCTGTCGGGTTGGTTCACATTCCGGCCGATCGCAGCGATCAGCGCCTGAGCGTAACCCTGGATACTCCGGAGAGGATCGCGCCGCGACAGATGCAGGACATTGTTGTGCAGGTTGCCGGTCTGGACGGGGAGGAGGCCTTTCTGACACTGGCTGCCGTCGATAGCGGGATCCTGCAGATCACGGACTTCACGCCTCCCGATCCGGAAGGACACTTTTTCGGCAAGCTGGCCTTTCCGATCGATGTGTTCGACGATTATGCGCGCATGCTGGCGCCGTTTTCAGGTGCGGACCGCGTCGGCGGGGACAGTTTGGGCGGGGCTGGCCTCTCTGTTGTGCCGACACAGATCGTCAGCCTGTTTCACGGCCCGGTCAGGGTCCGCAACGGACGGGCGACCATCCCGCTCGATATACCGGACTTTCAGGGGGAGCTGACGATCATGAGCGTCGTCTGGTCTGAGACGAAGATCGGCAGCGCAGCGTCGCGTATGGTCGTTCGCGATCCGGTCACGGCACAGCTGGCCCTGCCACGCTTCCTCGCGCCGGGCGACAATGCTGTGGCAACCGTCGCGCTGGACAATATTGATGGCGCAGACGGGGATTATGTCGTCACCGTGTCCCGGGATGACGATTTGGTCGATGAGCTCACCGTGCCTCTGACCAGAGGGCAGCGCCGTGAAGGCGGGGTGAACATTCAGGGCGGCGATCGCGGTGTTTCCACCTTCAATCTGTCAACGACCGGGCCAGACTTTGACGTGACGCGCAATTACCAGATCGAAACGCGTGCAGCGACTTTGCCGGAGACCCGCACCCGCTTCATCCAGATCGATCCGGGGCAATCTCTGTCACTTGACCTGACAGCGGATCGTAGCGGTTTTCGACAGGGGCAGACGGACACACTGATTTCGGCCTCATTCTCGCCGGGGCTGAGCCCGCAACCTTTGCTCGCTTCGCTGCAGCGCTATCCATATGGCTGCTCGGAGCAGACCACGAGCGTGGCCATGCCGCTGCTATTGTCCGAAAGTCTGGGCCGCTTGCCGGACTTTTCTGATGCGCAACGACGCGCCTCCATTCAGTCTGCCGTGGAAACCCTGCTGAGCCGACAAAGCCAGAACGGAACGTTCGGGCTGTGGCGGCGCGATGACGGGGCCGCCAGTCCCTACCTCCAGCTCTATATCAGCGATTTCATTCTCCAGGCTGATGCTGACGGGTTCGACATCGCGCCCAGCGCCCGCGAACGGACGCTCGATGCCGTGCGGCAGCTCGCTCAGCTTGACGGGTCATCCTCCTTGTCACTCGATTATAATTTTGGCTTGGATTCCGAGGCTCCGGATTATGCGCTCAGGACGGCGGAACGGGCTGCCTATGCGTTTGCGCTACTCGCGCGTCATGACCGGGTCAAGAAAACGGAACTGCTCTATCTGGACCGTCGTTTCGGCGACCGGTTCCGCAGTTCCGCCGCGCAGTCGCATCTGGGTTACGCGTTGGCAGCCATGGGCGCGGACGAGCGCGCGAATGCGGCTTTCCAGCGCGCCGCGGATCGGCTGAACGACGACCCGGTCAGCTATTACGATACGGATATTCGCAATGCGGCCATGTTGCTCGCCCTGTCGGACGACCTCTCCGAATCCGCTCTGACGGATGCCATGCTGACCCTGCAGACCGACAGCCCGGAGCAGTTGAACACCCATGAGAAAGCCTGGGTGCTGCGGGCACTGGCAGGACGCCGAACCAGCGGTGTTCCCTTTGTCCAGCAGAAGGATTGGACGGCCTCTGGCATGACAGCGACGCGCTCCGTTCCGAGCGATCAATCCGTCATCAGCATAGGCAATGACGAGAGTGCTCCCGTCTGGCTGCAAGTGTCCGTCACAGGCTTGCCGGACGGGCCGATGCAGGCGCGCGCGCAAAGTGCCGAACTCCAGAAGTCGCTTTTTGCCATGAATGGACAGCGCCTGTCGGGCGCGTCCGTTTCGCGCGGAGAGCGAATGGTGGTTCTGCTCGAAGCCAGCGGAACGAGTCGGGGATCGGCCATGTGGGTCCTGGCCGATCTTCTACCGGCAGGGTTTGAAATCGAAACCGTCCTGAATGCAGACGATGCGGGGGACACCGGACCGTTTGGCTGGCTCGGCGTGCTATCGTCGGTCGACATGACGGAAGCCCGCGATGACCGGTTCGTTGCGTCCTGGCGCACGGATACGCGCTGGGACGAACCGGCGCGGCGTCTGGCCTATGTGCTGCGGGCGACGACGCAGGGGGATTTCGCCCTTCCGGGCGCGCATCTGGAAGATATGTACCGCCCCAGCCGCATGGCATCGACGGCGGGTGGCCGCATAGCCGTGACTCCGCCGCCAACCCTGTGATCAGACGCCGCACCATAGCCGCGATCGCCTGCGCCGTACTGGCGCTAGGCTGGCTGGCGTCCCCGGTCCTGCCCGAGGATGCCGACAGCGTATCGTCCGTTCTGCAGGCGCGGGACGGGACGGTGCTGCACATGGCGTCTGTCGATGATGGGCGCATTCGACTGCCGGTCGATCTGGCGGCGGTCGATCCCGCATTCATTGCGGCTCTGATCGCGATCGAGGATCGGCGCTTTCATCGGCATGTCGGCGTGGATGTGCTGGCGATCGGGCGGGCTCTGCGCAGCAATCTGAGCGCCGGGGAGATCGTGTCAGGCGCATCGACCATTACCCAGCAGCTGGGACGCCAATACAGGCCGCGACCGCGAACCGTCCCCACCAAGATGATCGAGGCGCTGGAAGCCGTCCGGCTTGATCTGCGCATGGGTAAGCGCGAGCAGTTGGAGCGTTATCTGACGCGGATTTCCTACGGATCCAACATTGAAGGGATCGAAGCGGCAAGCCGGATCTGGTTGGGCAAGTCGGCGCGGTATCTGACGGTTGACGAGATCGCTTTGCTGCTCGCCTTGCCGCAGTCGCCGGAAGCCAGACGGCCCGACCGCAATCCCGTGGCCGCCAAGGCGGGACGCGACCGGATCATCGACAGAATGCTGGATGCGGATCTGATCGACCCTGACATGGCGACAGCGGCCAAGTTGCAACCCGTTCCCACGGCCAGACAGGCCCTGCCGGATCGGGATATTCTCGCCCATCAGACCTTCGGCGACGGGATCAGTACGCTGGACCCGGATGAGCAGGCGCGCGCAACGCGTCTTCTGGCCGCCTGGACGACCAGACAGGCCGTCCCCGTCAATGCTGCCGCTCTGATCGTTCATGCCCCGAGTCGTGAGGTGAGAGCGCTTGTCGGGACGGGCGCGCGGCATCATGCAGGGGGCTGGATCGACATGACGGACCGGGTCCGCTCGCCTGGCTCAACTCTGAAGCCATTCATCTATGCCATGGCCCGCGATGACGGTACGCTCGATCTGCAGAGCGATGTGCGCGATGCGCCAACCCGGTTCGGTTCCTATCGTCCGGAGAATTTCACGCGGCGCTATCATGGTCAGGTTACGATCCGTGAAGCGCTTCAGCATTCGCTGAATGTCCCGGCCGTGATGGCGCTTCATGCCGTCGGGGCTGATCGGTTCCGCGCCGCCATGTCGGCTGCGGGGCCGCAGGCGCGAGGACGGATCGGCGATGCACAGGGAGACGGCCTCGCCCTGGCGCTCGGTGGAACGGGATTGTCGGCGCGCGATCTGGTCGTGCTCTATACGGCCTTGGCCAATGGTGGGGAGGCGGGACCTCTCCGATGGACGCCCGACGCGCCGGAGGGGGATCGCTATAGACTGGTTTCAGAGGCAACCGCCGCCGCGATCGTCGACGCCTTGCGGGACGCGCCCGTGCCGAAAGGCTTTGCCAACATGCAGGGTGTCGGACGTGTCGCCTACAAGACCGGGACCTCCTACGGCTTCCGGGATAGCTGGGCAGCAGGTCTTGCGGGTGATTACGTCATTATCGTCTGGACCGGTCGCCCTGACGGTGCGCCGCGTCCGGGACAGACAGGGCGCGC
Source organism: Algimonas porphyrae (assembly GCF_041429795.1). NCBI lineage: Bacteria > Pseudomonadati > Pseudomonadota > Alphaproteobacteria > Maricaulales > Robiginitomaculaceae > Algimonas > Algimonas porphyrae. Next base: position 2,172,064 of record NZ_CP163424.1, on the reverse strand, counting down.
GTCGGCAGCGCCCTTGCTGTTCGATCTTGCAGCGCCGTTCCTGGACGATGACAGTTCACAGCGCGTGACGGAGGCGCCCGAGGCCTTGTCTACTCTGCCGTCAGAGACGGATAGGGGGCCTGTCATTCTGTTCCCGGCAGACGGGACGGACGTTCTGGCTAGCGATCGCGGCCTGTCGATCGCTGTCGACAGCGACGAGCCCGTGACACTCTTCGTTTCCGGTCAGGCCGTGCGCAAAGAGGCGGGACTGGCGGTCTGGACCCCCCGCAATGCCGGTTTCTATAAAATCAGTGCGGTTGATCGTCTGGGGCGTTCAGCGAATGCCAATATCCGCGTCGTGACGCGTGACCAGATCGTCGACGCGCCGCCGCAATTCCGCTAATTCATCGGCAAACCAGTCATGCGTTTTGATCCAGGCATTATTGCGCCATGACGGATGGGGCAGGGGCATGATGCGGGGGCCGTAGTGGCGCCAGTTTCGGACGGTCTCGGTCAGCGTTCGCTCGGCGGTCGGGCCCAGATAATGTTTCACGGCATAAAGCCCGACCAGCAGGATCAACTCCACATTCTGGAGCTTTGCATCCAGCCTGGCCTGCCATAGCGGGGCGCATTCAGGGCGCGGCGGAAGGTCACCGCCTTTCGCGTCCTGACCCGGAAAGCAGAAGCCCATCGGCGTGATCGCAAAATTGTCAGTGTCATAGAAAGTCGCCGGATTGACCCCCAGCCAGTCCCGCAAGCGCCGCCCGCTCGGATCGTTGAACGGCAGGGAACTGGCATGCGCGAGCGTTCCCGGAGCCTGGCTGATGATGCGTATTTTCGCGTGTTCGCTGGCGCGCAGGATCGGGTTTGGCGTCACTGGCAGGGGCGGTGTCGAATGGGCGCACACGTCGCAGGCGCGAATGGTCTGAACCAGGGACTGCAGTGACGACATGGAAGGTTCCTTTCGGGTGACGGCATGGCCCAAGGGGCATAGCTTTCCACCATGATGACAAGATAATAGGTGAAGTCCCGGTTTGTTGCCTTATTCAGGGTTCACGATTCAGGATTTAATATTCAGGGTTCACGCCTTGGCCGCTTGGTCGAGACTGCGATATTGGAGCTGCAACATGACTCAGACGATGAAAGCCCTCGTCAAGGCCAAAGCGGAAAAAGGCCTCTGGATGCAGGACGTGCCTGTGCCGGAGATCGCGCCCAATGAAGTCCTGATCCGGATTGAGCGCACAGCGATCTGCGGCACGGACATGCATATCTACAAGTGGGACGACTGGGCACAGAACAACGTCCCCGTTCCGATGGTGGTCGGCCACGAATATGGCGGAACCGTCGCCGCTGTCGGGAGCACCGTCACGCGGGTCAAGATCGGCGAACGTGTCAGCGGCGAAGGCCATGTCGTCGGGCGGAAGTCCCGCAACGCACGGGCCGGCAAGTTTCATCTCGATCCGGACACGAAAGGCATCGGTGTCAATCTGCCGGGCGCTTTCGCCGAATATCTGGCTTTACCGGAATTCAACGTGATCCCGCTGGGCGATGATTTCGATATCGAAGTGGCTGCGATTCTCGATCCGCTGGGCAATGCGGTCCACACGGCTCTCGCCTATGATCTGGTGGGCGAAGATGTCCTGATTACGGGTGCAGGTCCGATCGGCATCATGGCGGCGCGCGTCTGCGAACGCGCCGGCGCACGCCGTGTCGTGCTGACCGACATTAATGACTGGCGGCTGGACTTTGCGAAAACGCTGACGCGGCGAACGACGATGGTCAACACGATGAACCAGGATCTGAAAGCGGTCATGGCTGACATCGGAATGACAGAGGGGTTCGATATCGGTCTGGAGATGAGCGGCGCAAAGCCCGCCTTCGATCAGATGCTCGATACGATGCTGATGGGCGGCAATATTGCCATGCTCGGCATCCCGGCGCAGCCCTATCCGGTCGATCTGGCCAAGATCGTCGGCAAGGCCCTGAACCTGAAAGGCATTTATGGCCGCCAGATGTATGAGACCTGGTACAAGATGCTCGCCATGCTGGATAGCGGTATGGATATGAAGCCGATGATTACGCACCGCTTCGCTGCGCGGGATTTCCAGCAGGCCTTCGATCTGATGGAGACAGGCAAGACCGGAAAGGTCATTTTGGACTGGACGCAGTTGTGAGTGCCCGGACCGTTCCACTGACCGGGTATGAAGCCCTCTCAGAAGACGAAATGGCGATGCGGCTTGAGGCCTTCCGCGCACACATGGCCAAGCGCCGAACGATCCGTGACTTTTCTGATCAGGTCGTGCCGCAACACCTCATCGAAACGGCTATACAGGTCGCTGGAACGGCACCGAGCGGCGCGAACTTCCAGCCTTGGCACTTCGTCGCCATTTCCGACCTGACGACGAAAAAGGCGATCCGCGAAGCGGCAGAAGCCGAAGAGCGCGCCTTTTACGCCGGTCGGGCGTCCGATGAATGGCTGGACGCGCTGGAACCGCTTGGAACAGATGATCACAAGCCGTTTCTGGAAACCGCCCCTTGGCTGATCGCAGTCTTCGCGCAGAAACGCGGCGATCACGGCAAGAACTACTATGTGACGGAATCGGTCGGTCTGGCGACCGGCATGTTGATCACGGCGCTTCATTCGGTCGGGTTAGGAACCTTGACCCACACGCCCGCACCGATGACATTCCTGCGGGAGATTTGCGGTCGGCCCGATACGGAAAAGCCCTTCGTGCTTCTGGTTGTCGGCTACCCGGCGGAGGGCTGCACCGTCCCGGCCCATGCGCTGGAAAAGAAGTCACTAGACGAAATCGCGACATTCAAAACTTAGTTTGATCTATACTCGCCAGATATTCTCATCTCTTCCATGGCGCTGATTGTCGATCTCACAAGTTGTGCAGAGTCCATTCTCTCTTTTGAAGCAAGTCGTTTCTGAATTATGCTAATTGGATAACAGACGATTTGAGGATCCGGGAGACCAACGGCTGTTTCTTCACCATATTTGTCTTCCACTCTCAACCATATGTAGTCGCTTTTCGAGAGAATAAGATCGCCTAAAGCTATGCCTAATGCAGACTGGAATAAAATGTTGCTCGCGGTATTTTCAAGGACATCAGCATAGGCTTGGTCAAAGGCATTCGTCGTAAAATCTGTGGTCGCGTTCATCAATCGCAAAGCCAATTTACGAGACTGATCTAACCCTTCCATCTCAAGTTTGTTGAGATTACGGACATTCATTGTTGATCTCACCTCATGTCCTTAAAGCCCGCTCCAGCACGTCCGGGTCGACGTTTCCGCCCGATAGTATGACGGCCACGCGCTGATAGTGATCTGGCAACCGACCCGTCACGACCGCTGCCATTGCGGCGGCCCCGCCAGGTTCGAGTGTCACATCCAGATGCGTTCTGGCCAGTTTCATTGCGTAAAGACAGTTCTCGTCGGAGACGTCGAAGACGTCCGTGAGCAATTCTGCGTTGATCGGCCAGGTCATCTGCCCAGGCGTCGGAGTCATGATGGCATCACACAGGGTCGGTGGTGCGTCGTCGCGGATCCGCTGTCGCGAACCGCTGCGCAGGCTCATCTGATGGTCATTGTAATGGGTCGGTTCGGACCCGAAGATATGGGTCTCGGGGCTTTCCTGTCCCATGGCGAGGCTGATTCCTGCACAGAGCCCGCCACCACCCATACACGTGACAAGCGCATCGAAATCCAGATCGGAGCGCGCGATCTCCAGCCCGACCGTCCCCTGTCCGGCTATGATGTATGGATCATCGTAGGATGGGACGATGGTGCGCCCGTCTTCCTCTGCGATCTGGGCGGCGATCGCTTCGCGGCTTTCGTTGAGGCGATCATAGCTGACAATGGTCGCCCCATCGCGGCGGACACCGGCGACCTTCACCGCAGGCGCATCCGACGGCATGACGATGATGGCATCGATGCCCAGTTCTTTTGCAGCGCGGGCCACACCTTGCGCGTGATTGCCGGAGGAAAAGGCGACGACGCCGCGTTCGCGTTCAGTGTCCGACATGGCCGCCAAGCGGTTGCGCGCGCCGCGATATTTGAAGGCCCCGACATGTTGCAGGCACTCGGCCTTGAAGTGGATTTCCGCGCCTGCGATCGCGTCAATATCCGGCGAGTGCAACAACGGTGTCTTCACAGCGTGACCGTCGATACGCTCCGCCGCTTTCAACACATCTTCGTAAGATGGGGTGTTCATCGCGCTCTCCGAGTTGACCCATCCGCCCATGTCTGAAAAAGACGCCCACAATCAAGAGAAACATAACCGGGGAACCTGCCAATGCTGGGCCTTATGATGAGCCGCGAGCTCATGATTTCAGATCTGATCGAACATGCCGCGACGGTGCATTCGAAACGCGAGATCATGTCTGTGAACACCGACCTGACCGAGCACCGCTACGGATGGGCGGATTGCGCCGTCCGTGTGCGCAAACTGGCGAATGCGCTGCTCGACGCCGGTGTGAAGATGGGCGACCGCGTCGCCACCATCGCGTGGAACAATTACCGTCACATAGAAATCTACTACGCCGTCAGTTCCATCGGCGCGATCGTGCACACGATCAATCCGCGCCTGAAACCCGAACAGATCGCCTGGATGGTCAATCATGCCGAAGACAAATATGTCATGTTCGATACGACCTTCGCGCCCATCGCCGCCGGCATTCACAAGGTCTGCCCGACAGTCGAACGCTGGGTCAGCCTGACCGATGCGGATCAGAAACCTGACAGCGTGCCCTTCGCAATCGACTATGAAGGCTTCATCGCAGGCGCAGCGGATACGATCGACTGGCCAAGGTTTGACGAAAACACCGCCTGCACCCTCTGCTACACGTCAGGTACGACCGGCGATCCGAAAGGGGTTCTCTACAGTCACCGCTCGACCATCCTGCATGCCATGGCCGGCTGTGCGACGGATGTTATCGGCGGCGGCGGCGCAGACACAATCCTCGGCGTCGTCCCGATGTTCCATGTGTCCGCCTGGGGTCTCGTCTATTCGGCGGCCATGGTCGGGGCGAAACTGGTCATGCCGGGTCCGGCACTGGATGGTCCGAACCTGACACGCGTGATCCTGCAGGAAGGCGTGACGCTGATGGCGGGCGTGCCGACCGTCTGGCTCGGCATTTACAATCACTGCAAGGCGGAAGGCATCAACCTGCCCAAGGTCAAGAAGGCACTGGTCGGTGGTTCGGCACTGCCGGAAAGCCTGCTGCGCGCCTATGAGCTCGATCTCGGTATTCCGATGCAGCAGGGCTGGGGTATGACGGAAACCTCTCCGCTCGGCTCGACCTATGCGCCGCATCCGGACACGGACATGGATGATTACGAAGCGACAGTCCGGCACAAATTGCTGGCTGGCCGCCGTATCTACGGCGTCGAAATGCGTATTGTCGATGATGAAGGCCATGAGTTGCCTGCAGACGGCGAAGCTTCCGGACACCTGCATGTGCGCGGCCCTTGGGTTGCGTCCGGCTATTTCAAGGGTGCCGGTTCCGACGCATTTACGGATGATGGCTGGTTCGCGACAGGCGACGTCGCCGCGCTGCATCCCGAAGGCTATATGGAGATCACGGACCGGTCCAAGGATGTGATCAAATCCGGTGGCGAGTGGGTCTCTTCGATCGAAGTCGAAAATGCTGCCTGTGATCATCCGGATGTGGCCATGGCGGCCTGCATCGGCGTGCGTCACGAAAAGTGGCAGGAACGGCCCATGTTGATTGTTCAGCCCGTGCCCGGCAAGGAGCCGAACAAGGACGAGATCAAATCCTGTATCGCCAATAAATGCGCCAAATGGTGGATGCCTGATGCCATCGTGTTCCAGGACGAACTCCCACTCGGCGCGACAGGCAAGATCCTGAAGCGCGAGTTGAAGGTGCAATATAAGGACTTCGATCTGGAAGGTGCCGACTAGGGCCGTGTTCGAGACGTGATCGTGTCAGCCCTCGCTTCGGCGAGGGCTTTTTTATGCCTTACCCGCGCCGATTTCGAACAATTTTCCACGCTCCGTGATCAGAATAATGGTGAGCGATGTCAGGCCCAGGCCGACGAAGCCGATCAGGATCGGTATAACGGTGCCGTTGAACTGCTGCGCGATGAACAGGCCGATCAGGCTCGCCCCGGTGGAGGTGAAGAAGCCATAAACCGCATTGGCGGTCCCGGCGATATCACCCATCGGTTCGAGCGCCAGGCTGGCGAAGTTCGCGCCCATCATGCCGAAACAGGCAAAACTGACGATGAACAAGGTGTAGAACACCCAGAAATTCTGCCCGATGAACTGCATATAGGCGAGGTTCAGACCAGCCGACAGGATGAAGATGATCACCATGGTATGGCTGATCCGCCGCATGCCGAGCTGTTCGACAACGCGGGAGTTCAGATAGTTCATGACGGCGAGGCCGCCCGCAATGCCGGCGAAATACGCCCAGAACAGGTCGGCGCGGTCAAAGACTTCGTCAAACACCTGCTCGCTGGCAGCAATGAAGGCAAAGAGCGAACCGAAGATCACGCCCGAGGCGCACATATAGCCGAAGCTTGTCCGGTGGCTGAAGACACGGCGAAATCCGTCTACCACATTGGCCAGATTGATCGGACGCGGTTCTTTCATGGTCGCGGGCAATCGGAATGCCGTCCAGAAGAAGACAAGGAAGGCAAACACGCCGAGCATCCCGAATGTCCACGGCCAGCCCATCAAGGCGATAATCAGCGTGCCGATGCCGGGCGCAAGGATCGGAACGACCATGAAAACCGTGAAAACCAAGCTCATGATTCGGGCCATGGCACGGCCAGCGGAGACATCGCGGATGATCGCGCCGGCGCTGACCCGCGTCCCTGAGCAGCTGATGCCCTGCAGCAAACGGAAGAGTAGTAGCATCTCGAAGCTTGGCGCAAACATGCAGGCAATGCCGAAAATGGCATAGCCGACGAGCGAACATTGCAATAGAATCTTGCGACCGTACCGATCAGCAACAGGTCCCCAGATGAGCTGCGGAAAACCAAATCCGAGAACAAATGCGACGACGATCCATTGTTGATCATTCGGATCGGCGATCTGGTAAAAGGTCCCGATCTGCTCCAGCGCGGGCAGCATGATGTCGATGCCCAGGGCCTGCAGCCCAAAGATAGCCGCCATCATGGCCACGAACTCGCGCATGCCGATATTGAGAGTACTCTCAGGGGCTTTGGGATGTGTGGCGGGATCGCTCATTCATGGCGACTAGGCCCGGTGCCGAGGCTTAGCAATTGCAAAATCGCAAGTCAGAGCATCATAAAAGCGGGGCATCACAGCGAAAGAATGGCACGTCTAAACGGCCCGTTAATCATTTCGGGCGAGACACACTTAACTATACGTTGACCATATTGGGTGCTGTCGATGCCGATCACGTTCCAAATGCCGCAATCCGTTGAACTCAAGCCGCGTATCGTCGTCATCGGCGTTGGCGGGGCCGGAGGGAACGCCGTCAACAATATGATCGAGGCCGGCCTGGACGGGGTCGAATTCGTCGTCGCCAATACGGACGCTCAGGCTCTGGCGCTCTCCAAGGCTGATCGTCGGGTGCAGATGGGTTCCGGGATCACCCAGGGTCTGGGTGCCGGTATGCGGCCTGAGGTTGGCGAGCAGTCCGCCGAAGAAAGCCTGGACGAAATTCTGGTGCATCTGGACGGCGCGCACATGCTCTTCGTTGCCGCTGGTATGGGCGGTGGCACCGGGACAGGCGCAGCCCCCGTCATTGCACGTGCAGCCCGCGATCGCGGCATTCTGACCGTCGGCATTGTCACCAAACCCTTCATGTTCGAAGGCTCGCGCCGCATGAAACTGGCGGATCAGGGGATCGAAAATCTCTACGCCTCCGTCGATACGATGATCACCATTCCGAACCAGAACCTGTTCCGTGTTGCGACAGAGCGCACCACAATGGCTGATGCCTTTCAGCTGGCCGACGAAGTGCTTTATTCCGGTGTTCGCGGTGTGACCGACCTCATGGTCGTGCCCGGCCTGATCAATCTCGATTTCAACGATGTCCGCACGGTTATGGACGAAATGGGCAAGGCCATGATGGGGACGGGCGAAGCGACCGGCGAATCACGCGCCGTCGAAGCCGCACAGAAGGCCATTAACAATCCGCTGCTCGATGACGTGTCGCTCAAGGGCGCGAAAGGTGTTCTGATCAATATTACGGGCGGTGACGACCTCACGCTTTACGAAGTGGACGAAGCTGCGCAGATGATTCGCAACGAAGTCGACGAAGATGCCAATATCATCGTCGGCTCGGCGCTGGATGCGGCGCTGGACGGTGTCGTGCGCGTGTCCGTCGTCGCGACGGGTGTGGATGCTGCGATCCGGGCTGAATCGCCGGGCCGCTTCACCGAAGCGCCTGTTGCCGAACCGGCCCCGATCGTCGAACTGGGTGCACACGAAAAGGCCGAGGCCGAAGCCCGCGCCGCCTACAAGGACTACGGTTTCGAGGACGAAACTGTCGCGGAACCGATCGCAGTCAACGGCCCGCCGCCATTCCAGTCGCGAAACGACACAGCCTATCCGCCACGCGTTCAGGGCGGCAGTGCGCAGCCCGCTCCGACGCCTCCATCGGCAGGCGTGACGCCTGTCGCCGAGGTTCAACCGCAGATCCAGCCAGTCGTACCGATCGCGGCACCCGCCGTGCCGGAAACCCCTGTAGCTGCAGAAACACGGCGTCCCTTCGGTCTCTGGGGACGAAAATCGCGCCGTCCGGTTGCAACGCCGGAGCCGCGCGCCACAGAAACCAAAAGCCGATCAGGCGATCTGTTCGGCGATGACATGGATGACGAGCTTGAAATTCCGAGCTTTCTGAGGCGTCAAAACCGCTAAAGCGCCCCATATTCGCCTGACAGGCGATGGTTTGATTTCGATTCCCCTTTCGGGATAAGTTTTCAACAATTTCAATGACATTGCTTCGTAACATTGCGTCACGGAGCGTTGCTTGTTCTCGCGCGTTACACGCCGTAGCAAACTTGCGAGAACCTCTATGGCCAATGTCAGACGACAATCTACGCTTCGCGCTCCGGCAGTCTGCGCCGGTATTTCGCTTCATGGCGGACAGCAGACGCGATTGGTGATGACGCCTGCTGCGCCCGATACGGGTCTGATGTTCCGTCGCAGCGACATTACGGACCGCGACAATCTGATTCCGGTCACGCCTGAATCCGTTACGGGCGTCCGGAACTGCACGACCATTTCCAATGCAGCCGGAATTGGAGTCTCCACGATCGAACACCTTATCGCCGCTCTATGCGCAGCCGGGGTCGATAATCTTCTGATCGAACTTGATGGGCCTGAACTGCCGGCGCTCGATGGCTCGGCGGAACCCTTTTTGAAACTGATCGAACAGGTCGGCCTTGAGCGTCAGGCGGCGGCTCGTCGTTACGTCCGTATCCTGAAACCGATCGAAGTATCCGACGGCTACGGGTCGGCTCGGATCGAGCCCTGTGATGCGTTCGAGCTGGATGTGACGATCGACTTTGACGATCCGGCCATCGGGCGACAGCGTCTGCAAATCGCACCAGACGTCCGGGCCTTTCGTGAACGACTGGCGTCGGCGCGGACCTTTGCCCGCATGCATGAGGTCGCCGCCCTGCAAGAGGCCGGTCTGTCCAAGGGCGGCTCGCTGGATAATGCGGTCGTGGTCGAAGATGGCGCTGTTCTCAATCCCGGCGGTCTGCGCTTCGATGATGAATTCGTTCGCCACAAGGCTTTGGACCTGATGGGCGACATGTATCTTGGCGGTCCCATTCTGGGCCGGGTCACGACTGTAAAATCGGGTCACGGTCTCAACCATGATCTGCTGACCAAATTGTTCGCGACGGGTGATGCCTGGGATTATGTGTCCTTGCCGGGGACGAAGGCGATTATTGCCATGATGAAGGCCAGATTGCGCGATTTGACCGGGCCGAACTCTGCGATTGCCGTTCCGGCTTAAGATATTCTCACTTTCGTCTATTGAACGCGCCCGCTAAGAGCCAGCGACACACTTTTGTGCGCACGGGATTCCGATGACCTCAACACTTATAAAAGGCCTGCTGGCATTATCGGCCGTCATGGTGCTTTCGGCATGCTCGACCCTTGGTATCGGCGGCGACAGGGGTGAGCGGCTGGCTTATATCGAGCGCCCTGCGGAACTGATCTATAACGAGGCCGTGGAACGACTCGAAAAGGGGCGCTGGGATGAAGCCAAGCTCTTTTTCGAAGAAGTCGAACGTCAGCACCCATTTTCGGAATGGGCGCGTCGGGCGCTGTTGATGAGTTCCTATGCTTCCTATCGGGCTGCTGATTACGAAGACAGTATTGCGACGGCGCAGCGCTATATCGGCCTGCATCCCGGCTCCGATTCTGCGCCTTACGCCTACTATCTGATTGCCATCAATTTCTATGACCAGATCTATGATGTCGGTCGGGATCAGGAAACGACTGTGAATGCGGCCTCCGCTTTGCAGCAGGTTGTCCGTCGCTACCCGGAATCCGATTATGCGCGCGACGCGCGTCTGAAACTGGAACTGACGCAGGACCACTTGGCCGGTAAGGAAATGTCCGTGGGCCGCTTCTATCTGCGCCAGAACCAGCCGCTTGCCGCCATCATACGGTTCAAGAATGTCGTACGCGACTATGATACGACGTCACAGGTGGAAGAGGCCATGCACCGCATGGTCGAGGCCTATGTGACGCTGGGCGTCATCGAAGAGGCCCGCAAAGTGGGCTCCGTACTCGGCTATAACTACCCGCAGAGCGAATGGTACGCAGACAGCTACGCGCTGCTGGCGGAATATGGTGTCGATCTGGACGACGAGATCACCAAACCCCGTGATCGCGGTTATTTTGAGAGGCTCCGCGACCGTCTCTTCTAGAGTGCGTGGAAGGAAAGCTGCTGCATGCTCAACGGCCTGTCTGTCCGCAATGTCGTCCTGATCGAAAGCCTCGATTTGACCTTCGAAGCGGGGCTGACTGCGCTGACGGGTGAAACCGGGGCCGGGAAGTCCATTCTGCTCGACGCATTGGGTATGGCTGCCGGGGCGCGGTCTGATCGCGGTCTGGTCCGGGCCGGAACCGACAAGGCCTCGACGACGGCCAGTTTCACATTGTCCGCAGATCACCCTGTCTGGGGACTCCTGTCCGACAATGACATTGACGGCGATGCGGCAGAGGATTTGCGCCTGAAACGTGTCGTGTCTGCGGATGGCCGTTCACGGGCCTATGTCAATGACCAGCTGGTGGGCGTCAAAGTCCTGTCTCGCATCGGACTGCTGTTGCTGGAAGTCCATGGTCAGCATGACGGACGTGGACTGCTGGATCCGCAGACGCATATGGGGTTGCTCGATATGTTTGGCGGCTATGACGACGTCTTGCTGACCGTGTGGAGCGCGTTTCAGGACCGGCGCGACACCCAGACGAAACTCGACACATTGCTGGCGCGACAAGCCAAGGCCGGGGACGACAGGGACTTTCTCGTCGCGGCCATGGCGGAACTCGACAGGCTCGATCCGCGCGCAGACGAAGAGGATGCGCTGGTCGAGCAGCGCCGCTTTCTGCAAGGGGCTGAAGGGGCGCTGACCGAGCTAACGGCCGCGCAAGATACGCTCGGTGAAGGGGGAGAATTCGAACAGCGTCTGACGCGCGCTTTGAGCGGGATCGAACGCGTGCGGGCGAAGTTTGGCGACGGGGAAGGCCGTGCGGCCACAACACTGCAGGCCGCTGCCGATGGTCTGGAAAGAGCGCTGCTGGAAACCAATGAAGCGCGCGCCGCGGTCGGTCACGCCGCCGAAACATTCGATGTCGAGCCCGGAAAGCTTGAACAGGTCGAGGAGCGTTTGTTCGCCCTGCGGGCGGCGTCGCGAAAATATGGTGTTCCGATCGGGCAGCTCATCGGCAAGCGGGCTGCATTCGCACAGGAACTAAGTGACATCGAAACAGTCGATGCCGATATTCAGGCCGTGAAGGCGGCACGGGACGCTGCGAAGCAGCGTTATGATCAGGCCGCGGGGACATTGACGGCAGCGCGGCAAAAGGCGGCCCATTTGCTGGATAAGGCTGTGGCGACCGAACTGCCGCCCCTGAAGATGGACCGGGCCCGATTTGTCACGGACATTGCGCCAGCCTCGGAAACGGCGGCTGGAATGGATCAGGTTCGTTTCACCGTGTCGACCAATCCGGGCACGCCGCTGGGGCCTCTCGACCGGATTGCATCTGGCGGCGAAATGGCGCGCTTTGCATTGGCGATCAAGGTCGCGCTGGCCGCGCGGACGCAAAGCGTAATGGTCTTTGACGAAGTTGATCAGGGTGTTGGCGGCGCCGTTGCGGCGGCGGTCGGGCGGCGTCTGGCCAAACTGTCCGAAACGGCGCAGGTTTTCGTCGTGACGCATAGTCCTCAGGTCGCAGCAGCAGCTGACCATCAGTTCCGCATCGAAAAGACCTCCGCCGACGCGACGACGACGACGCAAGTCCACGCCATTTCGGAGTCCGAACGCGAAGAAGAGATTGCCCGCATGCTGGCTGGCGCCACGATTACCGATGCGGCCCGGGCGGCGGCGCGGCAATTGATGGACCCGACAGCATGAAGGAAAAGCAGGCCGCCTATGACGATCTGGTCGCCAGGATAAAGGCAGCGGATGCGGCTTATTATCAGGATGATGCCCCGGAGCTGACGGATGCACAGTATGACGCGCTCCGCATGGAACTTCGTGCCTTGGAGGACCTCCATCCCGAACTGATCCATCCGGACAGCCCGACGCAGACGGTTGGATCGACCCCAGCCGGGCGCTTCGGAAAGATCAGTCACGTCGTGCCAATGCTGAGCCTCGACAATGCGTTTACCGATGACGATGTCCATGACTGGGCGAGCCGGGCCCGCCGCTTTCTCGGCCTGCCCGAAACAGAGATCATGGCGTTCACGGCGGAGCCCAAGATCGACGGTCTGTCCGCCGCTATCCGCTATGAAAAAGGGCAACTCGTGCAGGGGGCCACGCGCGGCGACGGCAGGGTCGGCGAGAACGTGACCCGGAACCTCCGCACACTGGACGACATTCCGAAAAAGCTTGAAGGTAAAGGCTGGCCGGACGTTCTGGAGGTGCGCGGCGAAGTCTATATCGAGCATGACGCATTTGCGGCCATGAATGTCCGACAGGAAAAGGCCGGCGACAAACTCTATATGAACCCGCGCAATGCGGCTGCAGGCAGTCTGCGCCAGATCGATCACCGCGTCACGGCAGAGCGCCCGTTGCGCATGTTTGCCTATGCCTGGGGTGAGGTCAGCGAGCCGATCGCCGCGACGCAGTATGATGCGGTTCGGCGACTTCAGGACTGGGGTTTTCAGGTCAACGATCTGACCCGGAAACATCGTCAGCCGGGCGATCTGATACAGCATTACGGATCGATCGAAGCGCAACGCGCGGATCTCGGCTACGATATTGACGGGGTCGTATACAAGGTTGACCGTCTGGATTGGCAGGAACGGCTTGGCTTTGCGGGCCGGGCGCCACGTTGGGCGATCGCGCATAAATTCCCAGCCGAAAAAGCGATCACGACCTTGCTCGGTATCGATATTAACGTTGGCCGCACCGGCGCGCTGGCACCCTTGGCGCGTCTTCAGCCCGTCAATGTCGGTGGCGTGCTTGTCTCCAATGCGACGCTACACAACGAAGACGAGATTGCGCGTCTGGGTGTTAAGCCAGCGGACGTCGTGCGCATTCAGCGGGCCGGCGATGTGATCCCGCAAATCCTTGAAGTCGTCGAGGACGGCGGCGGAGAGCCATTCATCTATCCCAAGGTATGCCCGTCCTGCGGATCGGACGCCATCCGGGCTGTTGATGAGAAAGGGAAGCGCGATGTTGTTCGACGCTGCGTCAATACGCTATCCTGTCCTGCACAAGCCAAGGAATATCTGAAATATTTCGTCTCCCGACCAGCCATGGACATTGACGGACTGGGTGAGCGACAGATCGAGGATTTCTATGAGCGCGGCGATGTGCGCGAGCCTGCGGATATCTTCACGCTGCGGGACCGCAATGACACTTTGAAACTCGAAGCTCGTGAAGGCTTCGGTGAAAAAAGCACGCAGGCCCTGTTCCGGGCGATTGAAGAGCGCCGCACTGTCGCTCTGCCGCGCTTTCTGCGTTCACTCGGGATTCGTCATGTCGGGCAGGGGAATGCGAACCTTCTGGCGCGGCATTTCGGCGATTGGCACTCTCTGTATCAGAGTGCCAAAGCTGGAATTGACGAGATGCTGACGATTGACGGTATCGGTCAGGCGGCAGCCACGGCGCTGTACGATTTCCTGCATGGGGACCAGTCGCGTGACGCGCTTGATCGCCTGCTGGAACAGGTTTCAGTGGAGGATGTCGAAGCCGTCGACACGGGATCGCCTGTCGCCCGGAAGACCGTCGTGTTTACTGGCAAACTGGAACGTTTCACACGCGATGAAGCCAAGGTAAGAGCGCAGGCACTGGGCGCGAAAGTGGCCGGATCCGTCTCTGGCAAGACCGATTATCTGGTCGCAGGTCCCGGTGCGGGCAGCAAGTTGAAAAAAGCCGAAGCGCTCGACGTTGCCGTCCTGACGGAGGATGAGTGGCTGGAACTGATCGGACTGTAGGCCGGCGACTATTCGGTCGGGCTGACTTCGGCGAAGGCCCCGGTGCGTTCCATCATCAGCAGCTTGGCCGATATGATCGAGAAATAGGCCCCTTGGAGGACGAGTTCTCCGTCGCGCACCTTTTGCGCGATGAAGTCGAAACTCATCAGGTTCTGCAGGCTCATCCGCACGGCTTCCAGCTCCAGTTCGGTCTGTGCATCCTTGCCCGTCAAGCCCCGCGCCAGTATCCGGTCGCGTGCGGGGGACAAATGCCGGATCCATGCGCCGACATAGCCGTCTTCGATCCCGTTCAGGCACCCCTCGATCCCGCCGCAGCTCTCATGACCCATGACAAGGATGACCTTCACCCCGAGAATGTTGACCGCATATTCCAGCGCAGCTGCCGTACTCGGGGTCGGTGTTTCGACATCGCCGCGAGGCACGATATTCGCGACATTGCGCAGCACGAACATCTCGCCAGGGTAGGCGTGAAAGATGTCGGTCGGATCGACCCGGCTGTCGGAGCATGAGATCAGCATGACGCGCGGCGACTGTCCGCTCCTGCCGAGCGTTTCGTAGAGATTCTTCTGCTCTTCGAAATCGGAGAGGCGAAACTCGCGATACCCTTTGATTAACTTATCCGGCATGGTCCCAATCTTTACGTTTTGGGCTGTTCTATCCCGCCTTGTCGGCGGGTCAAGCCGGGTGAAGGCACCGCATTGACTTGACTGATCATGACGCGCAATTTGCCCGCATGGGAGCGTCTGCCTCATATCTGCGTCGCGAGACCGTTCAAGCGCTGTCCCGGCGGTCCGATCTATGGGGCCTCTGGCTGACATTGCATGTCTGGGGTGTGATCATCGCGGCCTGGGTCATGGCCGCGGTCTGGACCCACCCGCTGACCCTGCTGCTCGCGATCCTGCTGGTCGGATCCCGGCAGCACGGCATGGCGATCCTGATGCACGATGCCGCGCACGGGGTTCTATTCAAGACCCGCGTCCTCAACGAATTTGTCGGCAAGTGGCTGCTGGCGGCGCCTTATGGGGGCGATCTGATTGCCTATCGGCATTATCATCTGAAACATCATCGCTACACTCAGTCCGACGATGATCCGGATTTGCCGCTCTCGGCCAAGTTTCCCGTGACGCGGGCGAGCCTGCGCCGGAAGTTCATCCGCGATCTGACCGGGCAGACGTTCTTTCGGCTGCGCATGGCGGGACTGAAAGCGGCACCGGAGCCGGGGATGGAGGCCTTCCAGAAAACCTCGCCGGTGCCGACGCTGGTGACCAACGCCGTCCTGTTTGCGGGACTCGCCGCAACGGGTCACTGGTGGATCTATCCGGTTCTCTGGCTGCTACCGCTGGCGACCTGGTTCATGGCTGTGCTGCGTAACCGCAATATCGCCGAACATGCGCTGACCACGACGGACGGCAATGTTCTGACACAGGCGCGGACGACGAAAGCGGGTTGGCTGGCGCGTGTTTTTCTCGCGCCCTACTGGGTCAACTATCATGTCGAGCATCACGCCTATATGTATGTGCCGTGCTGGCAGTTGCCGCATTTGCACAGCGCCATGGCGGCGCAGCATGGTGAGATGGAAATCCAGCCATCCTATCGACAGGTTCTGAAACTCGCCGCAACAGGGTGAAAACTATGCGCTCTCTTCTTCTTGCCAGCGCGGTTGCGCTGATTGCCATGCCTGCATCGGCGCAACCTGCACCACCCGGAGAAGTGACCGCGCTCTATGATATTGCGACGGCGGCCAGCCCGGACCGTATTCGCGCCGACATTCAGACTCTGGTTGACTTCGGCACGCGCCACACGCTCTCAGAGACACAGAGCGACACACGCGGCATCGGCGCTGCACGGCGCTGGATCTACGACGAGTTCGAACAGATCAGCGCAGACTGCGGTGGCTGTCTCGAAGTGATCTACGTGTCGGACACAATCAGTGGCGAACGGCGCATTCCCGATCCAACGGATGTGGTGTCGGTCTTGGCCATTCAGCGTGGCACGACGGATCCGAACCGGTTCGTCATGATGAGCGGCGACATTGATAGTCGGGTGACAGACCCGCTTAACGGCACATCCGACTCACCCGGTGCGAATGACAATGCCTCGGGCATGGCCGGCGCGATCGAAGCCGCGCGCATCCTGTCCAAATATCAGTTTGCCGGGTCCATCATCTATGCGGGCCTTTCGGGGGAAGAGCAGGGCCTGTTTGGCGGTGAAATCGTCGCTGCCCATGCGCTGGCGCAGGGCTGGGAGATCAAAGGCGTCCTGAACAACGATATGATCTCAAACATTAGCGGAATTGACGGCGTGATCGACAATACGACCGCGCGAGTCTTCTCCGAGGGCACACGCTTCGTCGAAACCGAGCAGGAAGCCCGCAGCCGCCGCTTTACCGGCGGCGAAGTCGACAGCCCGTCGCGCAATCTGGCGCGCTACGTCAAGGCGCAGGCCGATCAGTACATGACCAATCTGAACGTGATGATGGTCTACCGTCTGGATCGCTTCGGGCGCGGCGGTCATCATCGGCCCTTCAATCAGGTCGGAATCCCGGGCGTCCGCATCATGGAAACGCACGAACATTATGATCGCCAGCATCAGGATTTGCGTACGGAAGACGGCGTTGTCTATGGCGACACAATGGACGGCGTTGACGAGGATTATGCCGCCAAGCTGACGGGCCTGAACATGATCACGCTCGCGGGAATGGCTGGCGCGCCGCCGTTTCCGGCCAATGTCGCAATCGAAGGCGCGGTGCAGCCATCCGCCAAAATGACGTGGGAAACGCCTGAAAATGCAGGCAATCTGGCTGGCTATCGCGTCCACTGGCGGCTGACGACGGACCCTGAATGGACCCGCTCGCGCTATATCGGCAACGTCAATGAGTGGACGTTCGATAATCTGGTGATCGACAACTATTTCTTCGGCGTCAGCGCAGTCGCCAAGGACGGCAGTGAGACACCGGTCGTCTTCCCGGGGCCTGCAGGGCGCTTCTAGTCAGACCGGTTTTCTTCGGGCGTCCCAGCTTGCAGGGCGACGACGCGTTTTGCGGCTGCGATCGCCCGTGCCTGCAATGTGTCATGCTCATCCCAGACGGCGTCGAGTGACTGATAGACTGGTCCCCATTTGGGATCCGTCAGGCGACCGGATGTGACATAGATCGGCTGATAGGGCTCACCCAGCGTTTCCATCGCAGCACGTCCCGACGCATACCAGAGCAGGGCATGCCAGTAGCGGTTCATGTCCAGACCGGACGCTGCAAATGCGGCTTTCTCAGCCGCGTCGAGCTGGTCGGACATGGGAGATGCGTGAGACGCTTCGTGAAACAGGGTTTCGAAACTGCTGTCCAGAGCCATATCCTGGAGCGCACCGATGGTGAGATGGTTGACGGGCCGCGTTCCCGTATAGGCACCGGCCCAGCTCGCATAGGGGACGATGTCGACCCGCATCGGCTCGCTGGACCAGTCTGACTCCAGATAATCCGTCAGACGACGGGCCATGTCGTCGCCATGATGGTGCAGATCGGCTGAAAAACTGTCGATCAGTCGCTGGGCAGCTGCTTCATGACGATCCCAGAAATGTGTTTTGTAAACAGGCATGACGTCAATCAGTGCCTGTTTCAACGCAGGGTCTTCCAGGCTGTCGACGCCGCCCATGACGATCGCCACGGAAGAATAACGCAAGGGCGCGCTACGCAGCAATGACATCTCGTAATAGGGTTCATAGGCCTTGGCGACGGGCTCGAAGGCCGCGACGACGTCCGGCGTGAAGGCATCCAGATCGTCATGCGTCAGCGGTGTATAGCCTCGCACCCGCAGTCCGCTATCATTGCGCGCATAGTGAAAGGCGAGATGGTGCAGCGATAGCCACGGGTCGGCATGGATTTCAAAACGGGACGTCTTGGTCACAAGACTTGTCCCCGCTGCCTTATCCGTCGCCGTAGCGACTTTAACATCGCTGGCTGTGTATGTCGGGGAAGTTTGCGTTGCGCAGCCACCTATCGCGGCACAGCCGGACACCGCCATCGTAACTATCGCCTGTCGCATGTCTCGCTCCTTGATGTACAAGCTAGGCGAGAGGGCGGCGATCCGTCAAATTCGAGGCTGTCGGCGGATTGCGCCTAGATCGAAAAACTCGTGCCGCAGCCGCAATTCGCCGTCGCATTTGGATTGTTGATCTTGAAAGCCGCGCCGATGATTTCCCGCGAATAGTCGATTTCGGAGCCTGCGAGGAATTCCAGGCTCATTTCGTCGATAACGATTTTCGCCCCGTCGCGTTCGATCAGCAGGTCGTCATCATTGCGCGTATCGGCAAATTCGAACCGGTAGGAGAAACCGGAACAGCCGCCGCCATCCACAGCCACGCGCAACATGCGGCCCGCTGGCGCGTCAGCGCCCTGTTTCGCCATAATGGCGTTGATCTGCCTGGCGGCAGAAGCGCTCATGGTGATTGGTGCGGTTTCGGTGGCGGTCATGGTCATAAGGTCTATATAGCGCGCGAGTCCCTCTTAAAAAAGGCGCTAACGAAAGGTTGACTGTGACAGTCTTCAAACCCACCCGCCAGTCACGCGCCCCTTATGCGTCCGATCCCTATAATGCGCGGGGCCGTGCGATCGCGCAGCCATCCGGGTCGGAACGCAGCCCGTTTCAACGCGATAAGGACCGGATCATCCATTCGTCCGCTTTTCGCCGCCTGAAAGGCAAGACTCAGGTCTTTGTCGCGCATGAAGGGGATTATTACCGCACCCGGTTGACCCATTCCATCGAAGTCAGTCAGATCGCGCGGTCTATTGCACGCGTCCTGGGCTTGGATGAGGATCTCGCCGAGTGTCTTGCGCTGGCTCATGATCTCGGCCATCCGCCCTTCGGCCATTCCGGAGAGGACGCACTATCCGCGGCCATGGCGCCTTATGGCGGGTTCGATCACAATGCGCAGACCTTGCGCATCGTCACCCATCTGGAAGGACGCTACGCCGAATTTGACGGGCTGAACCTGACCTGGGAAACGCTGGAAGGGATCGCCAAGCATAATGGGCCACTGGTGCGACGGGAGGCCGATCTGAAAACGCTGCCTTGGGCCTTGCGCGCCATTCCGGACTTCGAAGCGCTCGAACTGCACACATTTGCGGGTCCGGAAGCGCAGGTGGCCGCGATTGCGGACGATATCGCCTATATCAATCATGATATTGATGATGGTTTGCGTGCCGGTCTGTTCACGATCGAAGATATCATGAATGTGCCATTCGTCGGAGATGCCTTCGTCGATGTCCGCCGCCGCTATCCGGATATTTCACGCGACAAGACGATCCACGAAGCGGTGCGGGACATGATCGGGATCATGGTGGCCGATGTACTGGCAGAAACGCGCCGTCGGCTAGAGAAATATGATCCGAAAAGTCCGGACGATATTCGCAACCTGCCCGAAGCCATCTGTGATTTCAGCGCGGACTTCCGGGAAAAAGAGCGGCCCTTACGCGAATTTCTGATGACGCGCATGTACCGACACTATCTGGTCAATCGCATGATGGGGCAGGCTTCGCGCGTGGTGGGCGAACTGTTCGAGCTGTTCATCGCTGATCCGTCCATTCTGCCAACAGATCAGCAGGCGCAGGCCGGAGGCGCACACGAGATTGCGACCGCTCGTGTCGTCTCGGACTATATCGCGTCCATGACCGACAATTTTGCCATTGAGGAACATCGCAAACTGTTCACAGTCTCCGGCTATCTCTCACGATAGACCCTGCAAAAAGCCATTAACGCTGGCTTCAAATTCCCCTATCGGTTGTCTGCGCCGGGGATGGCATGAGGCAGAGCAGGCACAGGCCGGGTCTAGACAGCAAGGGGATAGAGCGGGATGACGACGAATGGGCCTGAATTTAATCCGGCCATGCAGGCTGAAGAGCCGCTGACGCCTTTCGACGTGACGCGATCATCGGATCGCTCCGGCCTGTTCAAGCTGGTCATCGGTGTCCTGCTTCTGCTGGCCGTCGCTTTCATCGTACTGAAAATCTACCAGCCCGGCGTTCGCGACCGGGCCGATCCGCCGCTGATCACCGCCGATAATACGCCGTTCAAGATCGTGCCGGATGATCCCGGCGGTCTGCAAGTGCCCGATCAGGATAAGGAAGTCTTCGATATGATGGCCGGTACGGAACCCAGCCGCGACATCGTGACCTTGCCGCAACCCGAAACACCGGTCGATCGCACCACCATAACACCGGAGACGACCAATGATGGGACGGACCCGGTCGCGGTCGAACCGCTGCAGCCGGCCGAAACCAGCCCACCAGCTGTGCGCCAACCCGTTGAAACCCCTGTCGTGCGACCAGATCCCGCCCCGGCGACACAGCCTCCGGCAACCCCGTCGGACTGGGTCGTCCAGGTCGCTTCGCTGCGCAGTCAGGCCGAGGCGGACCGCACCTATGACGCGATCGCAAACCGCCACAGCGCCTTGTCTGGCTATCAGCGCGACATCGTCCGCGTCGATCTGGCGGAGAAGGGGATTTACTACCGGGCCCGGGTCTCCGGACTGGCGTCCAAGTCGGCGGCGGATGATGTCTGCCGCCAGTTGAAAGCGGCAGGGCAGGCCTGTTTTGTGACGCGCCGCTAAGTGTCGCAGCTTGCGGCCATTCTGGGCCTGTCAGGCCCTGCACTGACGGCGGATGAAGCGCGATTTATCCGGGATGCCGACCCGTGGGCCTTCATCCTGTTCGCCCGCAATATCGACACGCGGGCGCAGGTTCGACGCCTGACCGGCGATTTGCGCGATGCCGTCGGGCGCGATGCATTGATCTTCGTCGATCAGGAGGGTGGTCGTGTCCAGCGGCTACGCGATCCGCACTGGCGACGCTATCCGCGCGCATCCGCTTATGGCGCGGTCCATGCGAAGGATCCGGACGCGGGACGCCGTGCGGCCTATCTGGGTTACCGTCTGATTGCGGACGATTTGCGCGCGGTCGGAATCGACGCGGACTGCGCCCCGGTGCTGGATCTGCCCCAACCCGGTGCCGATCCGATCATCTCCGACCGGGCCTTCGGCGACGACATTGACCGCATTGTCGATCTGGCACATGCGGCGATGGCCGGTTTGATGTGTGGTGGCGTTGCCCCTGTCATCAAGCATATGCCCGGGCACGGACGCGCAACGGTCGATAGCCATTTGTCCCTGCCCAGGATCGACGCGGATGCGCAGACATTGGCGGAGAGTGATTTCGTGCCGTTCAAACGGCTGAATGCCGCACCGATGGCCATGACGGCGCATGTGGTTTTATCGGATATCGACCCCGATCCCGTTACCCTGTCGCGTCACGCAATCCAGTCTGTCATCCGCGACCGGATCGGCTATGATGGATTGTTGATGACGGACGATCTGGACATGAAGGCGCTGACTGGAAACAATCTGGCCGCCAAGACAACAGCCGTGCTCGAGGCGGGCTGTGACGTGGCCCTGCAATGTTCAGGGAAATTGCCGGACATGAAGGCGGTGGCGGAGGGCGCACGTCGTTTGTCCGGCAAATCGCTGGAGCGTGCCCGGATAGCGGAACTCTCCCGGCTCTCGCCCCAGACTTTCGATCGCACTGACGCGGAAGCGAAGTTCGACCAGCTGATGATGCAGGTCGCATGATGGCTTCGATGGCCGATACAGACACGCACGAAGCGTTTCAGGAGGACCTTCGCTTCGAGGCTTCGGACGCAGCGGAGGATAGCGACGCCGCGCTCCTGCTTGATATTGACGGCTATGAAGGCCCGCTGCACCTGCTGCTGGAACTGGCGCGGACGCAGAAGGTCGATCTGGCGCGTGTATCGATCCTCGAACTCGCCGATCAGTATATTGACTTCATCAAGACCGCTCAGGACCTGCGGATCGAACTGGCGGCCGATTATCTGGTGATGGCGGCTTGGCTGGCTTATCTGAAATCCAAGCTCATCCTGCCGACGGAAAAGACCGAACTGGAAACCCCCGAAGCGCAGGAAATGGCGGCGATACTGGCCTTTCGCCTGGAAAGACTGGATGCGATGCGCCGCGCGGTCGACGGCCTGATGCGACTGCCTGTGACGGGTCACAGCGTCCACGTCCGCGGCGCGCCCGAAGGCCTGCGGTCCCGCACGACGCCCCTGTTCGAGGCGGAACTATTCGACTTGCTGAAAGCCTACGGGACCTCCCGCTCCCGCTCGGCGTTCAAGCATCACACTCTGCCGCGCCCGAAAGTGCTGAGCATGGAGGATGCGCGGCTGCGATTGAAGCGCGCCATGTCGGCCTCAGGATCAGATCTGACAGAATGGACGACGCTGGACAGTCTGATCGACCGGACAGACCTGTCCGCCGATGTGCCGCAGAGTTCCGTTCGTGCATCGTCTTTGCTGGCCGGACTGGAACTTGCCAAGGAAGGCGATATCGAGCTTCGTCAGTCATCGGCCTTTCAGCCGATCTATCTGCGATCGACTGCCAAGGATGTATCATGACCCGCCCGACTTCCTCCCGTCTCGATCAGGCGTCCCGTGGTATCGAGGATGATATCGTGCAGCTGACCGAACGGCTGAAACAGTCGGGTGATGAGGCCGCGCCGGACGCGGATCTCCGCCACCTGGAAGCGCTGCTGTTCGCGGCCTCCGAGCCCATCGATACGGCCACATTGCG
The DNA here is from genome assembly GCF_041429795.1 of Algimonas porphyrae. Taxonomy (NCBI): domain Bacteria; kingdom Pseudomonadati; phylum Pseudomonadota; class Alphaproteobacteria; order Maricaulales; family Robiginitomaculaceae; genus Algimonas; species Algimonas porphyrae. The sequence goes on along the minus strand of NZ_CP163424.1, from coordinate 2,148,830 downwards.
CGAACGCCTGCCAAAGGGCGTGGACGTCGGAGCCTTGTTGGCCCGGTTGCAGCATGATTATGCCGGACGCGGGATCAATCTGGTCCATGTTGCCGGACGTTGGCGCTTTCAGACGGCGCCGGATCTGGCCGACAATCTGGTCGATGTCCGCGAAGCTCCTCGCAAACTCTCGAAGGCCGCCCTCGAGACGCTCGCGATTATCGCCTACCACCAGCCCGTCACCCGCGCCGAGATCGAGGATGTGCGCGGTGTGGCTGTGTCCAAAGGCACGCTGGACGTGCTGATGGAGCTCGGCTGGGCGCGTGTGCGCGGTCGTCGCCGGACGCCGGGCCGCCCCGTCACGTACGGAACGACGGAAGGCTTCCTGGCGCATTTCAACCTCGAGCAGATCAGCGATCTGCCGGGACGGGAAGATCTGAAAGCTGCCGGTCTGCTGGATCCGCGCCTGCCCAAGGATTTCGAAATGCCAGAGCCCGCCATGCTGGATGCGCTGGCGACCGACGAGGACCCGCTGGAAGTGGAACCGGAAGACACGGATTTCTTCGAAGATTTTCTGGCCGATGATGACGACTAGGCTGTCTTGTCACGCGATTGTCGCCGTGAGAGCCGCTTCACGCGATTGACCCATCCGCCTACCGCCCCTACATCGGGCTCATGTTTACAGCTCATCCCATCGGCATCATCGCCATTCTGATCATTGCGCTGCTCGTCTTCGGTGGGCGCGGCAAGATCAGTTCGATCATGGGCGACCTCGGCAAGGGGATCACCTCGTTCAAGAAAGGCCTCAAGGATGAGGCTTCGGACACGAAAGAGGCGGCGACGGACCCTGCCGACGATGCGCTGGATGTGACCCCGCGCAAGAAAGACTAAGCCGCCGCCATGCTGCCCTCCTTCGGTTTCGGAGAGATGGTCATCATCGTCCTTCTGGCCGTGATCGTCGTCGGACCGAAAGACCTTCCCAAAGTCATGCGCACCCTGGGTGGCTTCATGGCCCGTCTGCGTGTGATGGGGCAGGAATTCCGCGATGCGTTCGATGAAATGGATGCGGACGATGAAATCAAGGCGCTAAGGGCCGAAATTGCGGAGATGAAATCGCTCGGACTGCTCGATGACGAGCTAAAAGACGATATTCGCGACATCAATACAGAAATCCGTGAGTCCACGGACATGTCGTCGGGCAAAAAGTGATAGATCAGGCGAAACTCGAAAGCGACGATGTCGAAGCCTCGCGCGCCCCTTTGCTCGACCATCTGAATGAGCTGCGGTCACGTCTGATCAAAAGCGTGCTCGGTGTCGTTGCCGGCATGGTCATCTGCGCCCCATTTCTGGCAAAGATCGTGGAATGGCTGCTCTGGCCGTTCGAGCAGGCGCTGCTGCGCTACAATACGCGCATGCTCGATGCTGGAAAGCCGATGATCGATATGGAGATCATCGCGACACAGCCGCTGGAAACCTTTTTCGTGAAGCTGAAAATCGCTCTGTTCGGTGGTGTCGTGTTGGGCTTTCCCGTGCTCGCCTACCAGCTTTATCGCTTTGTCGCGCCCGGCCTCTACAAGAACGAAAAGGGGGCATTTCTGCCTTATCTGATCCTCAGTCCAGTTCTTTTCATCGCCGGGGCGAGTTTGGTCTTTTTCTTCGTTTTCCCCTTCGTGATGGAATTCGCACTCGGCCAGCAGGCGATCGGCGGTGGGCAGGAGATCAAGCTGCTGCCAAGGATCGCGGATTATCTCAGCCTTTCCACCACCTTGTTTCTGGCGTTTGGCCTGTCCTTCCAACTGCCTGTTATTCTGTCGTTGCTGGGCCGGGCCGGCATCGTCCGATCCGAACAGCTGCGGCGCTGGCGTAAATATGCGGTGCTCGGCATCGCTGTCTTCGCAGCCTTCGCAACGCCGCCCGATCCGATCACGCAGTTCATCCTCGGCGGGGCGATCTATCTGCTCTACGAATTGTCGATCGTGGCCGTCCGCCTGGTCGAGCGAAAAGACCAACCCAAAGGGATGGAATCTTAGTCCGATATTAACCCTGATCGGGCGATTTTAAGGCTCCTGATTTAATCGGAGCGTCCCATGCGTATTTTTCTCTCCGCCGTGGTTTTAACTTCACTCTCGAGCGCCGCCCTTTCGCAGGACAGTGCCGCGCTGTCGGATGATCAGTTGCAGGCCAAGATCGACGCGGCTGTCATGGAGCGGCAACAGGCCGCCCTGAAAGGCGGGCAATATCAATTCGCGCTGCCCCTGATAGAAATCCCGCTCTATGCGGGAACGGAGAGTTCCGATGGCCAGCACACCGTGGCGGATGGGGACACGCTTTATGGTTTGTCAAAGCGCTATGGCGTCAATATTGCCGACATCCAGCAGGTCAATGCGCTGAAAGGCTACAGTCTGGCGCTGGGTCAGACATTGCGGATTCCCAGTCAGTCAGCGACCCGGACCATCCCGGCTACATATCAATCCGGTGTATCGTCCTCACAGGCCAAGCCAGGCGAGTCCGTTTACATGATCCAGTCCGGCGACACGCTTTTCGGGATTGCCAGGCGATATTGCCTGAAACCCGCGGACTTTATGACAGTAAATCGGGGTGTGAGCGCCAATAGACTGCGCATCGGATCGTCATTGCAGATTCCGGCTGCGGCTTGCACACCGAAATCGACCGACATCGACTAAACAGTCTGCCGCGATTGCTTGCGGTTGAACATTCCGCCTCTATATAGCCCGATAAAGAATTGATCGGGGGCGGACGCCCCGATCCTGACGCAGGCGGAGCCACCATGATTATCACGCTGATTCAGCAAGCCGCACCAGCGGGCGGCGCGGGGACTGCGGTTGGGGGCCAGATCCTCATGCTGGCCGTTATCGGTCTGATCTTCTACTTTCTGCTGATCCGGCCCCAAAGCCAGCGCATGAAGAAACACAGGGCCATGCTCGAGGCGATCGTGCGAGGCGACGAAGTTGTCACCAATGGCGGTCTGATCGGCAAGGTCAAGAAAGTCACCGAAGACGAAGTCGTCGTGACCTTGGGCGCGAACCAGGATGTGAAAGTCGTCCGGAGCATGATCGCTGATGTTCGCAATCGCAAGTCAGCGGCGAACGACTGATGCTATTTTTCAGCCGCTGGAAGACGATCTTCATCGTCGGATTGGTTGCTCTGGGGATCATCCTCGCGGCCCCAAATGTAATGAATTCGGACACGCGCGCCAAGCTTCCGACATTTCTGCAAAAGACGATCAATCTGGGGCTCGACCTGCAAGGCGGCGCGCATATGCTGCTGGAAGTCGATCTATCGTCAGTTCTGCAACAGGCGCTGGTCAATGAGCGGACGGGCATTCTGACCGAATTCCGCGATGCCAATCCCCGCATTCAGGGCGATCAGATCCGCATTCAGAACGGGCTTGTCGTCGGGCGGCTTCGCAATGCCGCCGATCAGGACCGGGCGCTGGCCGTGCTGCAGGAAATGAGCACGCCCGTCGATCCGACACAGATCGGATCGCCGCGCCGGACCGAAGTTACATCCGTCGGCAATGATGGTTTCTCCGTGCGCATTACGGACGCACAGATCGAGGCTATTCGTAAACGCACGATCGAGCAATCGATCGAAGTCCTGCGCGACCGGATCGATCCATCAGGTACGACAGAGATGACGCTGGTACGCGAAGGCGATGATCGCATTCTGCTGCAGGTTCCCGGCGCGAAGAATATCGATGAGATCAAGGCGGCCATCAACCGGACGGCCAACCTGTCCTTCCACCTCGTGCACCCCGACAGTAATCAGGAGCGTGCGTTGGCGCAGGCCGTTCAGACGTTCGATCCTGAAACGGGCGATGCCCGTCTGGCCAGTATCGGGACGCGCTACTTCCCGCATCAGGATACGGCAGGCGGCCTGATCGTTGAGGAAAGCACGCGAATTACCGGTGAATGCCTCGAAAACAGCTCTCCTGGCGTTCATCCGGACAACGGTTCGGCCATCGTCAATTTCAGCTTCAACTTCCGGTGTTCGCGCCTGTTCGGTGAGATGACGGCCAAAAATATCGGTAAGCCCTTTGCGGTTGTCCTGGATGGCGAGATCATCACAGCGCCGAATATTCGCGGCGCGATTACGGGCGGTCGGGGTTTTATCGAAGGATCCTTTACCCCTGATTCCGCCTCGGAACTCTCGCGCCTGCTCAATGCTGGTGCCTTGCCTGCCAAGCTGGTTATCGTCGAAGAACGAACCGTCTCTGCGGAACTTGGCGAAGCGTCGATCCGGGCCGGGCAGGTCGCTTCGATCATCGGTCTGATGGGCGTCGCGGCCTTCATGTGGCTTTCCTATGGTCTGCGATTCGGCACGATCGCCAATCTGGCGCTTGCAACCAATATCGGCCTGATCGCCGCGGCTCTGACGGTGCTCGGTGCGACGCTAACCCTGCCGGGCATTGCCGGGATCATCCTGACGATCGGTATGGCGGTGGATGCCAATGTGCTGATCTTCGAACGCATTCGCGAAGAGACCCATAATGGCCGTCCACCAGTCAGTGCGATCGAGACCGGCTATCGCCGTTCGCTCGCGCCCATTCTGGACGCGAACATCACGACGCTGATTGCCGCAATCACACTCTACTTCGTTGGGTCCGGTCCGGTCCGCGGCTTTGCCGTGACGCTGGCGATCGGGATCGTGACCTCCGTCTTTACGGCGGTCGTCTTTGCCCGTCTGCTGACGGCCACATGGCTGCGCGGTACGCGGCCCAAATCTCTGCCGATCTAGGACCTATCGCCATGCGTGACATTTCCCTCGTCAGAATTCTGCCGGTCGAACCGCGTGTTCCGTTTATCTCGGCCCGCCTCGTCGCCGGGGTGATTTCGATTATTGCCGTAATCATTTCCATGACGCTCTTCATCACCAAGGGCCTCAATTACGGCCTCGATTTCACCGGTGGTGTCGTGACGACGGTGGATTTTGGTGTTGAACCTCCAGCCGACGTGCAGAACTTCGTTCAGACACGCTTCGAAGGTTCACAGGTGCAGAACATTTCGCAGCCGGCTGGATCGTTGATCGACCATGACTATTTGCGGATCAGCCTGCCGCTCCAGATCGAAGAAGGCGGCTCCGACGATGCGTCGGCCGATGGCGAAGCGGAACGTCAGGCGCAGACAGACGCGCAACAGGTGGCGCAGGCCGCTCTCTTCGAGGCCCTCGAAGGACAGTATGACAATTTGAAACTGATTTCGACCGAAACCGTATCAGGCAAAGTCTCGGGTGAATTGCGGCGCAAGGGCCTTATTGCCGTGGTGCTCGCGCTTGGCCTTGTCTTGGCCTATATCTGGTTCCGCTTCGAATGGCAGTTCGGTCTGGGAGCGGTTGCGGCGCTGCTGCACGATGTGATCCTGACCCTGGGCGTATTCGAACTGTTCCAGATCGAATTCAACCTGGCGATCATCGCGGCCATTCTGACGATTGTCGGCTACTCCCTCAACGATACGGTGATCGTCTATGACCGCATTCGGGAGAACTTGCGAAAATATAAGAAGATGCCGCTGGCCGAAGTCATCAATATCTCGATCAATGACACCTTGTCGCGGACCATTCTGACATCGATGACGACATTGCTCGCTCTGACGGCGCTCTATGTGCTGGGCGGACCGGGTCTGGAAGGCTTCTCATTCGCCATGATCTGGGGCGTGATCGTCGGGACCTACTCGTCCATCTTCGTCGCCAGCCCGCTCCTGCTTGTCCTCAAGCTCAAGCGTGGGTCCCGGATCGACGCCCCGAAAGACGACGTAGCCAAAACGGTCTGAACGTTATCTGGGGCGTTCCATACCTACAAAAAAAGCCCGCCTGAGCGGGCTTTTTCATGTCTGGCGGGGTGTTCGCCCTATGCCAGATTGCTCTCAGCAAAGTCCCAGTTGACCAGCTTGTCGAGGAAGCTGTTCATATAGGACGGACGGGCGTTCTGGTAATCCAGATAATAGGCATGCTCCCACACATCCATCGTCAGGAGCGGCGTCACCTCTTCGCCTTCGACAGGGGTGTGAGCATTGGCCGTATTGGTCACGTCAAGCGTGCCGTCAGCCTTCTGCACCAGCCAGGCCCAGCCGGATCCGAACTGGCTGCCGCCCTTATCCTTGAATGCGGTGACGAAGTCATCATAGCTGCCGAAATCGCGGTCGATCATTTCGCCGATCTTGCCAGTGGGCTTGCCCCCACCGTTGGGGGTCATGGAGTGCCAATAGAATGTGTGGTTCCAGACCTGAGCAGCATTGTTGAACAGACCGCCATCGGACTTCCGGATGATCTCTTCCAGGCTCATATCTTCGAATTCCGTGCCTTTGATGCCGTCATTCAGCTTGTTGACATAGGCCTGATGATGTTTGCCGTAATGGTAGTTCAGCGTCTCTTCGCTGATGGTCGGGGCGAGGGCATCGCGTGCATAGGGAAGGTCGGGAAGTTCAAAAGCCATTCTATAATCTCCTTGGTTGTCAGTTCATTCTACGGGACAGACCGGTTGATGGTTCCTATTCCCGGGGAAAGTCGTCAGCGATGCGGAAGTATTTTCCAGCCGAGGGAGGGGCAATGATGATCACGACCCACTTTCCGACAGGAAATCTTGCTTCGAAGGCCCGGGATAGGCATTTGGTCGGCGCTTCGCAAGATTAACCCGGGACTCTCGTGCCAATCCATATCGACAGTTCAGTTCTGACGCGGTTGGAACAGCTCGACCCGGACCGGGTTCGTGCCGCACGGATGGCCGATCCGGACATTCGTGACCGTCTGCTCACGCTCTATGCGTTTCACGCGGAACTCGCCAAAGTCCCGGAACTGGTTAGCGAGCCGATGATGGGCGCAATCCGCTATCAGTGGTGGCGCGACGCGCTGGGCGAGATGTTCGACGGTCGGACAGTCCGCGCGCATGAAGTGACGACGCCGCTGGCTGAGATGATCGCGCAGACAGGAATAAGCCGCTTTCTGCTCGACCGCATCATTGACGGGCGGGAGCGCGATCTCGATCCTCAACCCTTCGCTACGATCCAGGACGGGATCGATTATGCCGATGCCACGTCTGGCGCACTGGCGCGGGCGGCTGTGTTCCTGTGCGGCGGGCAGGGCGGTCTGATGGCCGGTCGGGCGTGGGGGATGACGGGGCTGGCCCGGAGCTACCGCTATTACACGCAAGGTATACTGTCCGGACTGGCCTTTGAAGACATCGCCGATGCAGCGAAGAGCGCCTACTCAGAGGCCCGGAAAGATCCGCTCGGACCTGCCATTCCGGCTTTGGCCTATGGGGCCCTTGTGCCGGGGTTTCTGAAACGGATGGCCAAGCCCGGCTATGATCCGGCCGGCAATGTGCCTGACTACTCGCCTTTTGCGAAGCAGCTTCGCATGCTCAGAACGGTCGCGACAGGGCGGCTCTAGGGCGCCCAGCTGCCGATATCGGCCAGGGCGCGTTCCGCCATGGCGCGGCGTTTGACGCGGGTCTTCTGCTTGCCTCTGGCGCGGCTGCCATCCGGGTTTTTCATAACCAGATTGTCGACCGGCGGCATCAGGCCGAAATTGACGTTCATCGGCTGGAACTTGGCTTTCGGCCCGTCCATGAAACCGCCCGTAACATGTTCAACCAATGCGCCCAGCGCCGTCGTGGGCGGCGGCGGATCGAGCGCATCGCCTTTGGCCTGGGCCGCAGCCATTCGTCCGGCGATCAGGCCGAGTGCAGCACTTTCCACATAGCCTTCGACCCCCATGATCTGACCAGCAAAGCGCAAGTCAGGTCGCGAGCCTAGTCGCAGCTGCCGATCCAGCAGTTTCGGGCTGTTGATGAAGGTATTGCGGTGAATACCGCCCAGCCGGGCAAAAACAGCCTTTTCCAGTCCTGGGATCATCCGGATGACGTCGGCCTGCGCGCCATATTTCATCTTCGTCTGAAATCCGACCATATTGTAGAGCGTACCGAGCCCGTTATCCTGTCGCAGCTGCGCGATCGCATAGGCTTTGACGGTCGGATTATGCGGGTTGGTCAATCCGACCGGCTTCATCGGTCCGAAGCGCAGCGTTTCCGGGCCACGTGACGCCATGACTTCGATCGGCAGGCAGGATTCGAAATAGGGTGTATCCTTCTCGAAATCCTTGAATTCCGTCTGATCCGCAGATGTCAGCGCGTCGATGAAGGCGTAATACTGGTCCCTGTCGAGCGGGCAGTTGATATAGTCCGCCCCGTCGCCGCCAGGCCCCTTCTTGTCATAGCGGGACTGGAACCAGGCTTTGTCGAAGTCGATACTGTCCTTATAGACGATCGGGGCGATGGCATCGAAGAAGGCCAGACTGTCTTCGTCCGTCTCAGCGAGAATAGATTTGGCCAGCGAGTCCGATGTCAGCGGTCCCGTCGCGATGATCGTATTGCCCCATTCGCGCGGCGGCAGGCCAGCCACTTCGCCATATTCGATCGTAATGTTCGGATGCTGCGACAGCAGGGTGGTCACAGCGTCGGAGAACGCATCGCGATCGACCGCCAGCGCCCCGCCTGCAGGAAGCTGGAACAGATCGCCCATGCCCATGATCAGCGAGCCATTGCGGCGCATTTCCTCATGCAGCAAACCGACCGCATTGCCGAGATGATCATCCGAACGAAAGGAATTGGAACAGACCAGTTCAGCGCAGCCGCCGGTCTGGTGCGCGGCTGTCATGCGCTGGGGCCGCATTTCGTGCAGGATGACGGGCACGCCCGCTTCGGCGGCTTGCCAAGCGGCCTCGGATCCGGCGAGACCGGCGCCGACGATATGGACAGATGCAGGCATCCGCGCGACCTAGGGCTTTGATCGCGCTTAGGCAATATGGGCGCGCATCAAGTGTGTCGTTCATAGCCTGAAGGTTGCGCAGTCAATGTGTCGCCTGTAAGTTGAAACGTGGAGGGCAGCATGAAACCAATCGAACCGACACCCTATACAAGGGATTACGAAATTACGGACGCCATGTTTGGCGCGTTTCGATCACCGGGGGGAGCGAAGCTTTTCTGGATATTGACGGCTTATCTGACGATCGCACTTACCATCATCTACCTATTGCTTTTGCCGCCTATGGCCGCGTCCTATGGCCGCATGATCCTGTCGTCGATGGATAGCTCGACGGGCGCGATGATGTCGGAACTGGGCAAAGTGATGATGTTTGTCTTTGTACTGATTGTATTGAGTTTTTCGGCCAACGCCATTGTCAGAGCCGCCTTTTACAGGGCCTATTTTTTCGGTGTCGACGACGGGCTTTTCCCTTTCCGGTTTGGTCGGGACGAAGTCCAACAGGCTCTGGCGATCCTGGGATTTTACGCATTGGTCTATGTCGTAGCAATTGCGGGCGGTATCATCATAGGCCTCGTCTTTGGTTTTGCCGGGGTAATGATGGGTGAATCGGCTTTCGGTTTTGCAATATTCCTGGGATTTATCTTCATGATCGCGCTGATGGTCGTGATCTACTGGTTCATGGTGGTGATCTCTCCAGCGGGCGCATTGACCGCTCTGCGGGGTAACACGCACGTTCTCGCGGCGCGTCATGTGTCGAAGGGCAGGCGGGGTGCGATTTTCGGCTCTATCTTTGTAGCCGGACTGATCGGTTATATCGCCTATTATGCGCTCTCCACTGCAGGTTTTCTGTCAGGCCTGTCAGGTTTGATGTCTGCGGAATTGTTCTCGGCGATCTTGGCCGAGGATTCACAAGAAGTTGTTGATCTGGTCCAGCAGGCGGTCAACTCGCCGGGATTTAAAGCCGGCCTGGCGGTCGCGCTTTTCCTCATGTCCGCCGGTATGGCTTTCTTCTACATGATCATTGCTGGTCCGCAGGCCTATTTTACGAAACAGTGGGCGGATGCCGCGCAAGATGTCCCTTACGGGCAAAACCCTGAACAGGAGGCATTATGATCCGGGCACTTATAACGCTCTGTCTGACTCTGGCTTTTGTCGGCCTGCCTGTCGCGGCTGCGCAGGCTGCGATCCCGCCTGATGTCGTCAAGGCTTACCGCGCCTATGAAACGGCAATGACGGAAGGCAAGATTGACGTTGCCCGAACGGCAGCCCGGATTGCCTGGGAACGGGCGGAAGCGAAAATGGGCGATACGAAGACGACGGGCGACCTCGCCAATAATTATGCGTCGCTTCTGACGGGCGATGTTGAAAAAGAACAGTTGAAAGCCGCGTCGCGGGCCATGGAACTGGTCACGGATTATGGCGCGGATGCGCCGCTGGTCTATCTCGAGCGAGGCATTGTCCGACTGACTTTGCTCGGTGTGTTCGATGATAACTGGAAAAGGCTGAAGGAAGGTGAAGACCTTGTCGAATACGCGGAGGCGAGCGGTCTGTCCGGCAGCACCTTCACGGCTGAAATCATGACTATGGTCGCAGGCGCACATGCCGGGCGGGGCAATGCTGACAAGGCGGTCGATTATGCCGAGCGCGCTCTGACCGTATTCGAAAATGCGACTGACGGGATCGAGAGCGGTTACAAGATCAGGGCGCAACTCTATCGGGGTTATGGCCACGAATATGAGCAGAACTATATGGATGCGGCGCTCAGCTATCAGGAGGTGATGGAAGCGACGGATGGGCTCGACCCGGAAAAATACCCGCTCGTCGGCGCTGCCTTGGGGCGTTGGATATACATGCGGTCCGCCTTGTACGATCAGGGCGATCTGGACGAGGCCGAACAGAACGGCCTGTGCCAATGCTGGCCCTATGACAAGGCGCGCAATGAAAGTGTCAAGCCGATCCACCGTGTGCCGCCGATCATGCCGCGCCGGGCGCAGCAGTCAGGCTATGTGGTCGTCGAATTCGATCTGACGGATGATGGCAAGCCGACGAACAAGCGTGTCGTCACCGCCTGGCCGGAATATTTCGAAAAACCCGCTCTCAAAGCCGTGGAAAAATGGCAATATTCTCCGAGGACCGCGGATGAAGATATGTCCGACCGGACGGATATCGTTACCACAATCCGGTTTGTCCTGTCTGACGGTAGCGGCAATACGATCTGGTAGGGTGAGGGAAAGAAGCTTCGGCCGCTGACAGGGCGGTCGTGTTTTCCCCGTTCTACTCGCCTAAGTTCTGAGCTTCCGCCTTGTTGGCAATTCTCTGATTGTCGATAATCGCGTCGATCCCGACTTTCAGGCAGGCATCTTCCATCAAGGTGATGACTTCCTGGTCATTGGTTGCGCGGCCCGACATCAACAGTTCAATTGCAACTCCGCCTGCTGCTTCCCCGAGAAGATCGGATTCGTCACCGTCCATTTGTGCCATGTTGTATAGGTCCGTCCCGTCCAGATAGGTCAGCAGACTCTGGGTCATCTCCGACAGAAGTTCGGGCTTCTGGCCTGTCATCATATCGACGAAGTTCTGCATGGTCAGCGGCAGCATGAAGTCGACCATGGCACCACCGAATTTCCCGTAGGTTTTGCACATAGCTGCATCATTGGCGGCGGCGGGCATGGCTGTCGCGACAGCCAGTGTCAGTCCAAGAGCCAGTTTTTGAAATTTCTTCATGATAATCAGCCTATGTCTCACGCTTTTTTTTGCATCGTAGCAGTCGATTGGCAGGTTACAATGGAAACTACTCCGCCGCGGCCTGGCGGGCGGAGGCCTGGTCGAGCATCGGCTTGAGATAGCGCCCGGTCCAGCTGGCTTCGACAGCGCTGATCTGCTCCGGCGTGCCTGTTGCGACGACCGTACCGCCGCCGTCACCGCCTTCCGGGCCGATATCGATGACCCAGTCTGCGGTTTTCACCACGTCGAGATTATGCTCGATGATGACCATGGTGTTGCCTGTGCCGACCAGCTCTTGCAGCACGGAGAGCAGCTTGTTGACGTCCTCGAAGTGCAGGCCCGTCGTGGGTTCATCAAGAATGTAGAGCGTGCGACCAGTGGCGCGTTTTGAGAGCTCCTTGGCCAGCTTGACGCGCTGCGCCTCGCCGCCCGAGAGCGTCGTCGCTTGCTGCCCGACCTTGATATAACCGAGGCCGACGCGCTGTAGCGTGACCATCTTGTCCCGGATCGAAGGTACCGCCTTGAAGAAGTCGGCGGCCTCCTCGATGCTCATGTCGAGCACGTCCGCGATGGACCGACCCTTGAACTTGATCTCCAGCGTTTCGCGGTTATAGCGCGCGCCGTTGCAGACATCGCAGGTGACATAGACGTCCGGCAGAAAGTGCATCTCGATCTTGATAACGCCGCCGCCTTGGCACGCCTCGCAGCGCCCACCCTTGACGTTGAAGGAGAAGCGACCCGGCTTGTAGCCTCGCGTCTTGGCTTCGGGCAGCCCCGCAAACCAGTCCCGGATCGGCGTGAACGCCCCCGTATAGGTCGCCGGGTTGGAGCGCGGCGTGCGCCCAATCGGCGACTGATCGATATCGATCACCTTGTCGAGCTGGTCGAGGCCGTGAATGGCACGGTGCGGCATGGGCGGTTTCGTCGCCTTGTTGAGCTTGCGCGCAGCCGCCTTGTATAGCGTTTCCACTGTAAGGGTCGATTTGCCCCCGCCGGAAACGCCCGTAACGCAACTCATCACGCCGAGCGGAATGTCGACGTCGACATTTTTCAGATTATTGCCTGAGGCGCCTTCGATGCGAATGACCTTGTCCGGGTTGATCGTGCGGCGACGGGCGGGAATGTCGATCGCTTTCGCCCCTGTCAGATATTGTCCGGTCAGGGACTTGCTGGACTTCTTGATCTGACCCGGTGTGCCCTTGGCGACGACTTCGCCGCCGTGAATGCCGGCCTTGGGTCCCATATCGATGACATAATCGGCCGTCAGGATCGCCTCTTCGTCATGTTCGACGACCAGCACCGTATTGCCAAGATCGCGCAGCTCCTGCAGCGTCTGCAGCAGGCGCGCATTGTCGCGCTGATGCAGACCGATGGAGGGTTCATCCAGCACGTAGAGCACGCCCGTCAGGCCGGAGCCGATCTGACTGGCCAGCCGGATACGCTGGCTTTCACCGCCGGAGAGTGACCCCGATCCCCGGCCTAGTGTGAGGTAGTCCAGTCCGACCGCATTCAGAAACTTCAGCCGATCCGTAATTTCCTTAAGGATGCGCTCCGCAATCTCCATATCCTTGTCGGACAGGGTGGTTTTTAGCGTTTCGAAATGGGCCAGCGAGGCCGCAATGCTCATCTCGCCGGGGGCCGCAATGTCGAGCCCGGCAACCTTGACCGAGAGCGATTCCGGCTTCAGCCGCTTGCCGTCACAGCTATTGCAGAGCGCATTCGACATATATTTGCTCAGTTCCTCGCGCCGCCAGCTGCTTTCAGTATCGCGGTAGAGACGGGCGAGATTGGGCACGACGCCTTCGAAAGGCTTGCGTGTCTTGTAGCTCCGCTTGCCGTCCTTGAATTCGAACTGGATCTTGGTGCCGCCCGTTCCGTTCAGCACGACATTGCGGGCCTTGGTCGGCAGGTCGCGGAAGGGGGTGCTGACGGAAAAATCATAATGTCTGGCCAGTGATTGCAGCGTCTGCGCATAGAGGCCCGACGGGGTCTTGGACCAGGGCAGGATGGCACCGCCCGCCAGCGAGCGACTATCATCGGGAATGATCAAGGCCGGATCGAACTTTAGTTCCTTACCCAGACCGTCACAGGTCGGGCAGGCGCCTTGCGGACTGTTGAACGAGAAAAGGCGGGGCTCGATCTCCGCAAGGGTAAAGCCGGATACAGGGCAGGCGAACTTTTCCGAAAACAGCAGCCGCTGATCCGGATCATCCGCCTGTTCGGCAACGGCCAGACCGTCGGCAAGGCGCAGCGCCTGTTCCAGTGAGTCCGCAAGACGCGTCTCTACGCCTTCGCGCACAACGACGCGGTCGACGACGACATCAATGTCCTGCTTGAACTTCTTGTCGAGCTCCGGCGCGTCTTCCAGCCGGACCAGTTCGCCATTGATCTTGGCCCGTTGATACCCCGCCTTCATCCATTCTGCGATGTCCTTACGGAACTCACCCTTGCGATTGCGCACGACCGGCGCGAGCAGATAGAGCTTGGTGCCCTCGGGCATCGCCATGATCAGATCGACCATCTGGCTGACGGTCTGGCTCTCGATCGGCAGGCCCGTCGCAGGCGAATAGGGAACCCCGACCCGCGCCCAGAGCAGGCGCATATAATCATAGATTTCCGTTACCGTCCCGACAGTGGAGCGCGGGTTCTTGGACGTCGTCTTCTGTTCGATGGAAATGGCGGGCGACAGCCCTTCGATGGAATCCACATCCGGCTTGCCCTGCAATTCCAGGAACTGACGCGCATAGGCGGACAGGCTCTCGACATAGCGCCGCTGCCCTTCGGCGTAGATCGTATCGAAGGCGAGGGACGACTTGCCCGATCCCGACAGGCCGGTGATGACCACCAGCTTATCGCGCGGCAGATCGACATCGACGTCTTTCAGATTATGCTCGCGCGCGCCGCGAACCTGAATGTTTTTCAGCATGGCCATAGGGCTTTAACTCACAGCGGAAGAACGGGCTCCAGGACTGGACTTTCCGGCCAGAACAGATAAGGAACATTGGCGCTACTCCAAACAGCGAGTCGCGGCAAGGTCATGTCTGTATTGGATCGGGCTACCTCTTCTTACGTGCTAGCAGATGGGAGAGGGCAGTGGAAATGCAATGCGATCCACAGCTATCGGTTCCGACAGTGATGACGATGCCCCGGCCTGGTGCCAGTAGACGTTCATAAACCGCCCGCAGGGCCAGTCCAACGCTTAACGGACCCTGCGCACTCACAAGGAGATTATCATGGCAGGTTCAGTCAATAAGGTCATTCTCGTCGGCAATCTCGGAGCCGATCCCGAAGTTCGCACCTTCGGCAATGGCGGCAAGGTCGCCAAATTGCGCATGGCCACATCCGAAACATGGAAAGACCGGCAGAGCGGCGAACGCCGAGAGAAAACAGAATGGCATACGGTCGAAGTCTTCGGCGAAGGCCTGGTCGGCGTCATCGAACGCTACGTCAATAAAGGCTCCAAGCTCTATATCGAAGGTCAGCTGACAACCGAGAAGTGGCAGGACCGGGACGGCAATGACCGCTACACGACCAAGGTCAAGGTCGCGGGCCCGAACAGCAACCTGACGATGCTGGACAGCCGCAGTTCCGGCGGCGGTGGTGGCGGTGGCCGAAGCGGTGGCGGCGGCGACTTTAATCAGGATCGCGGCTATAATCAGGGCGGCGGCTCCCGCTCGGCGGCGAATATGGACGGGCCGAAGGGCGACTTCGACCTGGACGACGAGATCCCGTTCTAGGCGCATATTACTGGGCCAGACCCTTCTTTACGACACTGCAAAAGCGCCCCCTTGCTGGGCGCTTTTTTCTTATGCGCGTCTTGTGCTAGTCTTCCAGCAAGGAGGATTATACATGCCCTATATCGATGTCTTCATGGCCGCTGTGCCGCGGGCGCGCAAAGCGGACTATATCGCTCACGCCGAACAGTTCGGACAAATGTTCAAGCGTTACGGCGCGCTCGACTACCGCGAAGCCTGGGCCGAGGACGTGCCGGACGGCGAGGTGACCTCCATGCCGATGGCCGTGCAGAAAAACGATGATGAAGACGTTGTCGTGGGTTGGACGATCTGGGCCGACAAAGCCACGCGTGACAAGGCTTGGACCGACTGCGAGACGGATCCGGTCATGAAGGAATTCGGGTCCACCATGCCATTTGACGGTAAACGCCTCATCTATGGCGGCTTCGACCAGATCGTCGGGGATTAGGACAAGCTTTCAAGCCGCGCCCAGCGTTGCGACGAGCGTTTGATCGCCATGTGTCGCTACCTTTCGAGTTTGCGCGACGACTCCCCTTTTATCCGCTCCCACCGACCCTCCGCGTCGATCAGTCCTCCGGACTGATCTTAATCGCTCCGACGGCGAGCCTGTCACCCAACCCTCTCCGCCAGACGCGACAGCAGGAGATGGGCAGGCCGGTCGAGCCGGCCTGAGCGGGTCAGGTGGCGTATTCAGTCCCCGCTTATGGCTTTCAAGAAGACTGTTGCTTCAATCACCTACCACCAATCCCACAAACCTAATCCCCGGACCCTCATTTCCATGCTCTTTTATCCTTGTCCGTCACGGACACGGGGTGGGGCATAACCCTCGGTGTGGCGGATCGGTGTGAGGGCTTCGGCCCGTGTTGCGGACGGACATGTCCGCGACCGGTGAAAGCCGGAAAGGTCCGTCAGGTGATGGCGGAGCGACCGGGCCGATAGCGGATGTGTCGGCGGTTTATGCTGCCGCTGATACCCTTCCTTGTCTCTGCCGCCTCTGAGGCTGGTCCCTCGCGGACCGCGCGTGAGCCAAGCATCCGCCGCTGCCATGATCCGGCATCGGGGGTTAGGCCGCGGAATCCGCAGGCGATGGGTCGCAGGCGCGGCAGGCGAAACGAACCAAGCGCCGCGCGCGGGCTCCGTCTTGCGACGAAACGGTATTTATCTTTTGCTCCGGTCACGGGGCAGAGTCCGCGCCTCGTGTCACTTCTGATGATGAGGGTTCACGTCAAGCGTGATGCTGATGACCCGCTCTCAGCCGCAGGGTGGCGGTTGCCTGCAAACCGACCCCCGTTCCCGGCATTCATTGCCGAGGACAGGTGAGCGGCTCGTGATGACAGAGGTTAACGGGCAGACGACCGTGTCAGAGTGTGATCTGACCGCGCACCAGAGCATCATAATCGGCGGCGAGTTGTTTGACCGTGTCACCGACGGTAAAATGAGAACCCTAAATCTCGCGCACAGGGGTCACTTCCGCTGCTGTACCGACGACGAAGCATTGTTCGAAATGCGAAATTTCGCTGGGATAGATGTCGCGCCGATGCACGGTGATACCGCGTTTTTCGGCGAGCTTGATCACCGTGTCATAAGTGATGCCTTCGAGCAGGATATCGTTTGTGGGTGTGTGGAGCTCTCCGTCACGGACAAAGAAGATATGCGCGCCCGTACATTCAGCGACGCGACCGCGATAATCATACATCAGCGCGTCGTCCCAACCCGTTGCCGCCGCCTTGTCCTTGGCCAGCGTGCAGATCATGTAGAGACCCGCCGCTTTGGATTTGCATGGGATCGTATCGGGTGCCGGGCGTTTCCAGTCCGAGATCATCAGCCGGATGCCCTTCATCTTGTCGGGGAAGTAGTTGCCCCAGTGCCAGGTCGCGACAGCCAGATGGATGACATTGTTCTTCGACGCCACTCCCATCATTTCGCTGCCACGCCAGGCGACGGGCCGCACATAGGCGTCGCCCAGTCCGGACTTGGCGAGCGCGTCGAGGCAGGCCTGATCGATTTCTTCGACCGAATAGGGGATTTCGTAGCCGAGATGCTCGGCAGAGCGTTTCAGTCGGGCTGAATGATTGGTCAGACGGAAAATCTTGCCGTCATAGGCGCGGTCGCCTTCGAATACGGCGGAACCATAGTGCAGGGAATGTGTCAGAAGGTGGATATTGGCGTCGCGCCAGTCCACGAACGACCCATCGACCCAGATATGGCCGTCACGGTCGTGATAGGGTTTTTCCAGCATGGGGCGTTCCTTCGGGCACGTCAGTCAGTGTTGGTGTCTTTCTTGTCTTGGAGCGGGGCAAGTCAACCGTCATAAGGCCCTTGAAGGAGTAAAGTTTGGACAAGCAAGCCACCTATATCGAACGCAGCGACACGCATGTGCTGGTGATCGACGATGACGACCGGATTCGTGATCTCCTGGCGCGCTATCTGGGGCGAGCGGGTTATCGTGTCTCGACGGCCCGGGACGCGGCGGATGCGCGCGCCAAGATGGAAGGTCTGTCCTATGATCTGCTGATCGTCGATGTGATGATGCCGGGCGAGGATGGTGTCGCCCTGATTGCCGATCTGCGTACCCATCTGGACATTCCGATGATCCTGCTGACAGCGCTGGGCGATCCGGCGCACAGGATCCGGGGCCTCAAAGCGGGTGCGGACGACTATCTGGCAAAGCCATTCGAACCCGAAGAGCTTCTGCTGCGGATGGACGCGATTTTTCGCCGGACGGGCCGCAAGACGGTCAGTGACCGCATCCGTTTCGGTGCGTTCGAATATAGCTTGGAAAACAGCGTGCTGATGAAAGAGGGGGAGATTGTCCGCCTGACGACCAGTGAAACGGCGCTGCTTGATCTCCTGGCCCGTCAGGGCAGCGGAACCGTGTCGCGCTACATGCTGTCGCAGAACGTCAATGGTGATAGCGAACGCGCCGTCGATGTGCAGATGACCCGCCTTCGCCGCAAGCTGGAGCCCAATCCGTCGGAGCCGCAATATCTGCTGACGGTGCGGGGAAAAGGCTACAGGCTGGTGGCTGAACCTGCGCTGGACCCGGCGGCGCGGTAAGAACCATGGCGGGACGCCCTAGCCTGAAGCAATTCGTGCCCAAGTCGATCTTCGGGCGCAGCCTTCTGATCATCATCCTGCCCGTCGTGGTGATGCAGATGATCGTGGCCTATATTTTCTTCAATGCGCATTGGGCGACGGTAACGGCCAATCTGACCGAGTCGGTGGCCGCCGATGTCGCAGTCGCAACGGAGCTTTACAGCCGCGACCCGTCCATCGACACGGCGAAAGCGCTGGATGATCTGCTCCGGCCCGATATGCAGCTCTCGGTCCGTTTGAAGCCTGGGGAAGCGCTGCCGCAATCGCGTCGGCGAAACTTCTTTTCCGTGCTGGATCAGTCGATCGGTCGCGCCCTGGCCAATGCCATTGATGAGCCTTTCTGGTTCGACACGACACGCTACCCGCACCATATCGATATCCGCGTCGCGGTCGATGAAGGGGTGCTGCAATTTTATGCCGCCCGCGACCGTGTCTTTGCGCCGACGGGGTTCGTCTTCATCTTCTGGCTGGTGACGGCGACGATCCTGCTGACGCTGGTGTCAGTTCTCTATATCCGGCGACAAAGCGTTCCGATCCGCGAACTGGCAGACGCAGCTGACGCTTTCGGTAAAGGGCAGGATGTGTCCAACTACAAGCCGCACGGGGCAGCCGAAGTGCGTCGGGCCGGTCAGTCATTCATGCGGATGCGGCAGCGTATTCGTCGCCATCTGGATCAACGCACATTGATGCTGGCCGGTGTGAGCCATGACCTGCGGACGCCACTGACCCGCCTCAAGCTGGCGCTGTCCATGGCCGAAACCAAGGAGGATATCGCCGAAGCGCGCCATGATGTCGACGAAATGGAAGCGATGCTGTCGGCCTATCTCGATTTTGCGCATGGGGCGGGGCGCGGGGACGCCATTCCCGTCCGACTGGATGAGCTGCTGCTCACCCTCGGGGAGGAGGAGTCCGTGCCGGTTACCGTGTCCGAACCCGTGACCATCGATGCGCGACCGCAGCAGATTCGCCGTGCCGTACTTAACCTGGTCAATAATGCTCGCAAATATGCGCGCGACCCCTCGATCGCTCTCTGGACGACACCGGATCACCTTCTGATCCGGATCGACGATGCCGGTCCGGGCATTCCGGAAGATAAGCGTGAAGATGTGCTGCGGCCCTTTGCGCGCATGGATGATGCCCGCACGCAGAATGTCGAGGGTGTCGGTCTGGGACTTGCCGTGGCGCGCGACATTGCGCAGATTCATGGAGGGCGGCTAAAGCTCGATGACAGTCCAAGAGGGGGATTGCGCGCGACAATACAGTTGCCGCGCTAGCATTCGGCTGCCGCTCAGCCCGACAGTTCCTGCGCGCGATCGAACGCCGCCTGCACGGTTTGACGCATCAGGTTGATCAGTGCGCCATCCGCCATCAACACGTCCAGAGCCGCCTGTGTCGTGCCACCCGGGGAGGTGACGGCTTCGCGGAGTTCCGTTGCAGACCGCTCGGATGCTTCAAGCAATGCGCTGGATCCCGTCAGTGTCGCCCGGGCAAGCTGCGCCGCTGTCTTGGCGTCGAATCCGACCTGCATGGCGGCATCGGTGAGAGCTTCGCAGAGGTGGAAGATATAGGCCGGACCGGATCCCGATATGGCAGTCACAGCATCGATCGCACGGTCGTCCGCCACACGGATGACCTCGCCATTCGCACCGAGCAGGGCCTCGCATAGCTTGGCCTGCTCCTCGGACAGACTGTCACCCGCCGCATAGGCCGTGATGCCTCTGCCGACAGCCGCGGGCGTATTCGGCATGGCTCTGACGATAATCGCGTCGGGAAAGGCGCGGGCCAGCGTATCGGTCGCCGTGCCGGCCATGATGGAAATGATGAGGGGTTCGGCCGGAAGAGCGGCCGCCAATTTACGGCTGAGGCCAGTAAAAAGCTGCGGCTTGATCGCCAGCAAGACAACGCGCACCGATTTCGGAATATCGTCGGCATCCTCGATATGCCGTGCGCCGCGTTCGATCAGATAGACCGCCTCACTGCCCGGCTTGGGGTCGAGAATGACAAGGTTGCGCGGATTGACCAGCGAGTCCCCCACCCAGCTGGACAGGAGAGCCCCGCCCATATTGCCAGCACCAACGATGAGGTGAGTCTGCGCCATAAGGCGGGCCTATCCGTGGGAAGCGATATCCACAAGGGCTTCGGCCAAGGCATCTTCAGGAGATTTGCCAGCCCAGATAACGTATTGGGCCGCCGGATAACCCCGTTCCGCAGCGTCCAGACTCTAACTCATGACGTCGAGCGCCTGATCGAGCGACAAGGCCGCGCCGCCTCGTAATGAGACGGAGTGACGGAAGACGAGATTGCCGTTGCGTTGCCAGAAATCGAAATGACCCGCTGCCAGCCGCTCATTCAGTAGTGACAGGAGGCGGCAGATCGCATCGGACCGTCCGCCCGGTACGCGACCATCGAATAGAATGAAAAGGGAGAGCTGTTCTTCCTTGGAATTCCAGGACAGCGAGAGATCGTGATCGCACCACAGACCATGCAGACTGATGTGAACCTCATGATCGCCAATCCGCTCATAGGCGTAGTTCTCGGCTACAGCGATGCGGATGAAGGTCTCGATCGGATTCGAACGGAGCCGGGGCGCAGCCTTCAAGGTCGGCACGGGTCTGATACAACGGTCGTCGGCAAATGCCATGTCAGTGTCCACGAATCTTCTCACCCCACGGCTAAGGGTTAATCGAAACTTGGCAAGCTATTCGGCTATCTGGCGTGTTGATAACCACGGGGCAGGTGCGAACATTAACCCTGTTCGCCGACGCGTTCAGCCCGTCGATTCAGGTGTCCAGACCCTATGTTTCGTCATGATGCGTTGAAAACGATCCGACTCTAACCAGTGTTTCAACCAGTCCTGCAAATCTTGCGGAATGCTGGCAGCCCACCAGTCAGGTTCAACGGCGGCGAACTGACGCACGAACGGGAATGTCGCGACATCGATCAGCCGTGGCCTGTCGGCACGTAGAAATGTCGTGTGCGAGAGATTGGAGGCAAAATCGAGCAGGACGGCAAGGGCTTCGGCCCGCTGCTTGTGATCGACGGCTTCGCGCGCGATGCTCTCGTCGTAGCGACTGGCATATTTGTAGCGGTCGAGCCGGTCCTTGAAAGCTTCCAGAAACTGCTCGACGTCTCGACGATCCGCTTCGGTCTCGCTCGTCCAGCCTTCCGGGTCATGGCGGGACAGGGCCCATATCATGATGTCCAGGCTTTCATCGATGACTGTGCCGTCTGGCAGGACGAGGACGGGGACGGTTCCCTTGGGCGAAGCGGCGAGCATGGCGGCGGGTTTGTCCCGCAGCAGGACCTCGCGATGGGCGACCGCAATCTCCGCCGCGTCCAGCGCCATCCTGGCCCGCATGGCAAAGGGACAGCGCCGAAAGGAATAGAGGACGGGTTGTGTCACGTCTGTCGACCGAGATGGACCATGTCGCGTGTCTGCGCGAGATCGATCTGTTTCTGGCGCTCTTCAAAACGCGACTTGTCCGTATCAGCGTCGGCGCAATGCGGACAGCTCACGCCCTTCCTGTAGCTCGGGTTCTGCAGGTCGTCTGGTGAGAGCGGCATGCGACAGGCAAAACACTGCGACCAGTCCGTTTCCGACAGGCCATGCCCAACGGCAACGCGCTGATCGAACACGAAGCAGTCTCCGTCCCAGAGACTGTCCTTGGGCGACTGGGTCTCGAGATATTTGAGGATGCCGCCTTTCAGATGCATGACCTCCGGAAAGCCTTCACCGAGCATGTAGGATGAGGCTTTTTCGCACCGTATTCCGCCGGTGCAGAACATGGCGATACGCCTGCCCTCGAGCTGCGGGCGATTGTCAGCGACCCATTGCGGAAAGTCGCGGAAGGATTCTGTGTTCGGATTGATGGCACCGCGAAATGTGCCGACGGCGACCTCATAATCATTGCGCGTATCGATCAGCACCGTATTGGGGTCTGTAATCACATCATTCCAGTTTTCAGGCTGGACATAGGTGCCGACCCGGCAGGTCGGGTCGACATCTGAGCGGCCGATCGTGACGATTTCGCGCTTGAGACGGACTTTGAAACGCAGAAAGGGCTGGTCCGCACTGTCACTGAACTTCACATCGAGATCAGACAGTCGGGGGTCGGCCCGCATATAGGTTAGAATGGCATCGATATCGTGAGATCGGCCTGCAATCGTACCATTGATGCCTTCATTGGCCAGTAGCAAGGTGCCGGAGATATTCAGCATATCGCCCATCGCCTTCAACCAAGGCTGAAGGTTCTTGTGATCCGGAAGACTGACAAATTTGTAGAGGGCGGCGACGGTGTAGGTCATGGCGACGGCGCTATGGCAGGCGAGGCTCCAGGGTCAACCATTTGGGTCAGAGGCATCACCCCGTTCAATCATCTCGACCGCCCGGTTCAGCAGGCCGGTGCGGTCCAGAAACAGAACCATCCTGTCCGGAATATCGGCGCGCTCCAACAATGCCGTGACCTGTTCGCTGATAAAGTCCGGGTCGCTGCAGGTCGCCGCCAGTAATCGCAAGTCACGCGAGCCAGGCCCCGATTTCAGTTCTGTCTCGAGCGCGTCGAACGCGCGCGACAGACGATACATCTGGAGCGGACCCGGACTCTCTCCAGATAGCCAGGTCTCACTGACCGATTTGAAAGCCTCGATGGACTTTGCGGCCCGTTTCTCGATGCGATCAAGCGCGCGCTCGCTGCGCGGTTCGATCCATTCCGCAGTGCAGATCTCGGCAGGGTCAGGGGTCGAAGCGCAGGCGGGTAGCAGCAAGAGCAAAGCCAAAAATTGTGTCTTCACGACATCTCCGGATAAAAAAATCGACGACAAGGCGTTCGTCTATCACGCCTATCCAATGGCGACGATTGCTGGATAAGTGTATTTGCAGTATCATAGGTCAGAACGGAGGCGCGATGTCAAAGCCAGCACGGGCGATTGACGATACTGCTTGCGGCCTGTCCGATATGCAGGCCGAAGCCGTTCGCGCACAACTGGCCCGCATTCTTGATCACGCGCTGTTTTCCGACACGACACGCATGAAGCGGTTTCTGACCTATGTGGTCGAGGAGGCGATCGCCGGGCGTGGTGCGCGTCTGAAGGGCTACACAATCGGACTGGAAGTTTTTGACAAGCCCAGTGACTTCAACTCGCAGACCGACACGATCGTGCGTGTGCAGGCAAGCCAGTTACGACGCCGGTTGGATCTGTATTACGCAGATGCCGGAGAGAGTGACCCCATTCGGCTGACCATTCCAAAAGGACGTTATGCCCCGCGGTTCGAAGTCCGGTCGCCACGGACTCAACAGGGGGACTCAAGCGTGGACGACGATGCGGAAGCGTCGGGCGAAGAACGCGGCTTGTCCCGGCCAGGCCTTGCCGTTGTTACCTTCGTCGATGATACTGGGCCGTCTGATTCTGCTTTCTTTGCAAAGGGGCTGACAGCCGAGATCATTTCAGCGCTGGTTCAGTTCAGGCATATCCGCGTCATCGCGCAGCATCCCGATGTTCCAGGGGAAGTGGTAGCAGCGTCCCTGTCGACGATCGACATGACCCGTGATGTCCAGTTCGTCCTGTCCGGAAATGTGCGCCGCTCAGCTGATGTGTTCCGCGTGGTGGCCACGTTGAGCGCAGCCGACACCGGCCAGGTCCTGTACCGAGAGACGTTCGACCGGGTCTATGCGCCCGATACCGTATTCGAATTGCAGGAATCCATCGCTTCCAACGTGGCTGCTGCTGTGGCTGCCCCGTTCGGACAGATTAATCGTCACAATCGTCGCCTTAATTCCGGTCGGCGTCAGTCCATATCGGCCTATGAGGCTGTCTTGCGTTTCTATGAAATGGGGCTGGGACCCAGCCGGGAGGACGCCGCGAGCCTGTTGCATGATATTGAAGTCATCACGGATGCCAGCCCGAATTTTTCGACGGGCTTTGCCATTCGCTCCATGCTCAATAGCTATATGTGTACACAGTGCATTCCACCTGGCAGTCCTGACCATTTCCTCGTGAATGCGCGGGGTCTTGCGCAGAAAGCCATGTCCATCGACCCGATGAATTCGATGGCTTATTTTGCGGCATTTCAGGCACTACATCATTCCGGAGATGTGCGCGCGGGCGAGCAGATGGCGCAGAAAGCCATGACGCTCAATCCGAATGATTATGCGATGCTGGCCTATTTTGCACTCACGCGTGCTGCCATGGGCGATGTCGAAACGGCGGCGGCCTATGACGCGTCCGCCAGACGTCTCGTGACGTCGCCACCCGCCTGGTTCGACGCGGCCAGTCTGCTAATCGACTTTGTCGGCAAAGATTATGAGGGGGTCATTGCGCGGATTGGCGAGATCAAACCCAGCAGTCCGGTTCATCTGATCATGCTTAAAATCGCCTGCTTGGGCCTGACGGACGAAATCGAGAGCGGCATAAAGACATTCCAACGCGTCTCGGATGGGGCCTCTACCTATGCGCAGGAGGCGATGCGAATGCTGCAATTCTGGCAAGTCGACCGGGTGATCGAAGCCATGATTATCGAGGGCTGGTCGCGACTGGGCCTGATGGCAGGGCCTGACGTAACGGCTCAGTGAATATTCTTGGAGTTTAGAAAGCTCATATCCATTGGCTCAGCAACAAGCATCGCCCAATAGGTCGAGTAGGTCGTGCGCGGTTCGTAAACGAGCGCGATCCCGAATTCGGATACATCAGGCCGCAAGAGATTCTGATTATGACCCGGGCTTTCCTGCCAGGCCTTGAAGACATCGTCCCAGCTCTTCTGACCCGTGGCGACATTCTCGCCTGCAATCAGGAAGTTATAGCCGACGCGACGGGCGCGGTCGCCATGGGTCGACCCATCTGTACCATTGTGGGAGATGATGCCCGCTTTGGCGAGATCATCCGCATGCATGCGCGAAGCTTCGATCAGTCGCGTTTCCAGTGTCACAGGTCCCAGGCCATGTCGCGCACGATAGGCATTCAGATCGGACAGAGCCTCGCGCAGGTCGAGTGGCTCCGGCGGTTGCTGTGGAAAGACGGGGTTGGCGCCGAAACCGTTATTGAGACGGCAGAACGCGTCGGGTTTCGTCACGTCGGGTTGATATGTCACAGCGCCGCGGCAAACGGAGTCGCCTTTGCATAGAGCCGAGCATTGTTCGGCGGAGCTGACAGGGACAATCCGGTATGTTCCGTCGTCAGGCTTGAACGCACCCTTGAAGGCGCCGGTCGTGGCGGATGCCGGTAACGTCGTCAAAGCGATGATCGGCAAGGCCATTGCCGCAAAAATCCCCAACCTCATACGCCCGAACATAAAGAGCCTCCTGTAGATCGAAAGCGCATTTCACAGCCAAAAAGCTAGGAAATGGTTGAAGAGACTGCATTTACTGCAAAAAACATACCAACCATTTGAAACTCGGGGAATTTAGCTCAGCCGACTTCGGGCTCTGATAGAAGGAGATAGCGTTACTGTCCGGCTGGCGCAGGGGCAGGAGGAGGCCGAACGCCCGCCGCGAGGTCGCGTTCGTTGCGTAGGGCTGCGGCTAAGCCCAGATAGAAAGCCATCATCTCGGACGCGCGTGCATCCGCAGGCGTGACCTCAAGGTCCGTCAGCGCGACGATCGGTTCGCCCTCGTGAATTTCGGTCATATAGGCCTTGAACACATCAGCGGGCAGCAAGCCGCCCGTCACTTCGTTCATCGTGCTGTTATTGTCATTGCCCATCCAGATGCCGGTCGTCATCTGACCCGTAAATCCGATGAACCAAGCATCGCGGTAATCCTGTGACGTTCCTGTCTTGCCCCCTGCAGGGCGACCCGGAAGACGCGCGCCGTGGGCGGTGCCCGACTCCAGCGTTTCCTGCAAGATCGACGTGATCTGCTCGGCATAGGGCAGGGGGTAGACGCGGTCGCCCGCCCGGTCTGTGCGATTGTAAAGTTCCTCACCGCTGGTCGTCTCGATCCGCTCAATCATATAGGGCTGACGCAGCAGCCCCTCATTGATGAAAACGGAGTAGGCGGCCGTCAGCTCCATGAGATTAACTTCGCTACTGCCGAGCGAGAGCGACAGATGCGCTTTCAGAGGAGAGGTGATGCCGAACCGTTTCGCCGTCGCCACGATGCGGCTGGGCCCGATTTCAGCACCGACTTGCGCCGCGACTGTGTTGATTGAGAGCTTTAAGGCTTCACGTATGGTGATCGGCCCTCTGTAGCGAAGCGTATAATTCTCAGGTTCCCATCCGCCGATCGAGCGCTTCTGATCGATCCGGACCGTTGCGGGTGTAAATCCGTCTTCGAAAGCTGCGGCATACACGAATGTCTTGAAGCTCGACCCCGGCTGTCGTTGCGCCTGAGTCGTACGGTTGAACATACTGTCGAGATAATTGCGGCCACCGATCATGGCGAGAATACCGCCTGTCTGATTGTCGAGCGTCAGGACGGCACCCTGACTGACGTTGCGGGTCTCGCCGCTCTTGTCCAGAACCTCATTAAGCGTTTCATGCGCGCTCTTCATCAGCTTGGCGTCCAGCGTCGATGTGACAACCAGATCGGGATAGCGAGGGCCGGCGCGCCGCCGGGCGTCTTCGGACAGATAATCGAACGCATAGCCGAGAATGCGCTCATCGATAGGCGAGCGTGATTCCTCGAGGATCCGCGGTGGATTGGCCAAGGCGGCTTCATATTCCAGTTCTGAAATCAGCATGTTGACCCGCATGCGTTCAAGCACGACTCGCGAGCGTGCGAGTGCTCGGTCCAAATTGCGAACCGGATTATAGCGGCTCGGGGCCTGTGCCAGACCCGCCAGCAAGGCCGCTTCGGCCAAGGTCAGATCGCGGGCGCTCTTGCCAAAATAGCGCTGACTGGCAGCCTCGGCTCCGAATATCTGCGGTCCCAGACTGATCCTGTTGATGTAAAGTTCGAGTATTTCGGGTTTCGAGAGGATCGCTTCAAGATCGCGGGCCAGAAGGGCTTCCTGAAACTTGCGGCGATAGGTCTTCTCTGGCGTCAGTATCATGATCTTGACGAGCTGCTGCGTCAGGGTCGAGCCGCCCTGACTGCGCTGACCGGACCGGGCATTGCTGATCATCGCGCGCAGGATAGCTTTATTGTCGACGCCTTCATGTTCGAAGAAGCGTTCATCCTCGATCGCCAGAAAGGCATTGGGCAGATAGGCCGGCATGTCGTTGAGTTTTAGCGGCTCCCCGATCCAGGGGCCGCGATGACCGATTACGACGCCATTCCGGTCGACTAGCGTTATGGTCGGTGCCAGATTCATCTGCCACATCGTCGCCTTGTCCGGCAGCGTCGGCATACCGCTGAGAAGATAGGCGCGTCCGACCCCGAAGACGAGAGCCGCCATGGCGACGACGAGCCCGACCATGGCCATGGCAAAAGCGCTGCGGCGGCTGTGCCCCCGGCGTTCTGCCACATTGATATCGGCCCGATAGGTCGCCATAGAGGTTATCATACCTCGCTTTACGTTAATTGATAACTATCCTTTCGCATGACGGATTTTCCAGACTCCCGCCCCTTTTGGGAAGCCAAAACCTTGACCGACATGTCGGCTGCGGAGTGGGAGAGCCTGTGCGATGGGTGCGGCAAATGCTGTCTGATCCGACTGGAAGATGACGAGACCGGACAGGTTCATACGACCGATGTACATTGCAAGCTATTCGACAATAAGACGTGCCTGTGCAGCGATTATCCTAGGCGCAAGGAGAAGGTACCGGACTGTGTCATTCTGAAGCCCTCGACCGTCTCGGCATTAAAGTGGATGCCCAGAAGCTGTGCCTACCGTCTGCTGTCAGAAGGTCGGCCCTTGCCGGACTGGCACCATCTTCTGACCGGCGACCGGGACACCATCCATGATCGCGGGATGAGCGTGCAAGACGGCACCATCAGCGAAGTGGGGCTGAGCGACGATGAATTGCTCGGTCGGATCACGGTCTGGCCGGGGGAGCCCAGTTGGGAGGACGGATAAGATCGACCGATAGAAGCTCTTCTATTCCGCAGTTGCGGGTCATTCTCATTAAGGCTGTCATTCCAGACGGCTAGAGGATGTTTCGTCGCAGCAATTGGATCGGTTTCCACTGATTACGCCGTTGCAATGGACAAAGCCCCCAACTAGGTTCGCCCTCGATTTCAGGCTGCCTGTGAGTCTCTTCGAGGACTCGTTCTGGCGGTTGCCCATGCCTCGAGGTTTGCATGCCCGATCTGTTGATCGAATATATGCCAGTCGTGATGATGTTCGCCATCGCGCTGGTCCTGTCTCTATTGTTTCTCCTGGTCCCGACCGTGATCGCGCCCGCAGACCCCGATGCGGAGAAAGTCTCGACATATGAATGCGGGTTCGAGGCGTTCGATGATTCACGGATGAAGTTCGACGTGCGCTTCTATCTGGTGGCGATCCTCTTCATCATTTTCGACATCGAAGTCGCATTTTTGTTTCCGATTGCTGTCAGTCTCGACGTGGTCGGTCTATACGGTTGGATCGTGATGGTGATCTTCGTTCTCGAACTGATTGCAGGCTATGTCTACGCGCTGAAGATCGGCGCGCTGGACTGGGAGTAGGGGCATGACCGATATTCTCGCGCCGAATGGCATGGCTGCCCGTGACATGGGGTCGAGCGCCTATGACCCGCGCCTTCACGATCAAGGCTTTGACGGTCTGTCCGATCAGCTGGCGGATAAGGGATTCATTACTGCTGCGTCGGATGATCTGATCACGTGGGCGCGCACGGGCTCGCTGATGTGGATGACGTTCGGACTGGCCTGTTGTGCCGTCGAAATGATGCAGGCGTCAATGCCACGCTACGATTTGGAACGGTTCGGCTTTGCGCCGCGTGCGTCCCCGCGTCAAAGCGACGTCATGATCGTCGCAGGCACGCTGACGAACAAGATGGCTCCGGCGCTGCGCAAGGTTTACGACCAGATGCCGAACCCGCGCTACGTCATTTCCATGGGGTCCTGCGCGAATGGCGGCGGCTATTATCACTATAGCTACAGCGTCGTGCGGGGTTGCGACAGGATCGTTCCTGTGGACGTTTACGTGCCGGGCTGTCCGCCCACCGCGGAAGGTCTGATCTACGGCATTTTGCAACTACAGAAGAAGATACGGCGTGAGGGGAGTATCGTCCGATGAGTGCGGCCATGACAGAGGCCTGGGCCGATATTCGCGACCATATTCAAGCCCACCACGGCGATGATGTGCGCGATGTCAGCGAAGGTTTCGGAGAACTGACTCTGACGGTGCGCCGGGCGGCCATTCTGAAAATTATCGGCTTTCTGCGCGATGACCCGATCTGCAAGTTCAACCAGCTGATCGACCTTTGCGGTGTCGACTATCCAGCGCGCGCGCGTCGGTTCGACATTGTCTATCACTTCCTCAGCATGGCGCATAACAAGCGCATCCGGGTGAAGTGCACGACGGATGAAGATACGCCGGTGATGTCCATCGTTTCGCTCTTTCCCAATGCCGACTGGTATGAGCGTGAGACGTTCGACATGTACGGTATCGTTTTCGATCAGCATCCCGATCTGCGCCGTATCCTGACGGATTACGGGTTTGAGGGCTATCCGCTGCGCAAGGACTTCCCGCTGACAGGCTTTGTCGAGGTCCGCTACGATGAAGAGCGTAAGGAAGTCGTCTACGAACCCGTCGTCCTGCAACAGGAATTCCGC
Organism: Algimonas porphyrae; assembly: GCF_041429795.1. Taxonomy (NCBI): domain Bacteria; kingdom Pseudomonadati; phylum Pseudomonadota; class Alphaproteobacteria; order Maricaulales; family Robiginitomaculaceae; genus Algimonas; species Algimonas porphyrae. Next base: position 2,118,848 of record NZ_CP163424.1, on the reverse strand, counting down.
TCCTTCGATTTCCTCAGCCCATGGGAAGGCGCGAAATATATCCTGCCCGGCGATGAGAAAAGTGAGGCGGCGAAATAATGGCCACGACTGAAGCCCTCATCACTGACGAGCAGGATCGTCGTTTTACGATCAACTTCGGTCCGCAGCATCCAGCTGCGCATGGCGTTTTGCGCCTTGTGTTGGAGCTGGAAGGCGAGATCGTCGAACGGGTCGATCCGCATATCGGCTTGCTGCACCGCGGCACGGAAAAGCTGATCGAGCACAAGACCTATTTGCAGGCCATACCCTATTTCGACCGGCTCGATTACGTCGCGCCGATGAACCAGGAACATGCCTTCTGCATGGCGATCGAGCGGCTTGCCGGGATCGAAGTGCCGCGTCGGGCGTCCTTCATCCGCGTCATCTATTCCGAAATCGGTCGCATCCTGTCGCATCTGCTCAACATTACGACCCAGGCGATGGATGTCGGCGCGCTGACGCCGCCTCTCTGGGGCTTTGAAGAGCGCGAAAAGCTGATGGTGTTCTATGAAAGAGCCTGCGGCGCGCGCATGCACTCCAACTATTTCCGTCCGGGCGGCGTGCATCAGGACCTGCCGCCTGCGCTGATCAACGACCTTCTGGTCTGGTGCGAACAGTTTCCGGAGAGGCTGCAGGAAATCGAAACGCTGCTGACGGAGAACCGTATCTTCAAACAGCGCAACGTCGATATCGGTGTGGTGTCCAAGCAGGATTGTTACGATCACGGCTTTACAGGTGTAATGGTGCGCGGCTCCGGTATTCCGTGGGATCTGCGTCGGAACCAGCCCTACGAAGTCTATAGCGAACTCGATTTCAAAATCCCGCTCGGCAAGAACGGGGATTGTTATGACCGCTATCTCTGCCGAGTCGATGAGATGTATGAGTCGGTGAAGATCATGCAGCAGGCTCTGGACATGATGCCGGAAGGCCCTGTCATGACTCAGGACAACAAATTCGTACCGCCGCGCCGTGCCGAGATGAAGCAATCGATGGAAGCGTTGATCCATCACTTCAAGCTCTACACGGAAGGCTTCAAGGTGCCGGAAGGCGAAGTTTACGCTGCCGTTGAGGCGCCAAAGGGCGAGTTTGGCGTCTATCTCGTCTCGGATGGCACCAATCAGCCCTATCGCTGCAAGATACGCGCACCGGGTTTCGCCCATCTGGCGGCGATGGACTATCTCAACAAGGGTCACATGCTCGCTGACGTTTCCGCCATTCTTGGCTCGCTCGACATCGTCTTCGGGGAGGTGGATCGATGAGTGCGCGTCGTCTTGCCATTCGCCAGCCGGATGATGTCAGCCTGTCGCCCGAAGCACAGGCGGGTATTCTGACTTGGACAAAAAAGTATCCCGAAGGTCGGCAGCGATCTGCGCTGATCCCGGCGCTCTGGATCGCGCAGAAGGATGCCGGTGGCTGGCTGCCGGAAATGATCCTGCGCGCCGTCGGGGACATGCTCGGCATGGCCTATATCCGCGTCTATGAGGTCGCGACTTTCTACACCATGTTCAATCTCTCGCCGGTCGGAGACTATCACATCCAGCTCTGCGGAACGACGCCGTGCTGGCTGCGTGGCTCGGAAGCGCTGAAAGAGGTGTTGGAACGGCGTGTCGGGCCACAGAATACGGTGAGCGCGGACGGCAAGTTCAGCTGGCTCGAGGTCGAATGTCTGGGCGCCTGCGCCAATGCACCGATGATGCAGGTTTCGACCGATGTCGATGATGACCCCTATTATGAGGATTTGACGCCAGAAGCGCTGGAAGCGATCCTCGACGCCTTTGCGGATGGTCGTGATCCGGCACGCGGGCCGCAGAATGACCGCATCAATTCGGCTCCGGAAGGCGGGCCGAAAACGCTGAATTCGAAAGATCTGTACAGCGCGACACAGACGCTAAAAACGCTTCCCAAGGCCGACAAGAAGGCGAAGGTCAATCATTACGAATGGGACCCCAAAGAGCGACGTGCGACACGCGGTGGCTGGGTCGATCCCAAACGCAAGGCGAGCCCGGATCCGAAGAAACGGTCCGGCAATCTCGGGCGCGACCTGACCAAGGGGCTTGTCGAAGAAGATCCCTATAAGGGCCGCCCGGAACGATCTGATCCGCAAGTGCTCTATACAGAAGGCGCGACGGACGGTGCGCCGGACGATCTGAAGAAAATCAAAGGGATCGGCCCGGTTTTTGAACGTGAGCTCAATGAGAAGGGCATCTATTATTACCGCCAGATTGGCGCGTGGAAAGTAGCGGACATAAAGATGCTGGAAGCCGATGTGCTGACGCGGTTCCCGGGTCGCATCAAGCGTGACGACTGGGTCAAACAGGCCAAGCGACTGGCGAAGGAGGCTGCCAAATGACCCAGCTTCTTAAAGACGAAGATCGCATCTTCAAGAATTTGTATGGTACGCAGGACTGGGGGCTGAATGGCGCCCGTCATCGCGGTGCCTGGCTCGGGACGGCGGCGATGCTGGCGCAGGGTAAAGACTGGATCATCGATCAGGTCAAAGCCTCCGGCTTGCGCGGCCGGGGCGGGGCAGGTTTTCCGACGGGACTGAAGTGGTCCTTCATGCCGAAGGAAGTGGGTGAACGCCCGCATTATCTCGTTGTCAACGCCGACGAGTCCGAGCCTGGAACCTGCAAGGACCGCGAGATGATGCGCCATGATCCGCATCTGCTGATCGAAGGTTGTCTGATTGCCAGTTTCGCGATGCAGGCGCACGCCGCCTACATCTATCTGCGGGGCGAATATACGTTCGAACGGATGCGTCTGCAGGCCGCGGTCGACCAAGCCTATGAAGCGGGTCTGATCGGAAAGAATGCTTGCGGTTCCGGCTGGGACTTCGATGTCTATGTCCATCACGGCGCTGGAGCCTATATTTGCGGTGAGGAAACCGCTTTGCTTGAAAGTCTGGAGGGCAAGAAAGGCCAGCCACGCCTCAAGCCGCCATTCCCCGCCAACTCAGGTCTTTATGGTTGCCCGACGACTGTGAACAATGTGGAATCCATTGCCGTCGTGCCGACTATTCTGCGCAAAGGCGCGGACTGGTTCGCCGGCTTTGGCCGCGAGAACAATAAGGGGACCAAGGTCTTTTCCATATCCGGCCATGTGAATACGCCGTGTAATGTTGAAGAAGCGCTTTCTATCCCTTTGAAAACGCTGATTGAAACCCATGCAGGTGGCGTGAGGGGCGGCTGGGACAATCTGAAAGCGATCATCCCGGGCGGATCGTCAGTACCGCTCTTGCCGAAAGAGATTTGCGATACTGTTCTGATGGATTTCGACGCGTTGCGTGAGCATCAGTCGGGTCTAGGCACAGCCGCCGTCATTGTGATGGATCAGAGTACGGACGTCATCAAAGCGATCGCCCGTCTGTCATATTTCTACAAGCATGAGAGCTGCGGTCAGTGTACGCCGTGCCGTGAAGGTACAGGCTGGATGTGGCGTGTCATGGAGCGGATGGTTCGCGGTGAGGCGGAAACCGCCGAAATCGATATGCTGCTCGATGTGACCAAGCAGGTCGAAGGTCACACAATCTGCGCTCTGGGTGATGCGGCGGCCTGGCCGATCCAGGGTCTAATCCGCCATTTCCGCCACGAAATCGAAGACCGCATCGATCAATACCGGGCGAACCGACCCGTCTTTGTTCAGGCTGCGGAGTAGAGATGGCGTCCGAGATGGACAATTTGATGCTCGAACACCCTCGGGCGATCCGGTCCGACCTTTCCGAGGTCAGAGCCGACGTGCGCGACATTAAGGTCCGCGTCACGAATATCGAAGAGCAGATTGGCTATCTGCATAGTGCCGTTGCGGGCCTGAACCGGCGGCTGGACAGACATGAAGACCGACTCGGTCGCATTAAAACGCAAATGGGTCTGGTCGATGGGGGCTTCCGCGAAGCGGCAAGCGAATTTAAACATGACTGATCTTAGAAAAATAAAGATCGACGGTGTCGAGCATGAGGTGCCCGCCGAATACACGCTGATGCAGGCGTGCGAGGAGTATGGCGGGGCTGAGATTCCGCGCTTCTGCTATCATGAGCGCCTGTCCGTGGCCGGGAATTGCCGCATGTGTCTGGTCGAATGGGAAGGTGCGCCCAAGCCGCAAGCCTCCTGCGCGCTTCAGGTCAAGGATTTGCGTCCGAACCGGGATGGCTCGCCCGCGCACATCAAGACGAACTCCCCGCTGGTGAAAAAGGCGCGTGAAGGCGTCATGGAATTTCTGCTGATCAACCACCCGCTTGATTGCCCGATCTGCGACCAGGGCGGCGAGTGCGATCTGCAAGATCAGGCCATGGCCTATGGCCGCGATTTCTCCCGCTTCGAGGAGAATAAGCGCGCTGTCGATGACAAGCATATGGGGCCATTGGTCAATACGATCATGACCCGCTGCATCCAGTGCACGCGCTGTGTCCGGTTCGTGACCGAAGTCGCAGGCGTGCAGGAAATCGGTCTCGCCAATCGTGGTGAAGACGCTGAAATTACGACCTATCTTGAACAGTCTCTGACATCGGAACTGTCGGGCAATGTGATCGATCTCTGTCCCGTCGGCGCGCTGACCTCCAAGCCCTATGCGTTCAATGCGCGGCCCTGGGAGTTGGATAAAGTCGAGAGCGTCGATGTCATGGATGCGGTCGGATCAAACATCCGCGTCGATAGCCGCCGTGATGCGGTTCTGCGCATCCTGCCGGTCGTCAATGACGATGTGAATGAAGAGTGGATTTCCGACAAAACCCGCTTTGTCTGGGACGGACTGGCCCGTCAGCGTCTTGACCGACCTTTCATTCGTGAGAACGGCAAATTGCGGCCTGCGGACTGGGATGAAGCGCTAGCCTTGGCGGCAGAACGCCTCAAAGGCGATCCGTCGCGGATCGGCGCGATTGCGGGCGACCTGTGCGATGCGGAATCCATGTTCGCATTAAAGGAACTGATGGGATCGCTGGGCGTGCAGAATCTCGATTGCCGTCAGGATGGCAGTCTGATCGGGACGGATGGCCGCGAAAGCTATCTGTTCAACACGACAATTGCTGGGATTGAGAAGGCAGATGCGATCCTGCTGATCGGAACCAACCCGCGCATGGAAGCGCCCATCATCAATGCGCGCATCCGCAAGCGCTGGCTGACCGGTGAGCTCGAAATCGGCATGATCGGCGAAACTGTCGATCTGACCTATGAGTACGAAACTGTTGGTAGCAGTGCCGCAGACTTGGCGAAGTTCAGCCGCGCCCGGACGGGCTTTGCGAAGATCTTCAAGAATGCAGAAAATCCGATGATCGTCATCGGGGCTGGGGCACTTGTGGGCGATTCAGGTCTGGCTTTGATGTCCGCTATCGCCAACTATATGACGGGCTCCAAAGTCGTTCGCGATGACTGGAATGGTTTTAACATACTCCATTCGGCGGCTGCGCGCGTTGGCGGGCTCGATCTGGGTTTTCTGCCGGGCGAGGGCGGTCTTTCGACTGATGCGATGCTGAGTGTAGCGAGGGCGGGTGAGTTCGATACAGTCTATCTTCTGGGTGCAGACGAAATTGATATGTCCGGCCTCGAAGACACATTTGTTATCTACCAGGGCCATCACGGCGATGCGGGCGCACATGTGGCCGATATTATTCTGCCGGGCTGTGCCTATACGGAAAAAGATGGGCTTTACGTCAATATGGAAGGCCGCGTGCAGATGGGCATGCGGGCCGTGCCGCCCAAGGGGGTTGCCAAGGAAGATTGGGCCATTATCCGCGCCCTGTCCGGTGTCGTCGAGCGTGTTCTTCCTTTCGACAGCCTCTCCGCCCTGCGCGATATGCTGATCGCGGCCTATCCGACCTTTGGGTCGTTGGGATATGCGCCCGGTGCCGTGGCAAGCGAAGGGTTCGACCCATCGGGCCTCGGCGTACCAGGCGAGCTGTCTTCCGACACGTTGAAGAGCCCGATTATCGACTTTTACCTGACCAACCCGATCGCCCGCGCTTCGAACGTCATGGCGGAATGCTCTGCGGTGGCTGACACTGGCGATGCGCGCTATCCGGAGGCGGCGGAATGACCGACGTGATGATGATCATGCAGACGGTCGTCGGCGTCGCTGGCGATGATCCGGAGTGGGGGCTGTGGCTGTTACTCAAGCTTCTGCAGGTTCTGGGTTTCGTAATCGTTCTGGCGCTGCTCGTCGCGGCGCTGGTTCTGGCCGACCGCAAGATCTGGGCGGCTGTGCAGATGCGACGCGGGCCGAACGTCGTCGGGGCCTTCGGTCTTTTGCAGACATTTGCGGATGCGTTGAAATTCTTCTTCAAGGAAATCGTGATTCCGGCGGGGTCTGACAAGTTTCTATTCATTCTAGCGCCGCTGATCGCTCTGGTAATGGCGTTTCTGGCCTGGGCGGTGATACCCGTTGCCCCAGGCTGGGTGATTTCGGATATCAATATTGGCGTGCTGTACGTTCTCGCGATCAGCTCGCTCGGTGTTTACGGCATCATGATTGGCGGTTGGGCGTCGAACTCGAAATATCCCTTCATGGGCGCGTTGCGCTCAGCCGCACAGATGGTGTCCTACGAAGTCTCGATCGGATTCATCATCCTGACGGTCATTTTCATCAGCGGATCCATGAATCTGAGTGTGATCGTCGATACTCAAGCCGGCGGGATCTGGAACTGGAACATGTTCCGCCTCAACCCGTCGACCGAATTCGGCTTTGCCAACTACATTCTCACGCCAGTGCTGTTTTATATGGGTGTGCTCTTCTTCATCAGCGCGCTGGCCGAAACAAACCGCCCTCCATTCGATCTTCCTGAAGCCGAATCCGAATTGGTGGCTGGCTATCAGGTTGAATATTCCTCGACCCCGTTTCTGATGTTTTTCTTCGCCGAGTATGTAAACATCATGCTGCTCTCGGCGATGATGGTCATTTTATTCCTCGGCGGATGGCATGCGCCTATCGATATTGGTGTGCAGTTCCTGCCGCCCGTCTTCTGGTTTGTTCTCAAGACGGCCTTCATCTTCTTCCTGTTTGCTATGGTGAAGGCGATCGTCCCGCGTTACCGCTATGACCAGCTCATGCGCCTCGGCTGGAAAGTGTTCCTGCCGACCTCGCTTGTCGCCGTCCTGATCGTTTCCGGTGTCGTCGTCCTTACGGGGGCCTCATAATGTCTCGCGTCAAACAATTCATTCGCGGTGCGCTGCTGCTGGAGTTTGTCAGCGCCTTCAATCTGGCCATGCGCTACTTCTTCCGGCCCAAAGTCACGGTGAACTATCCGTTCGAGAAGGGGCCGCTAAGCCCGCGTTTCCGGGGCGAACATGCCCTGCGCCGTTACGCATCAGGCGAAGAGCGCTGCATCGCCTGCAAGCTCTGCGAAGCGATCTGCCCGGCTCAGGCGATCATCATCGAGGCCGAACCCCGCCCCGACGGATCGCGCCGGACAACCCGCTACGACATCGACATGGTCAAATGCATCTATTGCGGTCTGTGTCAGGAAGCCTGTCCGGTCGACGCCATTGTCGAAGGGCCTAACTATGAATTTGCCACTGAAACCCGGGAGGAGCTTTATTATGACAAGGATAAGCTGCTCGCAAATGGGGACAGATGGGAAACCGAAATCGCCAAGAACCTAGCCATGGATGCGCCCTACCGTTAAGGGGGCGCGATTCACTGCCGACCCCGTCGGCAGATAGATAAAAAAGAGAGCCAGTCGTGATCGCGGCCATCGCATTTTACATCCTTGCAACGATCGCTATTGCAGCCGCCGCCATGGTTGTGGCGTCGAAAAATCCCGTGCACTCGGTCATGTATCTCATTCTGACGTTTTTCAGTGCGGCGGGCCTCTTCATTCTGCTGGGGGCGGAGTTTCTAGCCTTGCTTCTTGTGATGGTCTATGTCGGGGCTGTCGCCGTCCTTTTCCTGTTTGTCGTGATGATGCTGGATGTTGATTTCGTCGAACTGAAGAGCGGTTTTCTGCGCTATGCGCCGATCGGCGGGATCGTGGCCGGGATCGTTTTCATTGAGATGATCTTCATCGGGGCCGCCTACTTCACGGACGGTGGACGTCCGATCGTGAAAGCCGATGCGGAGATGACCAATCTCGAAGCCTTTGGCGCGGTTCTTTATACACAATATGCCGGCGCTTTCGAAGCCGCCGGATTTATTCTTCTCGTTGCGATGATCGGGGCCATCGTCCTGACGCTTCGCAGCCGTGAAGGCGTGCGCCGTCAAGACGCGAATGCGCAAATGGCGCGCACACGTGAAGAGGGCGTCGAGCTTGTCGATATCGAGCCCGGACAAGGGCTGGGCTAGCCCGCGCGGCTGGGAGGGGAAAAGATGGTAATCGGACTGTCTCATTATCTGATCGTCGCGGCGATCCTGTTCATGATCGGTGTGTTCGGCATCTTCGTGAACCGTAAGAACGTCATCGTCATCCTGATGTGCGTGGAATTGATCCTGCTGGCCGTGAATATCAACTTCGTGGCGTTTTCAGCACATATGCCAGACATGCCCGGTGTGAACCCTATTGACGGACAGATATTTGCGCTGTTCATCCTTACAGTCGCCGCCGCCGAGGCCGCTGTCGGCCTTGCCATTCTTGTTGTCTACTTCCGTAACCGCGGCAGTATCGAGGTCGAAGATATCGACCTGATGAAGGGCTGATCTCTTGCTTTATCAGACCATAGTCTTTGGGCCGCTGATCGGCTTCATCATCGCTGGCATGGCCGGAACCCGTTTCGGGCGGGGTTGGCTGTCTGAGACGCTTAGCATGGCTGTCACGACGGGACTATTGTTCCTGTCGGCGATCCTGTCATGGGTCGCCTTTTTCGCGATCGCTTTCGGCGATGCGCCGGACACCGTTATCACATTGATGCGCTGGCTGGATATTGGCGGACTGGAAGCGAACTGGGCGCTGAAGATCGACACGCTTACGGCGATCATGCTGATCGTGATCACGACAGTCTCTGCGCTCGTTCACCTCTATAGCTACGGTTACATGGAGGACGACGACTACAAGCCGCGCTTCTTCTGCTATCTGTCGCTCTTTACCTTCGCCATGCTTATGCTGGTGACATCTGACAATTTCATTCAGCTTTTCTTCGGCTGGGAAGGAGTTGGTCTCGCCTCCTATCTGCTGATCGGTTACTACTACAAAAAGCCTTCGGCCAATGCCGCCGCCATCAAGGCCTTCGTGACCAACCGGGTCGGTGATGTCGGTCTGGCACTGGGTGTGATGACGATTTTCCTGGTCTTCGGCTCTGTCGAATTTGACGTGGTCTTCGCTGCGATTGCGGAGAATAGCGATCGTCGCCTCGATTTTCTGGGCATGAACCTCAACGCGATGGAACTGATCGCGATGCTCCTTTTTATTGGGGCGATGGGCAAGTCGGCGCAGTTCATTCTGCATGTCTGGCTACCTGACGCGATGGAAGGGCCGACACCGGTTTCTGCCCTGATCCATGCTGCAACCATGGTAACGGCGGGTGTTTTCCTCGTCTGCCGCGCATTCCCGATCTATGACGCCGCCCCCATCACGGCTGGGTTCATCACGGCGATCGGCGCGTTTACGGCCTTCTTCGCGGCGACTGTCGGTCTGGTTCAGAACGACATCAAGCGGGTCATCGCCTATTCGACCTGTTCGCAGCTTGGCTACATGTTCTTCGCTGCCGGTGTCGGCGCCTACAATGCGGCGATGTTCCACCTCTTCACCCATGCATTCTTCAAGGCGCTGCTGTTCCTCGGAGCGGGTTCCGTCATTCATGCGCTGCACCATGAGCAGGATATGCGTAAAATGGGTGGCATCTGGCGCAAAGTGCCATGGACCTATACTGGTATGATTATCGGAACACTGGCCCTGACAGGGGTCGGTATACCGCTGCTGGGCTGGGGCTTTGCGGGCTTCTTCTCGAAGGACTTCGTGATCGAAGCTGCCTATGAAATCGGCGCTGCTGGAGGCCATAACACGGCGGTGTTCGCTTTCTGGATGGGCCTGGTCGCCGCTCTGATGACCAGCTTCTACAGCTGGCGCCTGATCTTCATGACCTTCCACGGTAAATTCCGGGGCGATCATCATACGCTCGAACACGCTCATGAGAGCCCCTGGACGATGCGCATTCCGCTGATCGTGCTGTCGATCGGCGCGCTCTTTGCCGGGGCGGCCTTCTATGAGAGTTTCCGCTACGGCGTCGATGGGTTCTGGCACGGCGCATTGCCTGTCGGGGACGCGTATCACGCGCTTGCGCCGACCAATCTCTATGCGGCAGCCGAAGGCTATGAAAGCGCCGGAGATTATAGTGGCGGCCATCACAAATATCCGACCTGGGTCTATTTCGCTCCGCTTGTGGCTACCTTTATCGGCTTCCTGATCGCTGTGTTCATGTACCGCAATGGTGGGACGGAACGCCGTATCGCGGAAGTTCGCGAAACCGGAGGATCACCACTTTACCGGTTCCTGTTGAATAAGTGGTACATAGACGAGCTTTACGACGCGACCATCGTTCGTGGGGCCCGTGCGCTCGGCGATTTCTTCTGGAAGGTTATCGACGTCGGTATCATCGACCGGTTCGGCCCCAATGGCGTTGCCGCTTTCACGGCGGGCGTCTCGCGTCGGCTGTCCCGGATACAGTCCGGCAAAGTTTTCCACTATGCGTTCGTCATGCTGATCGGTGTCTCCATACTGATCCTGATCGGCCTACGCGGTCTGGGAGGGTAAGATCATGTTTTCGAACCTGCCTATTCTGCCGATGCTCGTGATTATTCCGCTGATCGGCGCCCTGTTCCTGTCTCTGGTTTCCCGTCTGACGAGCGATGACGGTCGGGAACAGATTGAACGCAATGCGCCGCGGACGGCGCTTCTGGTCAGCGTGATCGTTCTGCTCCTGTCGATCGTCCTTGTAATTGACTTCGATACCAGCAATCCCGGATTTCAGTTCGTTGACGAGGCTCCCTGGCTGGGTGGCGGCATCGACTTCCGTATGGGTGTGGACGGCATTTCCGTGCTGTTCATCGTGCTCACGGCGTTCTTAACGCCGCTCTGCATTCTGGCATCAGAGACATCGATCAAGACCCGCAAGGTCGATTACATGATCGCGTTCCTATTGCTGGAAAGCCTGATGATCGGTGTCTTCTGTGCGCTGGATCTGATCTTGTTCTACATCTTCTTCGAGGCAGTTCTGATCCCGATGTTCATTATCATCGGCGTCTGGGGCGGGGCGAACCGGGTCTACGCATCCTACAAGTTCTTTCTGTATACGCTGCTAGGCTCTGTCCTGATGCTCGCTGCGATCCTATGGCTCTACGGGGCGTCGGCCGATCAATTCGGCCAGGCGACGACCGATATGCGCGATCTCAAGGATCTGGACATTCCCGGGAATATCCAGACCTGGCTCTGGCTGGCCTTCTTCGCATCCTTTGCAGTAAAGATGCCCATGTGGCCCGTACACACCTGGTTGCCGGATGCGCATGTTCAGGCTCCGACGGCGGGTTCGGTCATTCTGGCGGGCATTCTGCTTAAACTGGGCGGATATGGCTTCCTGCGCTTCTCTCTGCCCTATTTCCCGGATGCATCATTGACATTCGCACCTTTGATTTTCGCGCTCTCCGTAATTGCGATCATCTATACATCTCTCGTGGCCTACAGGCAGACGGATATGAAAAAGCTGATCGCCTATAGTTCCGTGGCTCATATGGGCTTTGTGACGATGGGGATTTTCACCTTCAATCTGCAGGGTATTCAAGGCGGCATTTTCCAGATGATTAGCCATGGTCTGGTGTCTGGCGCGCTCTTTTTCTGTGTCGGTGTCGTCTATGACCGGATGCATACGCGCGAGATCGCCTTCTATGGCGGACTGGTAAAACGCATGCCGATATTCGCCGTCTTCTTCCTGCTGTTCACCATGGCCAATGTCGGGCTGCCCGGAACAAGCGGGTTTGTCGGTGAAATCCTGACCATGATCGGGGCGTATCAGGTTAACCCGTGGGTGGCAGCAGGGGCTGCGCTCGGCATGATCCTGTCTGCCATGTACGCACTCCATCTCTACCGCGAAACGGTCTTTGGCGAGCAGGTGAACGAGAAGCTCGACGTGATCACGGATGTGACGGCACGGGAGTGGTTCATTCTCGGTATCCTGGCGCTCTTCACAATCATTCTCGGTGTCTACCCGGCGCTTGTGACCGATGTGACGGCAGCAAGTGTGGAACAGCTCATCACAGACTTCCAGACCGATACGGCAGTGCCTGAACTGGCCGGAGGGAATTAAGATGGAAACGCTCTCCCTTATGGCGCCGGAACTTCTGCTCGCCGGCCAGACTCTCTTCGTCGTCCTGCTCAGCCTCTTCGTCGCGAATGAGCGACAGGCCGATGTCATGCGCTGGTTCGCCATCATCGTTCTGATCGTCTTCGCTCTGCTTGGTTTCCTCCTGGGGCGTCCGGAGGGTCTGTCTTTCAACGGTTTGCTGATCGTCGACGATTTCTCGCATTATTCGAAACTGATCATCGGTCTAACGGCGGCAGTCGCTCTGGTTTTCATGCGGCCTTATTTCAAAGCCGAGGGACTGGACCGGTTCGAATTCTCCGTGCTGATGATCTACGCCGTACTAGGTATGTCGATCATGGTCAGCGCCAATAACCTGCTGGCTCTTTACATCGGGCTGGAGATGCAGGCGCTGTCGCTTTATGTGATGGCCGCGTTTAACCGTGACAGTCTGCGTGCATCCGAAGCGGGTCTGAAATATTTCGTGCTTGGCGCTCTGTCGTCCGGCCTTCTGCTCTACGGTGCATCGCTGATCTACGGCTTTACAGGGCACCTCGATTTTGCCGGAATTGCGGCGGCGATTGAAACTGACGGCCTGAACCCCGGCATTGTCGGCGGTATGGTCTTTATGATGTGTGGTCTGGCATTCAAGATATCTGCGGCCCCGTTCCACATGTGGACGCCGGACGTGTATGAAGGCGCACCGACGCCGGTCACGGGCTTCTTTGCCTCGGCTCCCAAATTTGCGGCCATGGCTCTGATCGCCCGCCTGCTATTCGGCCCTCTGGAGGATGCATTCATGCAATGGCAGCAAGTGATTGCCGCCTTGGCCATCTTCTCCATGTTTGTGGGCGCGATCGGCGCGCTGATGCAGACGAATATCAAGCGTCTAATGGCCTATTCTTCAATCGCGAATATGGGTTACGCGCTCGTTCCACTGGCAGCAGGAACCGTGTTCGGGCTGAAAGGCATGCTGATCTTCATGACGATTTACGTCATTACATCGGTGGGTGTGTTTGCAACCATCCTGCAAATGCGGATCCGGAACGGCATGGTCGAACAGATTTCCGACCTGTCGGGTCTGGCGGAGACGAACCGGCCAATGGCGCTGGTTCTGACAGCCTTTTTCTTCTCGCTGATGGGTATACCGCCCTTGCTTGGCTTCTGGGGTAAACTGTTTGCGTTCTGGCCCGCTGTCGATGCAGGTCTGTGGTGGCTCGTTGTCGCGGCTCTGCTAGCCTCCGTTATCGGTGCTTTCTACTATCTGCGTATCATAAAGACGATCTGGTTCGATGACCCCGCTCAGGAATTTGTCGATGCCCCCGCCAGCCTGCGTTTCGTTTCGACAGGATCGGCTCTTGTCATTCTTCTGCTGTTCCTGCTGCCCTTCCTGACCATCCCGGCTCAGGGCCTTCTCGACAGCGCTGCTGCAGCCTTGTTCTAGCCGCTTGCAGTTCATTCATCGCGACAGGGTTGGATCGACCCAGGACGAAGCCCGTGCGCTCTATCAGGCGGGTGAACGAGGCCCGCTCTGGGTGCGTGCAGCGCAGCAGACTGCAGGGCGGGGCCGCCGGGATCGGCAATGGGTCAGTGCTGTTGGCAATCTGTATGCGACACTGCTCCTGCCGAATGATTTGCCACCGGCCCAGTCGGCGCTGCATGGGTTTGCGGCGTCTCTGGCAATCGCGAGTACACTGGACGTTTACCGTCCGGTGCAGCCGGTTACGCTGAAATGGCCGAATGATGTCCTGCTCGGGGGCGCCAAGGTTAGCGGTCTGCTGGTCGAGCGAGAAGCCGAAGCGCTTCTGATTGGCATCGGTATTAATCTGGTGTCCCACCCGGACGACCTGCCTTACGCAGCGACCCATTTGGTCGCTGGAATGTCCCCAATGGACCTCGCAGAGCCTCAACCGCTCTATACGGGCGCAGAGTTTGTTCTGGCTGTCCTCTCAGCTCAGGTGATGGATCAGATCGAACGGTTAAGGCTGAGAGGTTTCGATCCGATCAGAACAGACTGGCTGGCACGTGCGCATCATCTGGGTCGACGAGTCACGGTCAACGGCATGTCGGGCATATTCGAGAACCTGGCCCCGGATGGTGCATTGTGTCTAACCCTCGACAATGGCACACAGACGCGCGTCCATGCGGGCGATGTCGCATTCGGGTAAATTATGCTGCTGGTCATCGATAGCGGAAACACCAACACGCTCTTCGCCATCTATAATCAGAATGGCTGGGCGGGGCAGTGGCGTATTGCGACGGACTCCGCCCGGACGGCGGATGAATATGCGGTTTGGTTCTACCAGCTTATGGACATGGCCGGTTTGCGCTTCGCCGATATTGGCGACTGCGTGATTTCCACTGTGGTGCCCCAATCTCTGTTCAATCTTCGCAACCTTGCGCGTCGCCATATGGGTGTCGAACCGGTCATAGTCGGCGAAGTCGGCGTTGATCTCGGCGTGAAAGTGCGTCTGGATAATCCGGAACAGGTCGGCGCTGACCGCCTCGTCAACGCGTTAGGGGCGGCGGTGGTCTATGATGGACCACTGATCCTGATCGACAGCGGTACGGCGACGACCTTCGACATCGTGTCCGCCGATCGGCACTTTGAAGGCGGCATCATTGCTCCTGGCATCAATCTGTCCATGCGTGCCCTGCATGAGGCCGCCGCACAGCTTCCGCGGATCGAAATCAAGCGACCTGCGGCTATCATCGGCACGGATACGGTCTCCGCCATGCAGTCCGGAGTCTTCTGGGGCTATATCGGACTGATCGACGGCCTTGTCAGGCGGATCATTGAAGAGGATGGGCGTCCGTTCACGGTTGTAGGGACAGGCGGCGTGGCAAGCCTGTTCGACGGAGCCAGTGAAACAATTGAGCATTATGACCCGGATCTGACGATCAGGGGACTCCTCGAAATCTGGAAACTGAACGGACCGAATGGCCAAAACTGATACAGACTTTGTCTTCCTGCCGTTAGGCGGATCGGGCGAAATCGGCATGAATCTTAATCTGTTCGGCCATGGCCGTCAGGATCATCGCAAATGGGTCATTGTCGATATCGGAGTGACCTTCGGCAATGCCTCGACGCCCGGCGTGGACATCATCATGCCCGACACGGCCTTTATCGAGGCCCATCGTCACAATCTGCTCGGTATTGTCCTGACGCATGCGCATGAGGATCATATGGGTGCCTTGGCCCGACTATGGCCCCGTCTGCGTTGTCCGGTCTATGCGACGCCCTTCACCATGTGGCTGGTTAAGGACCGCCTGGCCGAAGCCGGTCTGCTGGATGAAGTCGAACTGATCGAAATTCCCCTGAAGGGACAATTTGATCTTGGACCTTTCCATTTCGAGCTCATCACACTGACCCACTCCATTCCGGAGCCGAATGCCCTGGTGATCCGGACCGATCTCGGCACAGTTTTGCATACGGGCGACTGGAAGATCGATCCGAACCCGCAAATCGGCGACGGCGTGGATGAAGCCGCATTGAAAGCGCTGAGCGATGAGGGCGTGCTCGCCATGATTTGCGACAGTACGAACGTATTTTCGCCGGGTGAGAGCGGGTCCGAGGAGGGCGTTCGCGAAGAACTCACACGATTGATCGGTGAATATGAGGGACGTGGTGTAGCGGTCGCGACCTTTGCGTCGAACGTGGCACGGCTTCAATCCGTGATGTATGCGGCGCGTGCGAACAACCGATCCGTCTGTCTGATCGGGCGGTCGATGAAGCGGATGACTGCGGCTGCGAAATCAGTCGGCATGCTCTCGGATGTCGGACATTTGCTGAGTGAGGACGAAGCGGTTGCCATGCCAGCGGGTCACGTCCTTTATCTCTGTACGGGCAGTCAGGGCGAACCGCGCGCGGCTCTGTCCCGGATTGCCGAAGGCAACCACCGGACGGTCAAGTTCAAGCGCGGCGATGTCGTGATCTTCAGTTCCAAGATCATTCCGGGCAATGAACTGGGCATTTTCGCGCTGCAAAACGCGCTGGCCGACGATGGCGTGGAAATCGTCACTGAAAAGGACCGTCCGATACATGTGTCCGGCCACCCGAACCGGGACGAACTGGCGCGCATGTATGAATGGGTGCAACCCGAGACAGCCATTCCCGTGCATGGTGAGCGCCGACATCTTCTAGAGCATGCGCGCTTTGCCAAGTCTGTCGGCGTATCCAAGGCACAACCCGGTCGTAACGGTGAAATGGTCAAACTCGCGCCGAAAGGGCCTGAGGTGATCGACATTGTTCCGAGCGGACGCCTGTTCGAAGATGGCGGTGAGATCGTTTCTGCGTCGGATGACGGTCTTCGTCTGCGCCGAAAGATGGCCTATGCGGGGCATGTCGGCGTGAGCCTTGTCGTCAATGAGAAAGGCAAGATGATCAGCGGCCCGGAGCCTCGGATCACCGGTTTCCCGGAGGGCGAGAACGGTATGATCATGGATGAATTGATCGATGCGGTGATTGATGCAGCAGATGATGCTTTTAACGAGCTGCCATCAAAAGCGCGCAAGGACGAGGACGCTATCGAGGACAAACTTCGTGGGCGTGTGAAACGTATCGTCCGGGACAGAACCGGCAAGCGGGCCGTTGTCGACATTCACGCCCATATCGTCAGAAAGGCGGCATGACATGATCGGACCTCTTAACCATGTCGGTGTCGCCGTTCCGGACATCCGCGAGGCGATAGCTTTTTATCGCGACATCCTCGGCGCGACGGATATCACGGAACCAGAACCGCTTCCGCCACAAGGTGTCAGTTTCGCTTTCGTCAATCTTCCCAGCGGTCAGATCGAGCTGATCGAACCATATGGCGAGAGTTCACCGATCCTGAAATTTCTGGAGCGCAACCCGAGGGGCGGACAGCATCATGTCTGTTTCGAGGTCGCCGATATTCATGTCGCGAAGGCGCTGATGGAGGATCGCGGCATGCGGGTCCTCAATGAACCTCGTATTGGTGCCCATGGTACGCTCGTCATTTTCCTGCATCCGGGTGATAGCGGCGGGGTCCTGATCGAACTGATGGAAACAGCTAAAGCTGGGCACTAAGCCATTCCGAGACCAGCAACATTGTCGAAAAGCTGCAGGAAAGTGAAGGATATCACATGAACTGGTTCACCGGCTTGGCGACCTTCATGATCTTGTGGTGGCTCTCGCTCTTTATCGTGCTGCCGATCGGGATACGCGGGCAGGCGGAGGAGAACGCCATCGAACCGGGTACGGAGCCCGGGGCGCCAACGCGCCCGGATATGGTCCGGAAGGTGATCTGGGCCACCGGTCTGGCCTTGATCTTTTTCGTTCTTGTCGTCCTGGTCGTGAATAGTGGCTGGCTGACATGGGAACGTCTGGGATCATGGATGCGGGGCGAGAATGCGGGGTAATCAACGCTGCAAGCGCTCGCTTGCGGCAAGCTGATCACGCCGCTAAGCGCGCATAATGAAATGCATGGCTGATATGATGGTGGTTCGACCCTCCGTGATTGCGTCAAAGCGCAATAATCCGTGGAAACGCCATGTCTAGCACGCAACAAAATGCGGCATTCGGTGCCGTCGAACGTAAGATATCCATGCGATATTTGCGGGCTAAGAAAAGTCAGGGGGGCGTCGGTTTCATTGCCGTCATCAGCTTTACTTGCATCATGCTCGCAATTGCCGCGATGATCACCATCATGTCGATCATGAACGGGTTCCGGTCCGACATGATCCGCCTGACGATCGGGAGCGAAGGCCATGTCTATGTCGCGACGGCCCAAGCCAGTCCGACGCGTGAACAAGTCGCGGATCTGGAAGCCAGAATGCAGATGGTGCCCGGTGTGGAAAATGCGTTTCAGTTTACGCAGCATTATACAGGCGTTCAGGCCAATGGTCAGTTTGCACTCGCGCAGGTTATCGGGATCGCGCCTGACGATCTGATGGCGTTCGAACTGATTGCCAGCGGAGTGATCCAGGGCGACTTGCGTTCGCTTGGGATGGGCGACGGGTCTGAGCAGGCCATAGCGATTGGGTCTGCCATGGCGCAGGGGCTAGGCCTTCAGGTCGGCGATCCGCTGCTCGTCTATTCCCCGCGAACGCGACAGACTGTATCCGGTGCTGTGCCGATCCGGAAGACCTACACGATAGGCGCGATCTTCGATGTCGGCCTGTTCATCACTAATCAGACCTACATCTATATGGATCTCGACGAAGCCACGCTGCTTTTTGAAGGCGGGCAGGCGGCTGGTGACGTTCAACTTCGTCTTGAGGATCCAGACGAGATCGAGACCCTGCGTGACACGATTTTCGAAGCTGCCGGGCAGCCGATCTACCAATCGACCTGGAAAGACCGCAATCAGTCGACTGCCAGCGCCCTCCGCGTCGAACAGATCGCCATGCGCTTGATCTTCATGATCGTGGTCGTTATCGCAGCTTTCCCCGTTCTGGCTTCCATGATCATGCTGGTGAAGAACAAATCGCGCGATATTGCGATCCTGCGCACTATCGGGACGACACGCAGCGGAATTCTGCGCATCTTCCTCATGAGCGGAGCGACAGTCGGCATTCTCGGAACGCTGGTCGGCCTTGTGGTCGGCGTGATGTTCTGTCTGAACCTCTACCCGATCCAGCGCTTCATCGAGAGTATTATGGGCGTTCAACTCTTCCCGCAGGACGTTTACCAGCTGACGGACCGTATTCCGGTCAAGATTGTCTGGTCGGAAGTCGCCTCGGTCGCACTCTGGGGGTTCCTGATTTCGGCGCTCGCCGTGTTCTGGCCGGCTTGGCAGGCTTCCAAGATCGATCCTGTCGAGGCCCTGCGCTATGACTAGACCTGTTCTATCCGTTCGCGGGCTACATCGTTCCTACAAATCCGGTGCGGGGCTGCTGAAAGTCCTAGCCGGAGCCGATGTCGATATTTTTCCGGGCGAGATGGTTGGGCTGATCGGTCCTTCCGGGTCCGGCAAGTCGACCATGTTGCATGCGGCAGGTTTGCTCGAAAAGCCGAATGACGGCGAGGTCTTCATCAATGGCCGCGAGTGTCTGGCCCTGCCGGATGATGAGCGGACGGCCATCCGCCGTGACCGGATCGGCATGGTTTATCAATTCCATCACTTGCAGAAGGAGTTCACGGCGGAAGAGAATGTCATGATCCCCCAGATGGTGGCCGGGAAGGGCGCCCGCGAAGCCAAGTCGGAAGCCCGCCGCCTGCTGGGCGAGATGGGGCTTGCCGAGCGCCTGACGCATCGTCCCAGTCAGATGTCGGGCGGGGAGCAACAACGTGTAGCGATTGCGCGCGCGCTCGCTAACAAGCCGCAAGTCCTGCTGGCTGACGAGCCGACGGGCAATCTTGATCCGGCGACAAGCGCGACCGTATTCGATCAGCTTTACCGCCTGACGCGACAGGAAGGCGTGGCCGCGCTGGTCGCCACGCATAATATGGAACTCGCCTCCTATATGGACCGTCTGCTGACCGTGCGCGAAGGCTTGATCGTCTCATACGTTCCTACTCTTCCGTCCTATTGAACAGTCTGTTTCTGACGCTCTAACGTATCTCTGCAGTATACTTACGATCATCCTTAATATCCACATTGCGTGCGGCGCGATGGGGGAAACCAATCCCGCTCACTTGACTGCGGAACAAAATAAGAACAGAACAAAGTGGCAGCACCTGAATAAGTAAGGGGATAACCATGATGAAACAGTTCGCGCACGACCTTGGGGCCGCTATCGTTCTCGCAGCATTTGTGACCATGATGTCGGTCTGGATAATGGTAATCGGAGGCTGAACCCTATGATCCGCGACTTCGTTCATCTGAGGATGCGCTCGCCCTATTCCTTGCTGGAAGGCGCGCTGAAGATGAAAGAGACGGCGGATCGTCTTAACAGCTATCGACAGCCCGCAATCGCGATTACCGATACGAACAATCTTTGCGGCGCACTCGAATTTTCAGAGGTCATGGTCGGCGCGGGAATTCAACCGATTATCGGTGTGACCCTGTCCATGGATCTCGAGGGGGAAAGACAGCCCGGACAGTTGCACAAAGACCCTGATGGGTCCCTCGTTCTGCTTGCCCAGAACGAAACTGGCTATGAAAACCTCATGGCGCTCTCATCCGAAGCGTTTCTGGATGTTGACGGAATGGAGGTGCCTCACATCAAGGCCAGCCGCCTGACAGGACGGACGGAGGGCGTCATCGCTCTGACGGGAGGGACGGACGGAGCGCTCGACCGTCTTCTGATCCAGGGACGCCCTGATGAAGCCAGACGCTGGCTCTCCATCTTGGCGGCACAGTTTCCGAACGCACTCTATGTCGAACTGCAACGACACGGCCTGCCGGAGCAGTCACGCATTGAGCCCGAGTTGATCGACCTTGCCTATGCGATGGATTTACCGCTTGTCGCGACGAACGATCCCTATTTCCTGGGTCCGGAAATGTATGACGCGCACGATACCTTGCTCGCGATGAGCGAGGGGTCATATGTCTTGGAGCAGGATCGCCGCAAGCTGACAACCCGGCACTATCTGAAGTCGTCCGAAGAAATGCTGGCGCTGTTCTCGGATCTGCCCGAAGCGCTCGCTAACACGCTTGCCATCGCCCAGCGTTGCGCGTTTCGCGCCCCGAAGCGTAAGCCGATCCTGCCGCATTTTGGCGACGGCAGCCAGTCCGAGGACGACATTCTGTCGGTCGAAGCGCATGCAGGCCTTGAAGCCAGGCTTGAGTCAGTGCCGCTGGCTGAACCGCGTGAGGTCTATTTCGAACGGCTCGAATTCGAACTCAACGTCATTCGGGAGATGGGCTTTCCAGGATATTTCCTGATCGTCTCGGACTTCATCAAATGGGCCAAGGCCCAGAATATTCCCGTCGGCCCAGGTCGCGGGTCCGGTGCGGGCTCTGTCGTCGCCTGGGCCTTGACGATTACGGATCTGGATCCGCTTCGCTTCGGTCTGCTGTTTGAGCGCTTCCTCAATCCCGAACGTGTTTCCATGCCCGATTTCGATATTGATTTCTGTCAGGAACGGCGTGGTGAGGTGATCGATTATGTTCGCCACAAATATGGCGATGGCCAAGTCGCGCAGATCATCACCTTCGGAACATTGCAAGCACGGGCGGTGGTGCGCGATGTCGGTCGAGTCATGCAGATGCCACTCGGCCAAGTCGACAGGCTGGCCAAGCTTGTCCCGAACAATCCTGCCAGTCCCGTCACGTTGCAGCAGGCAATCAATATGGAATCGGCATTACAGGACGCTAGGCGGTCCGATCCGACCGTGCGTCGCCTTCTGGACACGGCGTTATCGCTGGAGGGGCTCTACCGCAATGCGTCGACCCATGCGGCGGGGGTCGTCATTGGCGACCGGCCACTGACCGAACTTGTGCCGCTTTATCGCGATCCGAGGTCCGAAGTGCCAGCGACACAGTTTACAATGAAGTGGGCGGAAAAGGCCGGCCTCGTGAAATTCGATTTCCTTGGCTTGAAAACGCTCACAGTGATCGATCGCTGTCTTGGACTGCTGCGCAAGGACGGTATAGAGGTCGACCTGGCCTCCGTCGATACATCTGTGCCGGAACCGTACAAGCCGCTGGCCGACGGGCTTACGGCGGGTGTATTCCAACTGGAAAGTTCCGGCATGCGGGACGCGCTGCGCAAGCTGGCGCCGGATTCGATCGAAGAGTTGACCGCCATCATCTCCCTCTACCGACCCGGACCCATGCGCAACATTCCGGATTTCATCGAACGCAAGTTCGGGCGGCAGGATATCCGCTATCCGCACCCGAAGCTCCAGGAGTTGCTGGAGGAAACATACGGTATCATCATCTACCAGGAGCAGGTGATGGAAATCGCCAAGATCCTGTCCGGCTTTTCACTGGGTGATGCCGATCTTCTGCGACGGGCCATGGGCAAGAAGGATCAGGCGGAAATGGACCGCCAGCGCGATAAATTCATCGACGGCGCCGTTGCGCGCGGTGTCGATCGGGACCAGGCCGCCGGCATCTTCGATCTCGTCAATGAATTTGCAGGCTACGGTTTTAACAAGTCGCACGCTGCGGCCTATGCGATGATTTCGTTCCAGACGGCCTATCTGAAAGCGCTGTATCCGGCCCATTTTCTAGCCGCGATCATGAGTCTTGACCTCGGTGTTGCCGAAAAGCTGGCCTTCTTCTTCCAAGAAGCGAAGCGCATCGGGGTCGAAGTCCAGCCGCCTTGCGTCAACCGCTCCATGGCTGACTTCGACGTCAAGGACGGGAAGGTCCTCTATGCCCTCGGCGCCCTCAAGAATGTCGGGCTTGAGGCGATGAAACATGTCGTCTCGGTTCGCGAGAGCGGCGGACTCTTCACGGACATTTATGATTTTGCCCGGCGTGTCGACATGCGGATCGTCAATAAGCGGGCCATGGAAAACCTCGCTCGGTCAGGCGCCTTTGACGGGCTTGGCGTATCGCGTGCGACAGCCTTGGCATCCGCCGAAATTCTGCAGAAGATCGGTGCGCTGGCGACCCATGAGCGTGAATCTGCTCAGGTCAATCTCTTCGGGGGTATCGAAGACGCGACGCCCGATCCGGACCTGATCGTACAGTCTGACTGGTCGACTGTCGAAGCCCTGGAGCATGAATTAGGGGCTGTCGGTTTCTATTTCGGCGGACACCCTCTGGATGAGTATCTTTCCGATGATACGCATTCAGTCGTTCTGTCAAACCAGCTCGAAGAGTGTGTGGCCAAGGGCAAGAAGAATTTCCGTGTTGCCGGGATCGTCAGGCGCCGCCAGGAACGCAGTTCCAAACATGGCAAGCGTTTCGCCTATCTGGGTCTGTCTGACCCGACAGGCGAATATGAACTCTTCATCCGCGAAGACCTGCTTTTTTCGAAACGTGATACCATGTCTGCAGGCAACGCCGTGATCTGCGAGGTTCGGGTCGAGGGTGAGGGCGGCGACGTGCGCTTCTTTGCCCAGTCTGTCTCCTTACTGTCTGGTTCCGATCGGTCCGAGACAGGGACGGCTCCGCCTAGAGGCTTGCGGATCCGCTTGCGCGACGCCCGCGCAGAGACGCTGGACGAACTCGAAGCCATGCTTTGCAAGCTGCGGGATGCACCGCATCTGCAATCCGGAGTGATCGAGCTGTCCGCGCCGTTGACCCCGGAACGCGAGGCGCGGTGGCAACTCAGCGGCAGCTGGGCGATCGATCCGGGTATTCGAAAGGCGCTCAAAGCCAATCGGGCGATTGAAACGATTGAAGAGATTGCCGCCTAACGGTCTGACGGTTTGTTCGTAACCGCATAAACTGCTTGCATCCACTGTCCGCGCCGTTATAGCGCGCGCCATCAATTCGCGTGCGGGTTTTGGCCCTGTGCATATAGCGCAGATGTCAGTTCCGGTGGGATCAGATTGTTTTCTGGCTCCCTCAACCCCGCATTCAGGCTAACCGGAAGAAGGAGATATCCAATGGCTCTTCCCGATTTTTCTATGCGTCAGCTCCTCGAAGCTGGTGTTCACTTCGGTCACCAGACTCACCGCTGGGATCCGAAAATGGCTCCGTACATCTTCGGTGCCCGTTCCAACATCCACATCATCGATCTGTCGCAGACTGTTCCGCTGCTGCATCAGGCGCTCAAGGAAGTTCGCGACATTGCCGCCAAGGGTGGCCGCGTTCTTTTTGTCGGCACGAAACGTGCTGCGTCCGATCCCGTTGCGCAGGCCGCACAGCGTTGCGCCCAGTATTATGTGAACCATCGTTGGCTCGGCGGCATGCTGACCAACTGGCAGACCGTGTCCAATTCGATCGCCCGTCTCAAACAACTCGAAGCCATGGGCGAAGAAGTTCAGGGTCTGACGAAAAAGGAAATGCTCAATCTCGACCGTGAGCGCGAGCGTCTGGACCGTACACTGGGCGGGATCAAGGATATGGGCGGAAAACCCGACATCATGTTCGTTATCGACACGAACAAGGAAGCGATCGCCATCAAGGAAGCGCGTCGTCTGGGCATTCCTGTCGTCGCCATTCTGGACACGAACTGTAACCCGGCCGAAGCTGATATTCCGATTCCAGGCAATGATGACGCGGCCCGCGCCATCCAGCTTTACTGTGAATTGATGGCCGATGCTGTGCTTGACGGCATGACCGAAGCCGCTGCGTCCGTCGGCATGGACCTCGGCGCTGCCGAAAACCCCGAAGAGCTCGCAATAGATATGGCTGCACCGGAAGAAGCTGCTCCTGCTACGGAAGACGCTGCCTCTGTCGCAGAAGACGCTGCACCAGCTCCGGCGGCCGAGCCGCTCACGACTAAGCCTGCAACATCCGAACAGATGGCTGAAGTCGCTCCGAAACTGGAAGACATCGCCCTGATCGACGGCATTGGTCCGGTCTACAAGGAAAAGCTCGAAGGTGCCGGTATCAATTCGCTCGAAGTCCTCGCCAATCTTTCGGACGAGAAAGTCGCCGAGATCGACGAGGCGCTGGGTCTGAACGGCAAGCTGAAAGACGGCGATTTCCGTCAGCAGGCCAAAGACATGCTGGCCGGTGGTGCCCCGCGCGCCAAGACGGATCAGGATGCGCTGAAAGCGGCGACCTAAGCCGCCCTCTTTAAAAGACCACGCGCCGCCCTATCTGCGGCGCGAACCCCCTTATAAACAACTGTGTGCCGATATGGCCGCAGTATCGACTGATGGAGAGACCCATGGCGATCACTGCCGCAATGGTCAAAGAGCTGCGCGACAAGACAGGCGCAGGTATGATGGACTGTAAAAAAGCCCTGAACGAGAACGATGGCGACATCGAAGCCGCAATCGACTGGCTTCGCAAGAAAGGTATCGCGAAAGCGGACAAGAAAGCCTCTCGCGTCGCTGCCGAAGGTCTGGTCGCGGTTGCGACGGATGGAAACAAGGGCGTTGCCGTCGAAGTCAATTCCGAGACGGACTTTGTTGCTCGTAACGAAATCTTCCAGGCTGCTGTCGCCAAGATCGCGCAGCGCGGGCTTGATATGGATAGTTCCGATGCTCTGGCAGATGCCGAGCTGGAAGGTGGCAAGTCGGTCAAGGAGTATCTGACAGAGCTGGTCGGCAAGATCGGTGAGAACATGTCGTTCCGCCGGATGGAGTCGCTCAGCGTGTCGGAAGGCGTCGTGTCCAGCTACATTCACAACGCGGTTGCGACCGATATGGGTAAGATCGGCGTTCTGGTCGCGCTTGAATCCTCAGGCGATAAGGCGGCTCTCGGCGAACTGGCTAAAAAGATTGCCATGCATGTCGCCGCGACCGCGCCTCTGGCCAATACGGTCGAAGATCTTGATGCCGCGATTGTCTCGAAAGAACGCGAGATGCTGAAAGCCGAGGCCTTGGAATCTGGTAAGCCGGAAGCGATTGTCGACAAGATGGTCGAAGGTCGCATGCAGAAATTCTTCAAGGAAAGCGTGCTGGCAACGCAAGTCTTCGTCATGGATGGCGAACGCACGATCGAAACCGTTCTCGCCGATGAAAGCAAGACGCTCGGCGCTGACATCAAGCTGGCTGGCTTTGTCCGTATGGCCGTCGGTGAAGGGATCGAGAAGAAAGAAGAGAACTTCGCCGAAGAGGTCGCAGCAGCCGTCGCAGGCTAATTGCCCTCGTTCATGGCATTTCGCCCGTCCCGGTTTAGATCGGGGCGGGCTTTTTTGTGACTGCGGCTTGGATATGCCGACGGTGTGGGATAGAGCCGCGAAAATTCTTCGCCAGAGGACCTTATGTCGACTTACAAATATAAGCGTGTCTTGTTGAAGATATCAGGCGAAGCGCTGATGGGCGATCAGGATTACGGTATCGATACGGATACGGTGAAGCGGATTGCGGGCGAAGTGGCCGCTGCCAATGATAAAGGGTTACAGATCGCTTTGGTGATCGGTGCGGGGAATATTTTCCGGGGCTTATCGGCTCAAGCGACAGGGATCGAGCGGTCTACGGCAGATTATATGGGCATGCTGGCGACGGTCATGAATGCGCTTGCCATGCAAAGTGCGCTCGAACAGATGGGCGTGGACACACGCGTTCAGTCGGCCATTCCGATGCAAACCGTCTGCGAAAGCTATATTCGCCGGAAGGCCGTGCGTCATATGGAAAAGGGCCGAGTCGTCATATTTGCAGCTGGAACCGGCAATCCCTATTTTACAACAGATACGGCCGCTGCGCTCCGCGCTGCGGAGATGGATTGCGATGCCTTGCTGAAAGGAACACAGGTTGACGGCGTCTATGATTCAGACCCGAAGACGAACCCTGATGCCAAGCGCTATGAAACGCTGTCCTATCATAAGGTTCTGACCGATGATCTGAAGGTCATGGATGCATCGGCAGTCACATTGATGCGGGAAAACGATATTCCAATTATCGTCTTTTCAATTCACGAACTGGGTGGTCTTGATGCGGTTATGGCCGGTGAGGGAACATCGACCCAGATAAAGGCTTGATTTGGCCATGATGAATGCCACTAGACAGTAAAGGAGCGGCGTAATGACATTTAAGCTATCAGATTACCGGAAGCGGATGGATGGCGCGCTCAACTCACTGCGCAAGGAGTTTGGCGGTCTGCGTACAGGACGGGCCAATGCGGCTCTGCTCGACGGTGTCGTTGTGTCTGCCTATGGCTCGGAAATGCCGCTTAACCAGATCGGGTCCGTTTCCGTTCCGGAACCCCGCATGCTGACCGTATCTGTCTGGGACAAAACCATGGTTGGCCCTGTCGAAAAGGCGCTGCGCCAAAGCTCGCTAGGCCTGAATCCTGTTGTCGACGGCACGACCCTTCGCATTCCCATGCCGCCCCTGACAGAGGAGCGTCGACGGGACTTGGCCAAAGTAGCGGGAACATATTCGGAGAATGCCAAGATTGCCGTTCGCAACGTCCGACGCGACGCGATGAACACGCTCAAGCGCCTCGAAAAGGACGGCGAAATGAGCGAGAATGAGCAGAAGGCACATGAAAAAGATGTGCAGTCTGCAACGGATGAGGTTGTCGGAAAGATCGACGACGCGCTGGCCCACAAATCCGAAGAGATCATGCAGGTCTAGATCATCGTCGGAATATCTGCATATCGAGGGGCCATTCCAGATCATGTCGCCATCATCATGGATGGCAATGGGCGCTGGGCGCAGGCCCGCCGCCGTCCGCGCAGCTTTGGTCACCGCGCAGGCGTGGAAACCGTACGGCGAATTGTCGAAGATGCATCAGAAATCGGTATCAAGCATCTGACACTCTACAGTTTTTCAACAGAAAACTGGACACGACCCAAGGCGGAGATTGCAGCGTTGATGGCGCTGATGCGCGAATATATTGAGGCGGATCTGAAACGGCTTGCGGATGAAGGCGTCCGGATACGCATTCTTGGCACCCGGCAGGGCCTGAAGGCTGACGTTCTCCGCCTCATCGATATGGCTGAGTCGCAGACGGCGACCAATTCGGATTTCAATCTCAACATCGCATTCAATTATGGTGGACGTGACGAACTGCTGAGAGCCGCCGCGAAGGCGGTCGCTTCAGGGGCCGATATGTCGACCATGGACGAAGCCGGGTTCGGGGCGTTCTTCGATACGGCAGGCCAACCTGATCCGGATCTCGTCATACGCACAAGCGGGGAGCGAAGGATTTCGAATTTTCTGCTCTGGCAGGCCGCTTATGCGGAGTTCGTATTTACAGATGTGTTGTGGCCTGATTTCCAACGGTCTGATCTAATCGATGCCCTGACAGAGTATACACATCGCGAGCGCCGCTTCGGAGCGGCTGATACGTCGGAAGTCGCCTGATGGTCGAGGTCCCCGGGACACGCTGGAAAAATCTTGGTCCGCGATTGCTCACAGCCATCGTTCTTGTCCTGATATGTATCGCGCCCTTCTATATTGGCGGGTTTGTCTGGGCTCTTCTGGTTGCGCTAATTGCTGTCAGGATCATGTATGAGTGGATGCGGATGACGGATCCGGATGCGGGTCTGATCGGCCAATCGATCGCCATGATCGGATTGGTCGTCTCGCTTGTCTATGCCGTGCAGGGTCTGCCGGTCTGGGCGATTGCAGCTCTGTGCGTGGCGACCTTCTTCGCCGTGGCGGAACGATTGCCACGCGGAGGGACCGGCTGGACAGCTATCGGACTGCCCTATGTGATTTTGCCAGCGGTGCTGCTGATCCTATTGCGGGGCTCAGATGTCGGCTTTGATACGCGCGGTTTTACGCAACTCATCTTCATCATCGTCATCGTAATTGCGGCCGATGTCGGAGCCTATTTCGGAGGCTCATCCATTGGTGGGCCCAAGCTGGCACCTAAATTGTCACCGAACAAAACTTGGTCAGGGGTCGTGTGTGGACTGATCTTCGCGTCCGTCGTGGCTGTCATAGCTGGGCTTTTCATCGGCCTGCCAATATCACTGTCTGTTCTGCTGGCCGTGCCGATCGTCGTTTTTTCCGTGGTCGGGGATCTTCTCGAGAGCACCGTCAAACGCCGTGTCGGCATTAAGGACACCGGTACACTGCTGCCTGGACATGGCGGATTGCTCGACCGACTGGACAGTTTGATGCTGGCCGTCGTCGGCGGAGCCCTGTTGTTCATGTTGATCGGCGATAGCTGGCCCATCGCATGACGCGGCGTATTTCGGTATTAGGATCGACCGGGTCGATCGGTCTCAGCACGCTTGATCTGCTGGAACGCGCTCAGCCCGGTGAGTTCAAGGTGGTCGGCCTTTCGGCCAATCGGAATGTCTCGCGTCTTGCCAGACAGGCTATCCAGTTCGACGCCGATTGTGTGGCAATTGCCGATGAGACCTGCGCTGCAGAGCTGAAGTCCGCTCTGTCGGGCCATGATATCGACATTCTTTCAGGACCCGACGGTGTCACCGAAATGGCGGAACGGCCCGTTGACATCACGATGGCCGCGATCGTCGGTGCAGCCGGACTCCCCCCAACATTGGCTGCGGTGTCCCAAGGCAATACCGTTGCCCTCGCTAATAAGGAATGTCTTGTCTGTGCGGGCGCGACCTTCATGACTGCCGTGAAGCGTCACAAGACGACGCTATTGCCGGTCGATTCCGAGCATAACGCCATCTTCCAGGTCCTGGATCGTGACCGGCCAGCAGGCGTACGCAGGCTGATTCTCACGGCTTCGGGCGGCCCTTTCCGGGAGACGTCGCTGGATGATCTGCAGCGTGTCACACGGGAAGATGCGCTGGCGCACCCCGTCTGGTCGATGGGGTCGAAGATCAGCATCAATTCCGCGACGTTGATGAATAAAGGGCTGGAATTGATCGAAGCGGCCTGGCTGTTCGACCGTCCGTCACATGAAATCGATGTCGTGATCCACCCGCAATCCGTGATCCATTCCATGGTCGAATATGTTGACGGTTCCGTCCTGTCCCAGATGGGGTCGCCCGATATGCGCACGCCGATTGCCTATGCGCTGGGCTGGCCCAACCGGATGGAAACACCGGTCGCGCCGCTGAACTTCCCTGAACTTGGGGCGCTGACATTCTTCAAGCCGGACCTGGTCCGGTTCCCGGCGTTGCGCCTGGCACGTGAAGCACTGGAAGCTGGCGGGCAGGCGGCGTGTGTCCTTAACGCAGCGAATGAAGTGGCTGTCGAAGCTTTTCTACAGGGTCGTATCGCGTTTCTCGACATTGCGAAGACTTGCGAACTGGCGTTGGAAAAATTGAGTGCAGAGAGCGATTTCGCCTGCAGCTCGGGTGCCATGCAGTCAGTTATGCATTTTGATGGCCTGGCGCGCGCTGCTGCAAATGAGCATATTGTAAACTTGTAAGCGCCTTCTAATGCGCTAATCGCCTGACAGACCCGGAATCGGGCCGCCAGTGTCAGGACCCCGTGCTCGCCGAACTTTTATATCTCTTCCTTGCCGCGATCGCCTTCTTTGTCGTGATCTCTGCATTGGTCTTCTTTCATGAGCTCGGCCACTATAGCGTGGCCCGTGCCTTTGGAATGAAGGTCGAACGGTTTTCTATCGGTTTCGGCAAGGCCATCTGGCAGCGTCGTTCCAAATCTTCCGGCACCAACTGGATGATTTCGCGCATTCCTCTGGGTGGCTATGTAAAGTTTGCAGGCGATGCCGGAGCGGCTTCCAACCCTGATCAGGCGGCACTGGAGCAGATCCGGGCTGATCATGGCGATGTGAGCGATATTTTCCACTTCCGTCCTGTCTGGCAGCGTGCTCTCGTCGTTCTCGCCGGCCCGATCGCAAATTTCATTCTGGCGGCCATTCTGTTCGCGATTGCCGTAATGTGGGTCGGTACGACCCATCCGGAAGCCCTTATCGGCGAAGTCGAGGCCGAGAGCGCGGCCGCGCAGGCCGGAATATTGCCGGGCGACAAGATTGTCGCAATGGACGGGCGAGACATCTCTGACTGGGTGGATATGGCGCGACATATTCAGCTGCGCGGGAATACTCCAATCGAGACGGTTATTGAGCGGGGTGGCCGTCTGGAAACGATAATCGTCGTTCCTCGTATGATAGAGGACAAGGATTTCATCGGTGGCCGAATGACGCGCGGCAAGTTTGGCGTCGGCCTGTCGCCGGACGCGGAGATGGAGACGCGCACATATAATCCCGTTACGGCCCTAATGTTCGGAACGCAGCAGGTCGGTAATACGATCAGCGCGACGGGCCACTATATTGGTCGGATTTTCAACGGGAAAGAAGATGGTAAGCAGCTTGGTAGCGTTGGGCGTATTGCCACGATGGTCGGCAAGTCGACTGTTGATGTCGCGCGAACCGAAATACCGGTCAGCGACAAGGTCAAGGCCTTCACATTTCGTATGTTGCAGCTGGCAGCAGCGATCTCCGTTGCCTTGGGTTTCGCGAATTTAATCCCGATCCCTATGCTCGACGGTGGACATCTGATGTTCTACGCGTATGAAGCGGTCGCCGGGAAACCGTTGAGCCAAAAAAAGCAGGAGCTCGGTTTCAGGGTGGGAATGGCTGTGTTACTTGCGCTTTTTGTCGTTCTTACCATTAACGATATCGGCTATTTCAGAAGCTTGTAACCGGACTGCCGCGAATGGGACCTCTCCACATACGGACGGAATTGCGCACCTTGTCGTCGCACTGCGCGTCGCTGTTGTTTGTGCTGGCTATCTTGGGCGCATTGGCGCTTCCAGGCGCGGCATCAGCCCGACAGGATGCTGCTGCCGCTGCGCCTGAGACGGCTCCAGCCTATCAACCCCCGACGCGTATCCGCAGTATTCAGGTCACGGGCAATCAGCGCGTCGAAGCCAATACGGTCGCCTCTTATCTGCTGTTCTCCCCGGGCGATCCCTATTCCGAAGAACGCATCGATTTGAGCCTGAAAACTCTGTATTCGACAGGCCTGTTTGCAGACGTGCTGATCGATCCGCGTGACGGAAACGTTCTGATCCAGGTCATTGAAAATCCTATCATCAACCGCGTTGTCTTCGAGGGAAACCGCTCTCTGAAGAGTGACAAGATCAATGATGAAATCAGCGCGGAACCACGCTCTCTCTTCACGCGTGCGCAGGTCCAGGAAGATGTTCAGCGTATCATCGAACTGTATCGGCAGTCTGGTCGTTTTGGCGCCACAGTCGAGCCGAAGGTTGTCGAGCAGCCTCAGAACCGGGTCGATCTGATCTTCGAGATTTCCGAAGGCCCGGTCACCGGCGTCAAGAGCATCAATTTTATTGGCAACACTGAATTTTCAGACCGTAAGCTTCGTAAGGAAATCGCGACGTCGGAATCAAGCTGGTACAAGTTCTTCGACTCGAACGATAATTACGATCCAGCCCGGCTCGAATTCGACCGTGAGCAGTTGCGCACCTTCTATACCAATCGGGGCTTCGCGGATTTCCGCGTCGTGTCCGCAGTCGCGGAGCTAACCCCCGATCAGGAAGATTTCTACATCACCTTTACGCTAGATGAAGGCGGCGAGTATCGTTGGGGGGATATCAGCGTTGAAACGGAGCTGGAGGCGCTGAATAAGGACTTCCTAGAAAGACTTGTCAATATCGAGGAGGGGGAAGTCTATAACTCCTCGCAAATCGAGAATGCGATCGACAATCTCAATTTTGCAGCCGGAACTAGTGGTTACGCCTTCGTCGATATTCAACAGGATCTTCGTCTAGATCGCGAGACGAAGACGGTCGATCTCGTCTTCAACGTCGTTGAGGGGCCGCGCGTCTACATCGAGCGGATCGATATTGTCGGCAACACGACGACACTGGACTACGTCATCCGTCGCGAGCTCGAACTGGTCGAAGGCGATGCGTTCAATAGGATCCTGCTGGATCGGTCGCGCAATCGTGTTCGGGCGCTTCGCTTCTTTGAAGAAGTCGAAATCGAAGAAAGCCAGGGATCGTCGCCTGACCGTGCCGTTGTCGAAGTCCGCGTGACAGAGCAACCTACGGGTGAACTGTCTTTCTCTGCCGGTTTCTCCTCTGCAGATGCATTCTTGGTCGACCTGTCCATTACGCAGCGTAACCTGCGCGGTCGTGGACAGTTGCTGCGTGCGGTCATCCGAGCTTCATCGAACCGCCGCGAAATCGATTTGCGCTTTACGGAACCACGCTTTCTCGGACGAAATCTTGCAGGCAGCATCGAGCTCTTCGATGTTGTTATCGACTTCCTGGACGAAGCCGGTTTCCGCTCGACGCGGACGGGTGGTCAGGTCAGTTTGGCTTTCCCACTGACTCAGAACACAAGTCTGTCTGCGCGTTATTCGTTACGATCGGAATCGATCGAGTTTCCTCAAGAAAATCAGTGTGATCAGGTGCTACAGGCCTCGCAGACCGGTCAGTTGTCCGCCCAGAGCACACAGCTTTTGTCGCTCTGTCAGCAGGTTGGCGGGCGTCTGTCATCCATATTCGGCTACACGTTCGGATGGGATCGGCGGAATGATCCGATTACGCCCACCGGTGGTTTCGATGCGCGATTCAGCCAGGATGTCGCCGGTATTGGCGGCGATGTCCGCTACCTTCGCACGGATGTCCGCGGTAACTATTATAAAGGCCTGTTCCCAGGTGTTATCGCGTCGGCCTCGCTTTCAGGGGGCTATATCCGCGGCTGGGGTGGTGACCCCGTTCAGATTAATGACCGGTATTTCAAGGGCAACTTCGATTTCCGCGGCTTCGATAATGCCGGTATCGGTCCGCGCGTGGTCAATTATGTGGCGGAGACAGGTTCGACGCTCATTCCGACCGCTGCGGGTGGCTTTGACGGCCGCGCGCAAGCTCAGGGCGGCAATTTGTTCGGACTGGCTGCGGCTGAGGTGAGTTTTCCTGTTGGATTACCCCAGCTTCTCGGTTCATTCTTCATCGAAGCTGGCACAGTCGGCCTACTGGATGAGAGTTTCCAGTATAACATTATAACGGATCCCGGTGCTTCGGGCCTGACAGCTGGTGCCAGCTGCGACGGCGTGACGGCGGCGGGGGTTATCTGCCAGCGCACGGTCGACACGCTCGACCCACGCGTAACGGCGGGAGCCAGCATCTTTTGGGAGAGCCCGTTTGGCCCGATCCGCTTCGATTTCGCGCAGCCGATCGTCAAACAACCTTTCGACGACAGACAGTCGTTCCAGTTCACAACCCGTACGAGGTTCTAGCATGCTTACATTGACAACCCTTCGCCGCGTCGCCATTGGCGGGGCCATTGCCATGGTCACCAGCGCAGCCGCCTTCGCGCAGAGCACAATCCTCGTCGTCGATACGACCAAGGCTTATAATGATAGCGCGGTCGGGCAGCATATTGCCCGTCAGGTCGAAACCATGGCGAAAAGCACAGGCGCGCAGCTGAGCGCACAGGCGACTCCGCTCGAGTCACAGAAGAAAAATCTGGAACTGCAGACGGACGGTAAGTCCGAAGCGCAAATCCGTCAGGACGCCGCCTTGGTGTCTCAACTTCAGACCTTCCAGAAAAGCGCTCTGAAATTGCGTCAGGACACGGCTGTTGCTCAGCGCGAGCTCCAGATGACAGAGGCCAAAGCGCGTCAGCTCGTCTCGGCCAAAATGAAGACGATTATCGATCAAATCGCCAGAGAGCGGAATGCCGATGTTGTTCTGGAAAAGCAGCTGGTGATCTATGGCGAACCGGCCGACATCACGGCGACAGTCCTTTCCCGTCTGAATGCGGAAATGACGACCGTTCCTGTCGTCCGGGAGCGCATCCCAGTTGATCGCACAGGATCCTGAGATATCGCGATACGCGTTACGTGCTGACACGGGACGTGTTTTGAGGGGCGGTTATCCGCCCCTTATTCGTTCGATATGATCGATACGCGTTTCTATGAACTGATCGAGGGCGGGCTGTCAGTGTCCGATCTCTGCGCGCGACTTGATCTTGCTGCACCCGAAGGCTCTCTCGCCGAAACCCGTATTTTCGAACCGGCGCCGCTTGTGACATCACAGGCGGGCTCGTTGGCATTTCTCGAAAGCCGGAAGCATTCTCCAACGCTAGAAACCGCGAAAGCCTCGGCCTGTTTCGTCACTGATGCCTTAGCAGACGCTGTGGCGGAGCGGAACATCGTCCCGCTGATCTGCAAGGCCCCCAAATATCAATTGGCCCGTGCCACGGATATTCTGGTTAAAGCGGCGAAGCGGCCTGCCGAGATCGCACAGGATAGCCATATCCACCCCTCGACGATCATCGGTCCGGGGGTCGTCATTGGATCTAATGTATCGATTGGCCCGAATTCGGTTATTACGAATGCCATCATCGGCGATGACACACATATCGGTGCATGTACCGTCATCGGTGGGACCGGCTTTGGTGTGGTTACAGGACCGGATGGCGCGATAATGTCAGTTCCACATGTGGGGCGCGTGCTGATTGGCCGGAATGTCCGAATCGGTTCCAACACCTGCATCGATCGTGGCCAGTTAGGCGATACGGTGATCGGCGATGATTGCCAGATCGACAATCTAGTCCAGATCGCCCACAACTGCGTACTGGAACGGGGATGTGCTTTGGCAGGTCGGGTTGGAATTTCAGGCTCATGTCATATCGGCGAGGGGGTGCTGATGGGCGGCAGTGCCGGGCTTGCCGATCATATTACGGTCGGTCCCGGCGCGCGTCTGGCCGCCTTTGCAGGTGTCATGCATGATGTTCCCGCAGGCGAGACCTGGTCCGGTATTCCGGCTATGCCGATCCGAGATCATATGCGTATTGTTGCCAAGGCAAAACGGGATATTCGGAAATGACGCACACACTCCCGCTGGAACGCGACGATGTCGCCGGGCTTTTGCCACACTCCGCTCCCGCGCTGCTCGTCGACCGCGTGCTTGCCTTCGATGGGCGCGCAACGCATGCACAGGTTCACGTCGCACCTGACTGGGATGTCTTTCGGGGACATTTCCCGGATCGGCCCATTCTGCCTGGCGTCTTGATGATTGAGATGGTCGCGCAGACAGGGGCGCTCACCGGGCTGCTCGGCGGCATGGTTCATGACGGCGCTTTTCTTGCCTTTACAGGGATTAACAAGGCGCGGTTCAGGCGTCCGGTCGTGCCCGGCGAGACGCTGGACTTGTTTGCGGAACTGCAGGATGTTCGCCGCAATATTTACCGCTTCGTCGGTCGGGCGGAATGTGAAGGTCAGCGTGCGCTGACGATCGAGTTCCTCGCCAGCCCGCTGACGTTTGACGAATAGGCATGTCTGTCACCATACACCCATCTGCAATTGTCGATGCCAAGGCTGAATTGGGCGCGGATGTCGAGATCGGTCCCTTCTGCACGATCGGGCAGGGCGTCACGCTAGGGGATCGATGCAAGTTGGTTAGCCATGTGACGCTGGATGGTTATACGCGTGTTGGTGCGGACTGCACGCTCTACCCACAAGTCTCCATGGGTTACCCACCGCAGGACTTCAAACACGGCGGTGGCGGTCAAGTCGGCATCGAGATTGGTGAACGCTGTGTGTTTCGGGAAATGGTCAATATACATCCCGGAACGGATGTCGGAAAACCGGTCACACGCATCGGCAATGACGGCTATTTCATGGTCGGTTCGCACGTCGCGCACGAATGTCAGGTCGGCAACAATGTCACTCTGTCCAATTACGCGCAGCTTGGCGGAAACGTCCAGATTGGTCATTATGTAACGCTGGGCGGGGTCAGCGCGATCCACCAGCATACGCGCATTGGTGATCACGCCTTTGTCGCAGGCATGGCGCTCGTGACGAATGACGTTATTCCCTATGGTCTCGTCATGGGGAATGCCGCCCATCTTCAAGGCCTGAACGTCATTGGCTTGAAACGCCGGGGCTTCGACAGGACGCAAATTCACCGGATGCGCGCAGCCTACCGCCTTCTGTTTGCCTATGAAGGCACTTTTGCTGAGCGTATCGAGGATGCAGCCAAACTCTATGCCGAGGAGCCGTTGGTGATGGAGATTATCCAGTTCATCAAGGCTCAGAGCGGTCGTAACCTGACTTTGCCGGACATGCGGCGGTGAGTACGAAGTCGATCCCGCATGTTGGATTGATCGCTGGTGGCGGCGATTTGCCGGTTCATGTCGCACAGGCCGTGGCCGAAACTGACAGCATGTTGACGATCGTTGAAGTGGAGTCCGATTCACCGCCGGGACGGTTTACGGGGTCTCTTCGCATGCCTTTATCAAGCTTTGGCAAGCTCCTGAAACTCTTCACGAAATCAAAAGTAACTCATGTCTGTCTGGCAGGGACGGTTGGTCGTCCCGACTTCTCGACTTTTAAGCCTGATTTTGCGGCCATGCGCTATCTGCCCGGCACACTGAATGCAGCTCGGCAAGGCGACGATGTGTTATTGCGGCATGTGATGGGCATCTTCGAGCAGAAAGGCTTTGAAATTATTGCGCCGCAAGCGCTTTGCGCGCGATTATTGCTAGCTGATGGCCCCCTCGGCACGCTGACAATGTCAGAAGGTCATCGTGCCGATGCGCAGCGTGCCATGGAAGTCGCGGAACTGATTGGACGTTCCGATATCGGGCAGGGCGCTGTCGTCGTGGACGGCGTCGTTCTGGCGGTCGAAGCCCAGGAAGGTACGGACGCGATGCTGGAACGTGTTGCCGGTCTACCTGCCGCACTCAGGGGAACTGCGTCGGATCGCCAGGGCGTGCTGGCCAAGCGGCTGAAGCCAGGTCAGGATCAGCGCGTGGATCTGCCGACATTGGGGCCACGGACCGTCGAGCTTGCCGCCATAGCCGGGCTGGCAGGGATCATCGCTGATGCGGGCGAGGCCTTTGTCATCGACAGGGTTCAGACGGCCGCATTGGCCGACAAGTTCGGCCTGTTTGTCATTGGATTGCCGAAGCGTCCGGTTCGTGATCTCGACTGATCTTCTCATCGTTTCGGCAGAGCCGTCTGGAGATGCATTGAGCGCAGGCCTCATTCAGGCGCTCAGACAGCATTCCCCTGAATGTTCCATCGCGATTATCGGAGGCGAGGCCGTCGAAACGAGCGGTCAGAAGAGCCTCATGCGTGTCGAGGAACTCGCAATTCTGGGGTTTGTAGAGGGGCTTACAGCCTACCCGTTTGTTCTGAAAAAGGTTCAGGAAGCCGTTGCGATCATCATGGCCGAAGATCCGCGTGCGGTCGTTCTGATCGATAGTTGGGGTCTGATGGTTCGGATTGCCAAAGCCCTTAAGAAACAAGGGTACAAAGGCAAGATCATCAAATATGTCGCGCCACAAGTCTGGGCAATGCGATCCGGACGCGCCAAAGTTCTCGCACGCTATATCGACCATCTCTTGTCGACGCAGCCGATGGATGCCCCCTATTTCGATGCGGTTGGTCTGCCGCAGAGCTTTGTCGGCAATCCGGTTCTGGATACGGACTATGGTAGCGGCGACGCGCAAGCCATGAGGGCTGATCTGGGCATCGCGCCGGAAGAGACCGTTATCGGCCTGTTCCCCGGCAGCCGTCCGTCAGAAATTGAAAGGGTTGCCCCCGCCATTCTGGCTGCGGATGATGTCTTGCAGTCGTTGACCGGGGGGCACCGCTCCATTTGTATCGTTGCGGACAATATCCGTACTGAAATCGACGAATTGCTGAAAGGCAGTCAGATCATGGCCGTCGGACAGAACCGCTTGCTGGATGTACTGCCCGCTCTCAGTGGTGCCATTGCCTGTTCCGGCACGATTACGACACAACTGGCGGCTGCAGGTGTGCCGACTGTCGTGATGTACAGACTGTCGCCTCTAACCCATGCGATTGCGAAACGCCTGATGAAGCCCGATCACATCTCGCTCGTCAATATTGCAGCCGGGGAAACCCTGATGCCGGAATATATACAGGACGCCGTCGATGGCCCTGAACCTGCGAAGGCGCTTTTCGACATGATCAGGACTGATGAGCAGCGAGTAGAAATCGCGAAGCGACTGATCCAGCAAACGCGCGAGATGGGTGCTGGAGGAGAGAACGCGTCCGACAAGGCCGCACGCGCCGTTCTTGATCTACTGGTTTAGCGGTTGTCGAGCGAAACGTAATCGCGTTCCGTCGGTCCGGTATAGAGCTGCCGTGGCCGACCGATACGCTGGCTCGGATCTTCCAACATCTCGTTCCACTGACTGATCCAGCCTGTCGTCCGAGCCAGGGCGAAAAGAACGGTGAACATGTCGGTCGGGAAACCGAGAGCGGATAGAACGATACCGGAATAGAAATCGACATTCGGGTAAAGACCGCGCTGGACGAAATAGTCCTCATTCGTCGCGATCTTTTCCAATTCCATAGCGACTTCGAGCACAGGGTTCGTAATGCCGAGCTCTCCGAGAACCTCGTGCGTCGTCTTGCGCATGACGTTGGCCCGCGGGTCCGTGGCTTTATAGACACGGTGACCAAAGCCCATCAGGCGGAACGGGTCGGACTTGTCCTTGGCCCGGGCAATATATTCGGGGATGCGGTCGACCGAGCCGATTTCGCGCAACATGTTGAGCGCTGCTTCATTCG
The DNA here is from genome assembly GCF_041429795.1 of Algimonas porphyrae. Lineage (NCBI taxonomy): Bacteria > Pseudomonadati > Pseudomonadota > Alphaproteobacteria > Maricaulales > Robiginitomaculaceae > Algimonas > Algimonas porphyrae. Next base: position 2,079,777 of record NZ_CP163424.1, on the reverse strand, counting down.
CGCCGCCATGGCTGGGGCCCCACAGGCAGGCAATACCGGCGGCGATGCAGGCATAGGGGTTGGCACCCGAAGATCCAGCCAAGCGCACCGTCGATGTCGACGCGTTCTGTTCGTGGTCGGCATGAAGAATGAAAATCTTGTCCATCGCGGATTCGATGACCGGATTGACATGATAAGGTTCAGCCGGAACGGCAAAACACATGCGCAGGAAATTGCCAGCATAGGACAGGCTGTTGTCTGGATACATGTGCGGCTGTCCGACCCGGTATTTGTAGCAGCGGGCTGCGAGTGTCGGAATCTTCGCGATGATGCGGTGAATGGCGACGTTGCGGGCTTCATCTTCCGTCGTGTGTTGATCGTCATGATAGAAACCGGACAGGGCACCGACCGTCCCAGTCAGCATGGCCATCGGATGAGAATCTCGTCGGAAGCCATTGAAAAAGCTTTCGACCTTGTCGTGCAGCATCGTGTGATTGGTGATCGTCGCCGTGAATGAATCGAATTGTTTCTTGTTCGGCAACTCGCCATTCACGAGCAGATAGGCGACTTCCAGGAACGTGGATTTTTCGGCGAGCTGCTCGATCGGATAGCCGCGATAGAGAAGCTGACCTTTTCCGCCATCGATGAAGGTGATCTGGGATTCGGTCGAACAGGTCGATGTGTAACCGGGATCGAACGTAAAATGACCGGTTTGTTTGGACAGGTTGCGCACATCGATGGCAGGTTGACCCATCGTTCCGGATAGAACGGCAAATTCGGCAGGATCACCGCCATTGACGCTGATCGTTGATGTTCCGACTTGTTTGACTTTGTTTTCCATAGCTCTCTTCAATTCAGCCCATCAGGGGCATTGCATCCTCAATTCGGCCCAAGGTTTCGTCACGCCCCAAAAGCGCCAGAACCTCGTGTAAATCCGGTGACGGCGACCCGGCTGTCAGTGCAGCCCGAATGGGCGCTCCGATCTTGCCGAAACCGATATTTTGCTCGCTGACGAAATCGGTCAGGGCCGTATGTAAGACGTCAGACGTCCACGTCTCATCTTCTAAGGATTCCAGTCTGGATGTCAAAGCGCGCGCCAACGTCGCAGTTCCTTCCCGTCGCAGTGATTTCGCTGTCTTACCGGTGATTTCGAGTGGTCTACGGGTAAAAAGATAGGCTGCGTTGTCGGCCAGTTCGATCAAGGTCTTGGATCGGGGGCGCAAAGTCGGGAGTGCTTTCTCGATACGCTCGAGAACAGGCGTGGTGAGAGGGGCTTCCGCACGTACTGCCAGGAAGGGCCTTGCCGCGTCCAAGAGTGCCGGTGCGGGCATTTCGGCAATATGTTGCGCGTTGATGAAAGCCATCTTGTCGAAATCCAGCCGGGCGGGCGCCGAATTGATTCCATCGAGGCCGAATACCTCACTAATGGCCCGATCATTCAGGAAGATTTCACTGTCGCCATGGGCCCATCCCAATTTAACGAGATAGTTTCTAAGGCCGGATGGCAGATAGCCCATTTCCCGATAGGCTTCGATGCCTAACGCGCCGTGGCGTTTGGAGAGTTTCTTGCCGTCGGGGCCATGAATAAGCGGCACATGCGCCCAGCTCGGCGCGTCCCACTGCAAGGCATCATAGAGTTGCTGCTGTCGGCCGGCATTGATCAGGTGATCATCGCCCCGAATGACGTGCGTGATGCCCATATCATGATCATCCACGACGACCGAGAGCATATAGGTCGGGGTGCCGTCTGAGCGCAGTAGAACCAGATCGTCAAAGGTCCGGTTGTCCCATTTCACCTGTCCTTGGACGGCGTCTTCGATGATCGTGACGCCATCAGGCACTTTGAACCGCACAACGTAATCGCCACTGCCCTCGTCGCCATCGCGATAGGGTGAGCGGAAGGCCGCGCCAATTTCGCGGGCCGTGTCACGCAGTGACTGGACGTCATCGTCGCACAGATAGCAGCGATAGGCTGCGCCGGATTTGATCAGCGCCTCTGCTGCCTCGACATGTTGGTCTTGCTGCTGGCTTTGATAGATTATGGGACCATCGTGATGCACGCCAAGCCAGTCAAGACCATCGATAATGGCTTGGGTCGCTGCATCGGTTGAGCGCTCGCGGTCCGTATCTTCGATCCGGAGACACATTTCGCCGCCAACATGGTCTGCAAAATACCGATTGAACAAAGCTGTCCGTGCACCGCCAATATGCAAAAAACCCGTCGGCGAAGGCGCAAATCGGGTGCGGACGGGTCGGGTCATGTCGAGGGCGTCTCTTGCGATCTAGAGCAGGGTGCGCTCTATGCAAGAACATGGAGGCGTTTGAAAGCCAATTCCGGTCGCGCCTGCAGTTTCCGGCTGCGTTTATAGACATGGCGAAAACGGTTCTGCCCGCGCAAATCGGTTTCGAACTGGCGGTTATGTCTATGGCCATTGGCATCGGCCTCTATTTCGCTTGGCCGACGGAGCCTTCCCTCTGGGTTATCGGTCTCGTTCTGGGTCTGAGTCTGGCCTTGTTGCGCTTTATTCCCGACCTGTTTGCCGGACTGATATTGTGCTTTGTTTTTATGTGCGCTGGCCTCGCCTGGTCCGTCCTTCATACCGCACAATCCGACACAAATCCGCTCCTCGACGAAAGGCGCTACACGGTCACCGGTTGGGTGTCCGACATCGAACAGCAGGGCGGTCGCTCCCGTCTCCGGATCGAATTGACGGCGATTGATCCGGTGCCGGATACGGGAATGCCCTCCGCAGTGCGGATCAGGGGTGGCCGTGTGCTGCAATCGCTTGATGTCGGCGAGCATATTGCCATCGAGGCCGTTCTGGGTCCCCTGCCAGGACCCGCCGTGCCAAATGGCTACGACCCGGCGAGACGGGCTTTTTTCGACGGCCTGGCTGGATCAGGCTTTGCGATATCCGACCCGCAGAGGCTCACGGAGGACATGTCAGTCAGGGCCCGACTGCAACGGCTCATTCACGCCACGCGCCACACGATCGCCAATCACGTCATGACGCGCGCGCCGGATCGAACCGCCGGAGTTCAGGTTGCTCTGTTGACGGGGATTCGCCATCATATTCCGGACGACCAGACGGATAGTCTTCGCGCGTCCGGATTGGCGCATATTCTAGCCATATCCGGGCTTCATATGGGTCTGGTCGCGTTCGGTGTTTTCGTCACCATCTCGCTGGCTCTGGCCGCGATCGAGCCCTTTTCTCGCGGGCGGGATGTCCGGAAGATTGCCGCTTTCATCGCGATCATCGCGTCTACGCTTTATCTGGGACTGTCAGGCGCATCGGTTGCAACGCAACGTGCCTATATCATGGTCAGTGTGGCATTTACGGCGATCCTGCTCGATCGACGTGCGATCAGTATCCGTTCCGTCGCTGTGGCCGCCTTTCTGACATTGCTACTGCGACCAGAAGCGTTGACCAGCGTCGGTTTTCAGATGTCATTTGCCGCTGTGGCTGCCATGGTTGTTATCTTCAGAGCTTGGGACCGGTGGCGGCCACACCATCGCAGCGAATCCTTTCGGGATAGGATCAAACGGTTTTATGGATCTCTGTTTGGTACCAGCCTGATTGCGGGCTTCGCGACAGGCGGTTTCGCACTCCTGCATTTCGGCCGGTTCGCCAATTATGGCCTACTTGCCAATATGGCGGCGATGAGCGTGTTTCCGCTCGTCATGGCACTCGGCATCATATCGCTCATCCTGATGCCGCTCGGGCTTGACGGGTTGCCGCTCTGGCTGATGGGAATGTTGATCGAGATGATGCTGCGCGTGTCTGACTGGGTCAGCGGGCTTCCCGGCGCTGTCGGTACTGTGAAGGCCAGCGCGCCTCTGACCATTGCAACCTACGGGCTGGGGTTTGCGCTCGCCTGTTTTGCAACGCGGCGGGCCGTAATCATCGGGTGTGGCGTCATGGCCATTTCGCTCTGTCTTTGGGTCATGGCTCCGCGCGCCGATATGCGTATCAGCAAAAGCGGGCGCGTCAGCCTGATCGACGAAACGCTCGCGGTGACAAGCTCGGCCCGGGCTGACCGTTATGGACGGGAGCAGTTCGCACGAGCTTCGGGTGAACCCGAACTGTCCTGGCGTAACTACCATGATGACTTTGCCAATTGCGATGCGTTGGCTTGTCGTTTCACGCACAAGGATCACGTCGTCACGATCGTCGAGGCCCCTTCAGAAGTGCCTGACGCCTGTCGAGACAGTGATCTGGTAGTGCTGGTCGATCGAGACGCGGGTCCGGTGGCGAGGCGCGGATGCCAAGCTATGCTGATTGATCAGCGCGTCTTGTCACGAACCGGCGGCGTTCATCTGATCATGAAGGAGACGCTCACCCTTGTGCCGATCATCCATCCCAACCGTCGGAACAGACCGTGGGGAAAGGGGCGTAGACGCTGAGTTAGCAGACGGTTTAGTTGTAATTGCGGACGAGGCCAACAAGGACACCCTGAACCTCGACACGGTCAGGTCCATAGCTGCGCGTCGGATAATCCGGATTTTCCGCAATCAGTTCGACTACACCGTCGCGTTTATAGATCCGCTTCAAAGTCGCTTCGTCCTGATCGACCAATGCGACTACGATTTCGTTATTCCGGGCCGTATTGGTTTTGCGAACGACGACGACATCGCCGTCCATGATGCCTGCGCCGGTCATGGATTCGCCTTCGATCTCAAGCGCGTAATGGTCGCCATTACCTAGCATTGAGGGCGGCACGCTCATGAGATTATGGGAGTCCTCGATTGCTGCAATCGGTAAGCCTGCCGCAATCTTTCCGACAAACGGAATTTCGTAGCTATCATTGGCAGCAACGGGCGCAAGCGGCTCATCCTTTTGCAGCCCTTGCGGCAGTTTGATCACTTCCAGTGCACGAGCTTTGTTGGGGAGACGCCGCACGAAGCCGCGTTCCTCCAGAGCCGTAATCAGCCTGTGTATTCCCGATTTCGACGCCAGACCGAGTGCATCTTTCATTTCATCATAGGAAGGTGGCACACCGACCGCGCGAATACGGGTATCGATGAGGAGCAGAAGATCTTTCTGTTTCTGGGTCAGCATGACGGAGTCCTTGAACAAACAGGCAACATTGCACTCTGTTCTACACTTGTTCCGATTCTGTCAAGGAAAGGTTTATGCGCCTCTTAATCGACGGGTCGCCAATTCGACATCGGTTTGCCGCATCAGACTTTCTCCAATCAGGAAGGCTTGCGCGCCTGCGGATGTGAGCTGGTCGATGTCATATTCCGTGAAAATACCGCTCTCCGCGACCAAGAGGGCTGTGTCGGGCGCATGCCCGGCAACCCGGCCAAAAGTTGAAAGACTTGTTTCGAATGTACGTAAATCGCGGTTGTTGACCCCGATAAGCGTCGCCCCGAGCGCAACGGCCCGTTCCATTTCAGCCGCATCATGGGTCTCGACCAACGCATCCATGCCGAGTGCTTCGGCTTCTGCCATGATTGAAGCCGAGGTCCTGTCATCCGTCATCGCAAGAATGACGAGAATGGCGTCCGCACCCATCGCACGCGATTCCCGGACCTGTTCGGTTCCGATCATGAAATCCTTACGCAAAAGAGGGAGGTCAGATATGTTCCGGACCTGCCTGAAAATATCGGCGCTACCCTGAAATCCCGGAGCGTCCGTCAGAACCGAGAGGCATGTCGCGCCGCCCCGTTCATATGCGCCTGCAATTGAAACAGGATCGAAATCATCCCGGATCACCCCTTTGCTGGGCGAGGCTTTTTTGACTTCACAGATCAAAGCCGGAGCAGCTGCAGCTTGCAAGGCTGTCTTGAACCCTCTGGGTCGTGGTGCCAAGTCGATGGCCCGGTCGATGGCGTCCAGATCAAGCGCTCTCACTTCGTCGATCTTGTAAGCTGCGATGCGTGCCAGAATGTCGGGAACATCGCTCATCGGTTCGTTTCCACCACAAGCTCAGCCAGAATGCGGCGTGCGTGAAAGCTGTCGATCGCTGAGCGGGCCATATCCATGCCGCTGACGACATCGCCCGCCAAACCGGCAATCATCAGGGCTGCCCCAGCGTTCAAGATAACGATGTCGCGGTAATCGCTGGCGTTGCCATCCAGAAGGTCGGTCAGTGACGCCGCGTTTTCAGAAGGATGTCCGCCACGCAAGCTGCCCAGCGTTGCTAGCTCTAAACCGTAGCTCTGAGGCGAAATCGTGAAATCAGCGATGCGTCCGTCTTTCACTTCCGTGACATAGGTGGGGCCGGTTGTTGTGATTTCGTCGAGTCCGTCGCTGCCATGGACGACCCAGAGATGTTCAGCGCCCAGATCCCGCAGGGCTTCAGCCATTGGACGTCGCCACCTATCATCGCAGACGCCGAGCAGCATTCGCTGCGCGCCCGCCGGGTTGCTCATCGGGCCGAGCATGTTGAACAAGGTTCTGATTCCAAGCGCTTTCCGGGCAGGGCCGACGTGACGCATGGCCGGGTGATGGTTCGGCGCGAAGAGGAAACCGAGGCCGACAGACTGAATGATATCAGCCGTGCGATGAGGTGTGACATCCAGATTGACACCCAGTTCCGACAGTGTGTCAGCCGTTCCTGTCAGTGAGGAGGCCGCGCGATTGCCATGTTTGGCGACTTTTGCGCCGGCCGCTGCGCAGACAATGGCCGTCGCGGTAGAGATGGATAAGGTATGCAGCCCCGTTCCGCCGGTGCCGACAATGTCGATGATGTCCGCATCGATCTCCACGGGTTTCATATTGGCGCGCATGACCTCCGTTCCAATCCGGACTTCGCGCGCGCCGAGCCCGATCATTTCGAGACCCAGCAGCAATGCAGCAATTTGTTCGGATTGCGCGTCACCAGCCAAGATGGAGGTCAGTGCGTCTCGCAGCTGGTCTTCGCTCGGTCGCACATTCCGGCTCAGTCCTTTGAGGATGTCGGTGTCGAAACTCATACGGCTTGGTGTAAACCAGCAATACGCAGGAAATTGGCAATCAACGCATGACCATTCTCTGATGCAATGCTCTCAGGGTGGAATTGTAGTCCGTGAATAGGCCGGGTCGCGTGATGAAGCCCCATAATTTCCCCGTCATCCGTCCAGCCATTCACACGCAGCTCTCCGGGCAGGCTTTTCCGTTCGACGGCAAGGCTATGATAACGGGTGGCTTCGAACGGACTGTCGAGACCGTCAAACAGGCCGATTCCATTGTGAAAGACGGGGGATGTCTTGCCGTGCATGATCTCCTTGGCCCGTACGACGTGGCCGCCAAAGGCCTGCCCCATGGCCTGCATACCAAGACAGATGCCAAGCAGAGGAAGCGTGTCGGGAGCCCTACGGATCAGATCCAGACAGATGCCGGCATCGTCTGGTGTGCAAGGACCCGGCGACAGCAGGATCGCCGCAGCGCCGGCGTCCAGGGCCTGGTCGACCGTCAGTTCGTCGTTGCGTACGACCTCGGTCGTCGCGCCCAGCTCCTGCGCGTAATGGACGAGATTGAAGGTAAAGCTGTCGTAATTGTCGATAACCAGCAGCATCAGCTGTCGGTACGGTCTTTCAGCCACGCTTCCAGCCAGTGAATGTTATAATCGCCCGACTGGAATTCCGGATCTTCGATGAGGGCCTCATGCAAGGCTTTGTTGGTCGTTATGCCGGACACGACCATCTCGCCCAGTGCCCGCCGCAACCGCAGGATGGCCCCGTCGCGTGTGTGACCCCAGACAATCAACTTGCCGACCAGACTGTCATAATGTGGCGGGACAGAGTAGCCGGTGTAAAGTCCTGAATCCAAACGTGTATTCATTCCGCCGGGCGCGTGGAAATCGACGACTTTTCCGGGCGAGGGGGCGAAGGTGAACGGATGTTCGGCATTGATACGGCACTCGATCGAGTGTCCTTTGAACTTGATGTCCTCCTGCCGGTAATTCAGTGGCAAACCGGATGCGACGCGGATCTGTTCGCGAACAAGGTCGATCCCAGTGATTTCTTCCGTGACGGGGTGCTCGACCTGAAGGCGCGTGTTCATCTCGATGAAGAAGAATTCGCCATTCTCGTAGAGATATTCGACTGTGCCTGCACCGCGATAGCCGATCGCCTTGATTGCCTTGGCCGTGATCTCTCCGATCTCCGCCCGCTCCTCAGGCGTCAGAGCGGGAGAGGGTGCTTCTTCCAGAACTTTCTGATTGCGTCGCTGTAGCGAGCAATCACGTTCGCCAAGATGGACGACATTGCCATGCGTATCGGCCAGAACCTGTATTTCGATGTGACGTGGACCGGTCAGATAGCGTTCCAGATAGACCGCTCCATTGCCGAACGCGGCTTCAGCCTCCGTTTGTGCTGAACGCAAGGCTTCGTCGAGATCGGCTTCGGTTTTCGCAAGGCGCATGCCCCGCCCGCCGCCGCCGGCTGCGGCCTTGATCAGAACGGGGAAGCCGATGTCCTTAGCGATCGATTTTGCGGCGTTGAAATCCTCCACTTCGCCGTCACTGCCAGGCACGACGGGGATGCCCGCCGCAGCCACCGTTGCCTTGGCCGTAATCTTGTCGCCCATCACGCGGATATGTTCGGGTGTGGGGCCGATAAAGGTCAGGCCGTGCGCTTCGACGATTTCCGCGAAACGGGCATTCTCTGACAGAAAGCCGTAGCCCGGATGGACGGCATCCGCGCCCGTAATCTCGCAGGCCGCGATGATGGCTGGAATGTTGAGATAGCTATTGGTGCTGGAAGGTGGACCGACACAGACGGATTCGTCTGCAAGACGAACATGCATCGCATCCTTATCCGCTGTCGAATGGATTGCTACGGAGGACAGACCCATTTCCTTACAGGCCCGGTGGATCCGGAGCGCGATTTCACCGCGATTGGCAATGAGAACCTTGCTGATCATGACGGCCTTGGACCTATTCGATCAGAAACAGGGAATCGCCGAATTCGACGGGGGAAACATCCTCGACATAGACGGCAGAGAGTTTTCCGGATTTCGGGGCCGTGATCGGATTGAAGGTCTTCATCGCCTCGACCAGCATGATCGTATCACCCTCTTTAACTTGCGCGCCGATTTCTGCGAACGCGTCAGCGTCTGGTGAGGGGCGCAGATAGCATGTGCCAACCATCGGGGAGGTCACGGCGTCGGGATGGCCATCCTTGCTCTCGACCGCCGGCATGGGCGCAGGTGCGGACGGCGCCTGAGCAGGCGCAGCGGCGGCAACTGGGGCTGGCGCACTGGCCGCGATCATTTGCGGTGCAGCGCTAGGGGAGCCGTTCTTGGAGACCCGGATCTTCAGGTCGCCCTTCTTCATTTCGATTTCGGTCAAGTCGGTCTGATCCAGAACTTTGGCGAGTTCCTTGATCAGTTCCAGATCGTTATTGCCTTTCGAGGCGGCCATGATGGGTCTCCGTGCCGAAATTATCCGCCCCCTTTAGCGAGTTTGAGCGCCGCTTGCAGCCCTAAAAGATAAGAGTTTGCACCAAAACCACTAATCGTGCCGGTTACGGCCTCGGAAACAAGCGATCTACGGCGAAAACTCTCCCGCGCAGCGGGTTGCGAAAGGTGAACTTCAACTGCAGGTATGGGGACGGCCTTGAGGGCGTCATAGATTGCGACCGAGCTATGGGTGTACGCAGCGGGATTGAGGATGATGGCGTCGGCGGACCTACCAGCCTCCTGTATGAAAACGACCAGTTCGCCCTCGACGTTGGATTGATGAAACACGATGGTAGCATCACCCGCAGAGGCCCTGACCATCGCTTCGATATCTTCAAGCGTCTGCGAGCCATAGACCTCCGGCTCTCTCGTGCCGAGCAGATTGAGATTGGGGCCGTTGATGATGTGA